>JALFAW010000062.1 GCA_022773305.1 Spirochaetia bacterium
AGGGTTCCGTACGCACTTCGTGCTACCTTCATTCCTTCGCTACGCTTCGGAACTGGCTACGCCAGCCCTTACAATCCTTGCCACTGTTTAAAATTAAAAACTCGAAATTGAACCTCATAATCAAATGTATTTGTAATTTTATCTTACTTAGCTAATAAAAAAATCAATTTTTATGTTGATATGTATAACATTTTCTGCAAACTAGCCTCTTGATTTTTCTATTTGAATCCAAGAACTTTGATTTCTATATTCTGTTGGAGTCATATTAACCTGTTCTTTAAATTGTCGCATAAAGTGATACTCAGTTTTATAACCACATTTTTCTCCAATTTCAGATATTGTATAATTGGTAGATTCTAGAAGCTTTTTTGCTTTATTTATTCGTCCCGCAATTACATCATTTATGACACTATGACCAAAAATCTTTTTATAAGTATGTTGAAAACTTGAAACGCTTAAATTGACGTAATTTGCCATATGTTCAATATTTTTAAAAGAATCAGGGAATTCAAACAAAACAGAACGCAGATAAGTAAATTTATCATTTTTTGAGTGGAGTAAATCTGGTGAAGGTTGATTTTTATTCTGTAGTGTTCTGGACAATTGGTGAAAAAGAATACTTACATAATTGTTTTCCATTATTTCATGATAGGGTTCAGTGGAATAATGTTCAAAAACAATATTATGAATAACATTAGTAAGATTCTCTACAGATTTTAGTTCCACAGGCTCATCAAAAATAATTCCAAGACTTATTAAATAGTCTTTATCTGCTTCATCCATATTAAAGAAAAACCAGTCATCTATGTATAAATCTTTCGCAGGCTTATAACTGCATGGAGTAGTAGGATTAAATAAAATATAGGAATTCTCTTTCACATAAAAAGCTTTTCTGTTGATGGTAAATTTTGCGTCAGTTTTTACAAACAAAAGTAAATAAGCACCTGGGCCTAAAGGTTTATCCATATAGAAATTTTTATCATGATCAAAATTATAACCAATTGAACCAACTTTGATTGTCATAATTAAAAGATAACATATTATGCCTAAAAATCAACTAAAAACAATACGTCGAGTCAAGGCACGCTAACGCTTAAAGCCTTGACTTCGCCGTTTTGAGGGGTTGTACTACCCCCTCAATAAAAAAGGCAGAAAATGTTATACATATCAACATAAAAATTGATTTTTTTATTAGCTAAGTAAGATAAAATTATCAATAAGTTTGATGGTGAATAAAATGTAATTGACTTTTTATGGGAGGTAATTATGAAAAAACTAAAATTTATCTGCTTTTTTTTGCTTATTTTAATTTCTGGAACTTCATGTATGTTATTTGCAAAAGATACTGAATCTAAAATTGAAGATAAAACTTTTAATGAATCTGATTTTGAAGTAATGAATGCTTTACAATTTACAAAAATAATGGGGAATGGAATCAACTTGGGAAATACTATGGAAGCTGCAGGAGCTTATTGGTTAGGCTACAATGCTAAACCTGAACAATATGAAACTTCCTGGGGACAGCCTGTAACAACAAAAAAAATATTTGAAGCTATGAAAGATGCAGGTTTTGACAGTGTGAGAATTCCTGTTGCCTGGACAAGTACAATGGATTGGCGTAATGGCGACTTCAAAATCAATGATGATTTTATGGATAGAGTAAAAACTCTTGTAGATTGGGCTTTAGATGCTGGTCTGATTGTAATGATAAATGATCATTGGGATTATCAATGGTGGGGTCTTTTTGGACAAGATAAAGCTTTGGCATACAAAATATTTGATGCAATTTGGGACGATGTTGGAACAAATTTTAAAGACTATTCATATAAATTAGTTTTTGAAGCAGGAAACGAAGAATGGGGTCACCGCTTCAATGATGAAGTTGATGGTAAAACTGGAAATTTAACAGTGACTGAACAATACAAATTGATGACTGAATTGAGTCAGTATTTTGTTGATAAGATTCGTAAACAGGGAAATAAAAATTCAAAACGTTTTCTGTTAATTCCCGGTTATAACACAGACTTTGTAAAAACAACAGACAGTCAGTTTAAAATGCCGGCCGATCCTTCAAACAATATTTCTAAACTTATGGTTTCGGTTCATTACTATTCACCAGCCCTTTATTCTTTAGTTGGAGAACCTGTTGATTGGGGTGGAATTAAGCAACCTGCAAAAACCTGGGGCTCAGTAAAAGAAATAAGTGAACAAAACAGGCTTTTTAACTTGTTGAAGAACTTTAAAAACGATGGAATCGGTGTTGTAATTGGTGAATATGCGGTTGCAATGTTAAAAAATAAAGATGGAAGCTACAGTCGTAAAGAAAATGATGTTCTCTGGCTGGAAAATGTTCTTGATAATTGTGACAGAAATAATTATGCGCCTTTCTTATGGGATTGTAACAACTATTTTCATAAAACAGGAAAACTAGGATTTACAGATTCTGATATTGCTGAACTTTACAAAAGTCGACGATATGAACTGGAAAATTAAAATTGCTTTTCAAAGAGAATTTCTCTTCACACACAAATTCTTATTTGTTTTTAATACAAAATCAAATAGGACAAATGTCAAGTTTTGAATTTTTCTTTTTAGGGTGGCTTTTTGCTTCGCAAAAAATGCGAGAAATGCTATGCATTTCTCGTCCCGAGTTTGCATTGCAAACTCGCGCTTCTCAGGGTTCCGTACGCACTTTGTGCTACCTTCATTCCTTCGCTACGCTTCGGAACTGGCTACGCCAGCCCTTACAATCCTTGCCACAGTTTAAAATTAAAAAACTCGAAATTGAACCTATAAAGATATTGAAAAAAACGATGCTTATTGTGCCTTACCCTTAGCGAAACCTGTTAATTATTTTTTTAGATTTTTTGGCGCTCCCCTTTGGGGGCGGGCTTTTCGCTAGAAATAATGTTGTAGACACCAAATGCATGGTATGTTAAAATATTTAAATAAATATTAAGGTTTTGGAGCATGTATAAAGTTTTAATTGTCGAAGATGATCCTATGGTCGCTATGATAAACGAACAGTATATCTTAAAAAATAAAGATTTTTGTGTATGTGGGACTTGTAGAAATGGGGTTGAGGCTTTAGATTTTCTCCGAAAAAATCAGGTGGATTTAGTTTTGCTTGATGTTTACATGCCATTGATGGATGGTCGTGAAGTTTTAAAAGAAATTCGTAATTCCAAGATTGAAACAGAAGTAATCATGGTAACAGCAGCAAATGATACATCAACACTAGAAGAAACTGTTCACCTTGGTGTTGTAGATTATTTAATTAAACCTTTTGCTTTTGCAAGATTTCAGAATGCACTTGAAAAGTTTACTGCTCAGCATCAAGCGTTTAAAGAAAAAACAATAATGGATCAAAATTTTGTCGATAATTTTATTAATTCAAATAATCAGAACAATTTTCCTGTGAATTCAAATAAATTTGAAACTCAAAAATATCCAAAGGGAATACAGGCTAAAACTTTAGAACTGCTAAAAAAATATCTTCAGAATGTAACAACCTGGCAATCTGTAGATATGATTGCGCAAGCACTTGGGATTTCTATTGTCACGGTTCGTCATTATATGAATTATCTTGTAAAAAACAATTTAGCCATAGAAGATATTGATTATGAAACAGGTGGCAGACCTTGTCTTCTTTATAAAAAAAAATAAAACGAGGTCTGTCCCTGTTTTGTTCATATAAAAATTCAATTACTTTATACATTTGTTCTATTTTTTGAGATTTGCTATAGTATATTAATCAATAGATTTAAATTCGAGTTTTAGTCTGTTGCAAACATTTACTTCGTGCTGGATTTTTTTTTCTACGAGGATTTTATTTGCATGCGCTGCGAATTTCTTAGCACGGTGTTAAGATTTACAAAAAAGGTGAAAAAGTTGTTTTTTTTTGAAGTGTATTTTTAAAAAAGGTTCAATTTCGAGTATTTGATTTACAAACCGTGGCAAGGATTGTAAGGGCTGGCGAAGCCAGTTCCGAAGCGGAGCGAAGGAATGAAGGTAGCACGAAGTGCGTACGTAACCCTGAAAAGCCTGATTTTTGCGAAGCAAAAAGCCACCCTAAAAAAAAAAATTCAAAACTCGACATTTGTCCTACTATTTTAACGGTTATGAGGCTTTTATGAGAAAACTTAAAGATTTAAATTATGGAATCGTCGGTCTTGGAATTATGGGCGGTTCTATAGCGAAAGCTATCAGACAAAATATTTTAAGTCAAAATGGTGCTACTGGAAAAATTTTTGCATGCAACCGAAGCACAGCTTGTCTAAGTCAAGCAAAGTCCGAAGGTGTTGTTGACCAGACTTTCACAAGCGACCAAGTTCAAAATATGATTGTAGATTGTGACATTCTTTATGTTTGTCTTTATCCTCATGCAACTTTAGATTTTTTAAAAAATTATAAACAGTTTTTTAAACCAAATTCAATTGTTACTGATATCAGCGGTGTTAAAGGAATTTTTTCTAAAGAATTGCCAGATATTCTGCGTGATGATGTGGATTTTATTATTGGGCATCCAATGGCCGGTGGTGAAAAAGAAGGATACGCAAACTCAAACGCAGCTTTTTTTATAAATCATAATTACATTCTCTGCCCCGAAAAGTTCAATAAAAGTGAAAACATCGAATTGATGAAACAATTTATCACAGAGATTGGTTTTTCAAGAATCACAGAAACAACCTGCGACATACATGATTACAAAATTGGTTTTACAAGTCAGCTTTGCCACGTAATTGCAAGCGCATTAGTTGAAAGTGCTCAGGATTCTGAAATTACTGCTTTTGGTGGCGGAAGTTTTGAAGATTTAACAAGAATTGCAATGATTAATGCACCCCTTTGGACTGAACTATTCATCAGTAATAAAGAAAAACTCTGCCAGCATATTGATAATTTTCAAAATATGATGACAGAGTTTAAAAATGCCATTTTGAATGAAGATGCTGAAAAATTACAATCCCTTTTGGAAGATACCAGGGAAAAACGCCTGAAAATGGGCTCCATCAGGACTGTAAAAAAAGATTAGTTTTCAGCTTCCTTGTAAAAAATTATTCAAATCTAAACCATTTGAAATCGAAGTTACAACCTGGAAGGAAAACAAAACTTACTTTTTTCTTTCCAGTAACAGCTTCTAGATTAAACTCACGCTGTTCGTAATCATCAGTGTGAGAGAATTCTATTACTTGCGTTGTGTTTGAACCATCATCGTTAAAAAACTTTACGTTTATCGTATTGTTTTCTGTATTTGATTTACCGCAAACAATAAGTTTTGTAACTTTTTGTTCACCAAAATCCATATTATTAAAATCAAGACAAACATTGTTTCCTATTTTTTCAACATTTTCTGCCGTACAGTTGTAAGAATCTCCCGCAATCATATCAGCATCAAGGGCACGAAGTTTTGAAAGAGCCTTTTTTGTCTTATCAAAATAGAACCCGTGAAAATATAATTCGCGAGGCAAAACAATACTTATGGTATGAGAACCAAAAAGACGTTTACCAAGCACAAATACATTTTCAGAATATGTATTATATATGGATTCGTGTTTGTAGATAAACTTTCCAAGACATTCACCATTTTGTGACGGAACAGAACCTTCGTAAGTTGTACCATCTCCTGGAGTGCCGTCCCAAACTTCAACTGGAATTTCTGTTTCAAACGAGAAAATAGGAATATGGATGGTATCAGCACCTTCAATGCCGAAATCAACTTTATCAAAAGAAATCCAGGTTGGTCCAATGCCTCTGTTTGAAATGCCGCTTTCCAAACACACAGTTGCTTTTTGTCGTGTTTTATCCCAGTTATTCTGGCGACAAGCTTCAATCATCTTGTATGGATTTAATTTTGGATTTCCAAGTCCTTCTACTTTGAAATTCAAATCACTTAAAACTTCATCAAGTTCCGTTCCATTTTGAGCAGTACAACGTAAAATACATTCACCGTCACAAACCGCCTGAATAACAGCAGTTTCAGTTCCAGTATTCTCACCTTTCTTTTGAGTCACACGAATGTAATCGCTAAAAACACATTCTTTTAAAACAGGATTCCAGTTTATTGTTTTAAAAGTTGCATTTTCAGGTAAAACTTTACAAATTACAGAGATTTCTTTGTTTGAAGGAGATAATTCTGTTTCACCCTGCGCTATGATTTCAATTTTTCTTGCAGGTATTAAATCTTTTTCAGGTTTTATAGCAAGATAAGGTGAAGTTTCAGTCCATTTTTTTCCATCAAACTTATATGAAACTGTCGGTAAATCTTTGCTGGCTGCTGTAATTACGACTCCGCCTTTTTCAAGTGCAGTTTTATTTATGCGGACAATTGCAACAAGTCTGTTTGAAAAAAGTTTTCTAGTCAAAGAACGTCCACAAGATTTATATTCATCGTAGTCTGTGGAATCTCCGTTATCCATTCCAATAAGTTCCGCATCACCAGTTACATTAAAAGTTATGTAATTTCGGGCATTTTCTACCAGCTCACCATCTTTATCAACTGTCATGATATCGATAAAATGCAAATTCCCAAAATCACCATCTTCTGGCTTTAAAATGATTTTTTCAGGGTCGCCAAAGGATTTTTTTACTTCCTGTGCAACTGGCTTGTCATTCTCATCATAAGCAACTGCCTTAATCTCACCTTTGTGATATTCAACTTGCCATCTTCCAAAAGGTTCACTTCCCTTTTGATGATTTATTGTCTGCTTGCCAAGAGATTTTCCATTGAAAAAAAGTTCGACGGATTCAGCATTTGTGTAAGCTTTTACATCAATAATCTGCCCTTCATTCCAATCCCAATAAGGAAGAAGATGTACAAAAGGAGCTGTATCTTTATATGCCCACTCAGATTTATAAAGGTAGAATGTATCTTTTGGAAAACCTGCTGTATCAATCTGACCAAAATATGAATTTTTTGTATGATACGGTGTCGGTTCTCCAATATAATCCCATCCTGTCCATATATATTGCCCCGCACTGAATTCAAAATCTCTATCTTTTGTGATTACAGTCTGTGTATTTGGAGCGCTCCAAGGGGTAGAACAGTTTCCTAAAGCCGAACATTGACCATCTGAAAAAGTTACAAGTTTAAGACTTTCAGGGAAATGATATATTCCTCGTGATTGAACTGTAGAACTTGTTTCCGAACCGTAAATTTTCCATTCAGGATATTTTTTGTGATGTTCTTCGTACAAACGCTCAAGATAATTGTAACCAACTACATCAATTTCTTGAGCACAATTTTGAGCGCCATCTGTCATCATATAATTTGAACCAATTGTAACCAGTCCGTTTTTATAAGGGTCATGATGTTCAACAATTTTTTTAAGTTTTTTTGTTATTTCTAAACCGTTTCCAACATGAGTATCATAAATTTCGTTTCCAATCGACCACATTATCAAACAAGGATGATTTCTGTCTTTTCTCACCCAGCTTACAGTATCTTTTTCAAACCATTCATTAAAATAATTTCCGTAATCAAACGTTGTTTTTGGTTTTTCCCACATATCAAAAGCTTCGTCATCTATCAAAATTCCCATTTCATCAGCTAAATCCATCCATGCTTTTGGAGGAGGATTATGTGAACAGCGAACAGAATTTATTCCCATCTCCTGAAGCTTTAAAAACTGACGGCGCAATGCATTTTTATCAAAAGCTGAACCAAATGCACCTAAATCATGATGCTGACATGCTCCATATATTTTAAGATGCTCGCCATTAAGGAAAAAACCTTTGTTTTTATCAAAATAAAATGATTTAAATCCGAAATTCTGTACTACACTATCAACAACTTTACCATTTTTATCATAAAGTTCTGTTTTAATTAAATAAAGTTCTGGATTTTTGGTTGACCAAAGATTTGGATTTTCAACAAATATTTCTTTTTTTGATTCAAAAAGTTCATAATCGGCAACAGAAGGAACATTCTTTTTTAGATAAAGACTATCAGCTTCAGGCATTTTTTTCAAACTACAATCTTCTGTAAAAGCAACGGCATTTCCTTTTTTATCAAGCAAAGTATGTACAATTTTATGATTTTCAACCTGACCGGCAACTTCACACTGAAGTTTTACAGACCACTTTCCATTTAAGTTATTTTCGTCACAAGGACGTGCCACAAAATATGTTCCATCGCTAACAAGGAAAGTTTTTTGTGTCTGTATGAAATGAACATCGCGGAAAATTCCAGCTCCAGAATACCATCTTGTATTTGGAGATTGGTACACAGCAATGACAATTACTTCATTTTCACCGCTTTTTAAAAACTTTGATATATCAAATTCAAAAGTTGAATATCCATATTTCCATTCACCGGCTTTTTTAGAGTTTACCCAAACAGCACAGTTCATGTAAACACCTTCAAACCTAAGTGCAAAATGAGAATTTGCAATCATTTTTTCTACAGACTGGTCATCTGGGATTTCTGCAAAACTTTCATCTTTAAAATTATTATGTGCATCATTTTTGCAGGGTATTTTAAACTTTTTTCTGTAACAACCAACACTGTTTTTGTATAGGTCTTTTACATGGTAAATCATCCAGTCATGAGGAAGAGTTACTTTATCATAGTCACAACTTTTCGCTGTTTCAAAAAAACTTGCAGGATTCAATAGAACAGCTTTACCGTCCTTATACATCTCATCATTAGTAAGTGGAATTTCACAAAATTCCCAATCATTATTAAACAATTTTTCCATAATTATATTATATACCACAATATCAACAAAATGGTATAACAAAAAGAGAAAAATATTGAAAAAAAATGTTTTTACTAAATCAAGAAAAAATCAGGAAAGAATTTTATCTATTGCATCAAGTTCTTCTTGTGTAAAATCAAGATGGTTCACAATCTTAACATTTTCTAAGATTTGTTCCTTTCTGCTAGAACCAATAAGCACTGTTGTAACTTTGTCATTTCTTAAATTCCAGCATAAAGCCATTTCTGCAAGACTTTGATTTCTAGCAAAAGCAATTTCCTGCAGATTCTTGATTTTTGAAATAGTTTCTTCTGTAATATCCTCTTTTTTTAAGAAACGACTTTTTGCCGCTCTACTATCCTGAGGAATTCCATTAATATAGCGGTTTGTAAGTAAACCTTGTGCGAGAGGACTGTAAGTAATAATGCCAGCGCCTGCCTCTTGTGCAGCTTCAAACAATCCAGAAGTTTCTCCAATTCTATTAAACATATTATAGCGAGGCTGGACAATCAAAAGAGGAGTTCCATTGTTTTTCAGGATTTTAGCAGCAGCCTGTAACTGTTGTGTATTATAATTTGAAAGCCCCACATACAATGCTTTTCCCTGTTTTACAATATCTGATAAAGCTCCCATTGTTTCTTCAAGAGGAGTATCAGGATCTGGACGATGATGATAAAAAATATCAACGTAATCCAAATTCATTCGTTTTAAACTTTGATCAAGACTTGCCATAAGATATTTTCGTGAACCAAAATTTCCGTATGGACCTTTCCACATTTCATATCCAGCTTTTGTGGAAATAATCATTTCATCTCGATAAGGACGTAAATCACTCTGCATTATCCTACCAAAGTTTTCTTCAGCAGAACCAGGGACCGGTCCGTAATTATTTGCTAAATCAAAATGTGTAATTCCATTATCAAAAGCTTCAAAAAGCATCTCTTTCATAGTATCAAAACAATCACCAGAACCAAAATTATGCCATAAACCAAGTGCAACTCTAGGAAGAAGAATGCCACTTTTCCCACATCGTAAATATTTCATTTTTTCATATCGATTTTCGTTTGCTTTATACATATTTTCCTCCTCTCATAAAAAGCAGTTTAATAGGACAAATGTCGAGTTTTAAATTTTTATTCTTTGGGTGGCTTTTTGCTTCGCAAAAAAAGCGAGAAATGCTATGCATTTCTCGTCCCGAGTTTGCATTGCAAACTCGCGCTTTTCAGGGTTCCGTACGCACTTCGTGCTACCTTCAGTCCTTCGCTACGCTTCGGAACTGGCTACGCCAGCCCTTACAATCCTTGCCACTGTTTAAAATTAAAAAACTCGAAATTGAACATACTAAAATGAAAACATAGTTAAATTGGGGACAGACCTAAATTAATAAGATTGGTCAACAAAAGAGGGACAGACCTAAATTTTTCCAAAAATGTCAAAACTCACTTATTCTTATGTTACCCTTAGAATCTTGACTTTTTTGTTATGAGATTATTTTAAATATAAATTCTTTACGCACTTATAATTCTAAAAATTTGAAATCAAGCCTTATGGACAAAATTTATAGATTATTGCACACTAAAAAGTAAATCTTCGTAACTTGGGAACGGCTTGCAATCTTCACTCAAAAGTTCTTCAATCTGGTCAGCTGCATTGCGCACTTTTTGCATGGCTGGTAAAACTTCGAACGCATAAAATTTTGCAGCTTCAAGCAAATCTTTAATCTCTTTTGTTTTGGAATGCTTTTCTTCTAGTTTTTCAAGTTCAGCGTTTAATTGCGAAGCAAGTTTGTCGAGTTTTCCAAGCAGATTTTGAATCACACTGCTGCCACCTAAACTAACCATTTTTGCATTCGTGTCGGCCAGACTGTTCATATACTTAAAACAAGAAGGCAAAATATCTTTGTTTACCATTTCTACCATTGTATTCACTTCAATATTCAAAACCTGACAATATTTTTCCAGTTTGATGTCATAATGACTGTGCATTTCTTCTGGAGTGTAGATTTGCATGCGCGTAAATAAATCCACATTTTTTTTGTCAAGATAATGCTCAATTGCTTCCGGAGTTGTGCGATAGTTTTTAAGTCCGCGTTTTTCGGCTTCTTTTACCCAATCTTCTGTGTAACCATTTCCATTAAAAAGTATTTTCCAATGTGCAGTGATTTCTCTTTTGATTAAAGCCTGCAAATCTTTGTCAAAATCCTTTGATTTTTCAAGTTCATCAGCAAAATCACACAAAGTATTCGCCAAAATAGAATTCAAAATTGTGTTAGGTCCACTAATCGAAAGAGAACTTCCAACCGAACGGAACTCAAAACGATTTCCTGTAAATGCAAACGGAGAAGTTCGATTCCTGTCAGTAGAATCCTTTGGAATTGCAGGCAAAACATCAACACCAATATTGAGTTTTGCACCCACTTGATTTGCGTAAGATTTATCTTCTTTGATTGATTCCAAAACCGCTTCAAGTTCATCACCAATGTAAATAGACATAATGGCAGGCGGGGCTTCAATCACTCCAAGACGATGGTCATTTCCAGCACTTGCAACAGAATACCTGAGCAAATCCTGATTGTCATCAACCGCTTTAATCACCGCAGTCAAGAAAAGCAGAAATTGTGCATTATCGCGAGGAGTTTTTCCAGGAGCAAAAAGATTTTCTCCTTTATCCGTAGCAATCGACCAGTTATTATGTTTACCACTTCCAGCAACGCCGGCAAAAGGTTTTTCGTGCAAAAGACAAATCAAACCATGACGACGGGCAACTTTTTTCATAATTTCCATCGTAAGCTGATTCTGGTCTGCCGCAAGATTTGATGTAGTAAAAATCGGAGCCATTTCGTGCTGAGCAGGAGCGCCTTCGTTATGTTCAGTTTTTGCATAAATGCCAAGTTTCCACAACTCAACATTCAAATCTTCCATATATTCAATAACGCGCGGTTTAATTGCAGCAAAATACTGGTCATCCATTTCCTGACCTTTTACAGGACGTGCCCCAAACAAAGTTCGTCCGCACATTTTCAAATCTTTTCGTTTTTGATAAAGTTTTTCGTCCACCAGAAAATACTCTTGTTCAGGTCCCATTGTTGTCGTAACATGCTTTGCATCATTTCCAAACAATTTGAGAATGCGTAAAGATTGCTTATTCAGACTTTCCATTGAACGCAAAAGCGGAGTTTTTTTATCAAGAGCTTCGCCAGTCCAAGAACAAAATGCAGTCGGAATGCACAAAGTGTGATCTTTTACAAAAGGATAAGAAGTTGGATCCCAAACTGTGTAACCACGAGCCTCAAAAGTCGAACGTTTTCCACCACTTGGGAATGATGAAGCATCCGGTTCACCTTTTATCAATTCTTTTCCACTAAAATTCATAAGAATTTTGCCTTCTTCGGCTGGCGACAAAAAAGAATCGTGTTTTTCTGCAGTAATGCCAGTAAGCGGCTGAAACCAATGAGAATAATGTGTGGCTCCTTTTGAAATTGCCCAGTTTTTCATAGCTTCAGCAACCTGATTAGCCACTTCCAGATTTAACGGAGTGCCTTCATCCATCGTGTGTTTCAAAGCTTTATAAGTTTCAGTAGGTAAAGTTTGCTTCATCACAGACTGATTAAAAACAAGACTTCCAAAAATTTCAGGCAAATTAATATTCTTCATCAGAATCTCCTGCAAAAAAGTTAAAATCCCAAAAAGGAACCACGCATCTTTGCGATTTAAATAAAAATATTCTAAAAAAAACTATACTTTTAATAATTCGGGTGGCTTTTGCTTGGTTCGACAAGCTCACCAAACAAAAACAGGCTATTCGCCCTTCGCTACCGCTCATCCGCTTCCCTCGCTTCGCTCAGTCCAGTGGACTGCTTCGCAGGGGCTACTATCCTTGCCACGTTTTCATCTGGAAACAAAGTTTTACACAACTACCATTGCGATTAAAAACATCCGCCAGATTTAGTAAAATTATTTTGTAGTATACGTTTTTAAAATTTTATCAAAATAACTGCGCTTTTGAATATAGGCAGATTTTGTTGCAGCAAATGACATAAAATCATAATCGCCATCATCATTCAACGTCAGATATTTGATTGTGTAATAAGTTTTCGATGCACTTGGCATAAAACTTGTTGCATTTATTTTAAATCCATTTTCAGTGAAAATCACTTCACTTGAAGCATAATCAATAATATTGTCAGCTTTTGTTTCAAGCAAAAGACGAATCAAAATGTACTGAAAATATAAAGGCGGAACTTCCTCTTTTGGTTTTTGATATATTGCCATTGTCATGATTGCATCATTATTCTGCACCCACATCATTTCGTTTTTTTGTTCCCAAGTTTCGTCTAAAGTGATTTTTTGATTTCCAACCGAACATTCCATTTTTTTTGACTTCTTTGGTTTAACAGAATTCAATTTCACTCTGCCAGATTCAGGAACTTTCACAAAACGGTCAAATGAAGTGTCCTCTGTTGAATTAATTTTTCCAAGAGAAACACATTCAAAAAGAACTTTTCCGTCTGGATTTAAAATCTGTTTTACATTGAAAAACGGAATCACACAATCATACTGAATATAAACTTCACCACCAAACTGCGACAAATCAGCAGATATTTTCAATCCGTTTTCTTTCAAAGAAACATTATTTTTGTAGTTTTCAGTTTGCGGAGTCAATTCTCCAAGCAAAATTCTTTGTGCCGAAAAATCATACATAATATTATGCAAGTAATTAACAATATCCACATCATCTTCACTAGCATAATCAGCCACAATCACATTTTCACCCACAATATCCATAAAATTTTGCGAAGAATCAACGGTTATCAAAGCTGCTACGATTTTTTCCGGCAGATTTGAATTTTTTGGAGCATAATATCGCAATTGAAAAGTATTTTCGTCATAACAAAGAAGCCCGATGTAACTTTCACGTTCAAAAGTATTGTCTTTGTAATAAACATATTCACCATTCAAATCAGGCAAAAAAGGTTTAAAACCTGGCAACGCAAATGAAAAAGCCGTCAAAGAACTCAAAATCAAACTTAAAACTACTTTTTTTATTCTTCTCATAAAAATTCCAAAAAATCTTAAAAAAAATTGCAGCGCAAACTGTAAATACGTCGAGTCAAGGCACGCTAACGCTTAAAGTCTTGACTTCGCCGTTTTGAGGGGTTGTACTACCCCCCTCAATAAGACAAAAACACGCCATTACAGTGGTCTTATCTTACACTTACATCTCCAATCTCTGTAAACTCAAGCGTCAAAAACTAGGCATTCAATTTGTCTAATTCTGTTTGAACAAAATTAATAACCTTCTGCGCAGCTTCTTCTTGAGGAACAAGTTCAGCATTGTCAGCTTCACGTATTTTAATTTCAACATTAGGAAGATTTTTGTCACCCACAACGATGCGAACCGGGTATCCAATAAGTTCTGAATCTGTAAATTTTACGCCTGGACGTTCATTTCTGTCATCAAGCAAAACTTCAATTCCAGCGTTAGTCAAAGTTTCATAAAGATTATCAGCAACTTCTTTCATCTTATCCTTGTATTGAATCGGGATAATTGCAACTTGATAAGGAGCAACGCTCACCGGCCATTTGATTCCTTTATCATCATGATGACCTTCAATAATGCTTGCCAAAGTTCTGTCCACGCCAATTCCATAACACCCCATCAAAGGAATCACAGGTTTACCATTCACATCAAGATAGGTAACATTCATTGGCTTTGTATATTTCGCACCAAGCTTAAAAATGTGTCCCAATTCATTACCTTTTTTCATGTAGAAAGTGCCGCCGCAATCTGGACATTTATCACCTTCTTTACAAGTGCGAACATCAGCTGTCATAAAAGGAACAAAATCACGTCCAGGTTCAACATGTTTGATGTGATAACCGTTTTCGCCAGAACCTGCAATGCAGTCATGCATATCAACTGTAGACAAATCTGCCAAAACTGGAATCTTAATGCCAACTGGACCTACAAATCCATGAGGGGCACCAGAGTATTTAAGAACATCTTCATCATTTGCAAGTTCCGCACCACTTGCTTTCAAAGCTGCAGCAAGTTTAGCTTCATTAACATCCAAATCACCACGAATCAAAACACAAAAATAAGTTTCTGGGATGTAAGATTCGCCACCTTCTGTAACTTTTTGAGCATTTTTGTAAAATTCGTTTGCACACAAATCAATAGCACAGTTGTAAACTTTATAAATTAACGCTTTCAAGAAAGTTGTAGACTTTGCATTGAAAAACTTTTCCATATCGGCAATCGAAAATACATTTGGTGTCGCAACCTTTTCGATTGGAAGATCAGTTTTTTTCTGAGCGTTTCCTTCATTATCCAAAGGAATTTCTTTCGCACAGGAAGCTTTTTCTACGTTTGCTGCATAAGAACAATTAGGACACAAAAGCAAAGTATCATCGCCAACTTCACTTTCTACCATAAATTCTTCAGAACCAGAACCGCCCATTGCCCCAGTATCCGCTTTTACAGAAATTGTTGAAAGTCCCATTCGCTTAAAAATACGTCTGTAGGCTTTTGCAACATTTTCGTAAGATTCATTTAAATCATTTTCATCTTTATCAAAAGAATATGCGTCCATCATTATGAATTCACGACCGCGCATCACACCATAACGTGGACGAATTTCATCACGATATTTTGTATTTATCTGATAAAGTGTAAAAGGCAGCTGTTTATAAGATGAAAGACCTTCTTTAACTATATAAGTAAACGCTTCTTCTGCGGTAGGCGAAACAACCATATCCTGCCCCTGACGGTTCTGAGCAGTAAGCATTTCGCCAGACATTTTATCCCAACGACCAGATTCTTTCCATAAATCACCGGGCTGAATTACTGTAGGTTTAATTTCCAAAAGACCAGCTCTATCCAATTCTTCACGAATGATTTTCTGCACTTTTGACAATGAACGGTAGCCAAGCGGCATATAAGCATAAAGACCGTTTCCCAACTTTCTGATTAAACCAGAGCGCATCATCAATTGATGGCTTGCAATAACAGCGTCATTTGGCGCTTCTCTAAGTGTTGAAATAATTGTTTTTGTAGCTTTCATAATGTATATTTTACTAAAATTCACGTTATGTATCAATATAATAGAAAATAATTAAAAATATGATTGTTGTTTAAAAACAGGGACAGACCTCCTTTTATAGTGGTTAACAAAAAAGAGGTTTGTCCCTGCTTTAATTGTTTTTTTTATATAAAAAGGGGACACACCTTTGTTTATTAAAAGAAGGTCTGTCCCCAATTATTTAAAATACGTCGAGTCAAGGCACGCTAACGCTTAAAGTCTTGACTTCGCCGTTTTGAGGGGTTGTACTACCCCCTCAATAAAAAAAAGGGGGAAATCTTTCCCCCTCAACTTTATTCTTAAAAAATTTTTATTATATTTTTCCGCTTTCTGCAGCTCCTGGTAAACCTATATCTTTTCTGAAAAAAGCATCTTCAAATTTTATAGCAGCAATTCCCTGATATGCCTTTCCCCAGGCTTCCTTAAAAGTCTGACCAAATGCACTACAAGCTAAAACACGACCACCACTTGTAAGAAGATTATCTCTATTGCCTCGTTTTCCGCTAATAGCACCTGCAATAAAGATTTTTGCAGAGCTAGCTTTCAACAAATCTTCATTAACAGTAATTTCGCAGCCTTTTTTATATTTTTCAGGATAACCTCCGCTCACTACAACAGGAGCAACCTGATATCCTTTTTTCCATTTGAAATCAAAATCTTTCAAATTTCCATTCAAAATAGCAGTACACATAGACGCAAAATCAAAATCCATCAAAGGAAGAACTGCCTGCGTTTCTGGATCGCCAAGACGCACGTTATATTCCAAAAGTTTTGGACCTTTATTTGTAAGCATTACTCCAAAGAAAATAAAACCACGATAATCAAATTTTTCTTTTATTAATCCCTGCAAAGTAGGTTGTAAAATATCTGAATCAAATTGTTTCATCATTTTGTCAGAAACATCATCAAGAGGACAAACTGCTCCCATGCCACCAGTATTTGGACCTTTTGCACCATCAAGCAAGCGTTTATGATCACGTGCAGGTAGAAATGGAATAATTGAAGCACTTCCAGAAACAGCATATTCAGGAGTAACAGAAACTGCCGCCAAAACAGATATTTCAACACCTTCTAAATAATCTTCAATTACAAGTTTTTTGCCAGCATTTCCAACTTTTCCACCATCCATCATTTCGTCTACTGCATTAATAGCTTGCTCAACAGTTGCAGCAACGACAACACCTTTTCCTGCAGCAAGTCCATCTGCTTTTACAACAATTGGAGCACCATGATTTTTAATATAACTAATAGCTTCATCTTTATTTGTAAAAGTTTCACTAGAAGGACAAGCAACTCCATATTTTTTCATAAAGTTTTTTGAAAGGTCTTTGCTTGCTTCCAACTGAGCACCGGCTTTTTTTGGACCAACACAAGGAATATTTTCATCCCAAAAAGCATCTGCGATTCCATCTGCCAAAGGATCTTCTGGACCAATTACAGCCATTCGACAATTTTCATGTTTTGCAATAGCTACATACGGATTTTCGTCTTCTTTAATATAATCACATTCAGAAGGATTAATATTAATACATTTTTCTTCATTTGCAGTACCACCGTTTCCAGGTACTACAATCACCTTATCAACAATAGAACTTTGAGCCAATTTCCAGCAGATAGTATGCTCACGACCACCACTGCCCACAACAATAATATTCATAAAAATTATTTTACACTAAAAACCACGAAAATGGAAGTAATTCGTCACAAAATGAAAGGACTTTTGTATAACAGGTCAGCATAATAATTCAAATGAAAGTTTCTTATTTTCATATTTAGGGTGGCTTTTTGCTTCGCAAAAAAAAGCGAGAAATGCATAGCATTTTCTCGTCCCGAGTTTGCATTGCAAACTCGCGCTTTTCAGGGTTACGCTATCGCTTCATTCCTTCGCTACGCTTCGGAACGGCTTCGCCAGCCCTTACAATCCTTGCCACGGTTTAAAATCGAAAAATAAAAATCAAATAAAAAAGGAGATTCCAAATGAAACCTCCTTTTCTTAATTTAAACTTTTATTAAATTAAAGTTATCAATTATTCTAAAATTACAAAGATTAAATATTGTTTCCTAAAACTGCTAATTCTTTATAACTGTACTCTTTTGAAAAATCTCCAATAGAAACCTTAATTTTAAATTTCTCACCAAGCAATTTATCAATATCATTAATCATTTTCTTAGTTTCTTCAGTAATCTTTTCAGAATCAATAATGTCCTTGTTTTTCTCCTGGAATTCATTCATAATCTTTAGAAGACCAAGAATTACATCTTTATCGATTGATACATTTCCTTCAATTATAAGTTTTCCACCTTTTCCTGACTTTGTACAAACAGCAAGTGTAATTTTTCCTTCAGCATTATATCCAAAAGAAGCTCCGCTCAAAGTATTTTCAAAATCAGTGCCAAAACTACTGCTCATATTTTTGATTTCATTAACAACTTTATATGTTGCAGAAGCATTTGCATCCATACTTACAACTGCAGAAACTGCCTTTATCGGTAATGTTTCATTTGCAAGCTTTTCTAAATTCAATACTGCTGCAGAAGCAAGAAATTCTACATTTGCAGAACCGATAGACTCATCACTTGATTCAGGTAACATCAACTTAGTCATATCAAAATTAATATCTGCTTTTGCTTTTGCATAAAGATTATTGATTTTTACTAAGTCGTTTGCAAGACTTTTCTTATCTTCAGGTAAATCAATATTTCCCACAATGTTTTTTAGTTCATCAATTTCAGAAAGAGCTTCAATTAAATCTGTAACTGTAGCATCTTTGATATTAATTGATTCGTCAAAAGAAAATTTCATTTCTGTACCTGTAGGAGTAGAAGGAACTGAATTTTCAATATTTTTTATAATAGATTTTAATTTTTTTATGATATCAGCCTTGCTGCTAATCTCATCACCATTTGGAGAAACAAATCTTGCATTGTTTCCATTAATAGAAGAAAATTCTTCAATGATTTCCTTAACCATAACTTGGAAATCTTCTTCAGTCTTAGGTGTAGATGTTACACCTTTCAAAGCCTCTTCAAAAGCAGTTTTAGTTTCCACACTGTTTTCTACTGCATCAAACTTGTCAGCTTGGGAACTTGACTCATTAGGTTGTTGTGGACAACCAAAAAACATTAAAGAAGAAAAGAAAATTCCTATAAGAAATTTAGAAACATTTTTTTTCATAAAACCTCCATGAAACTTAAAAACTCATAAAACTAAATTTTCAAAAGTTTTCAATCAAATCGCATAAATTTAAATAATTATTCTACAAAGATATTATACCCCCCCCCTCAAATATTTGTCAAGATTTGTCCCTGGTTTTCAGGAATTTAAAACGGGGACAGACCTCTATTTATAGTTTTTTTTACATTGGAATAAATTCTCTTAGCATAAAACAAGACGAGCAAGTGATAATGAATCCTCTAGTTGATTGTAAAAAGAACTAAATCAAATGCGAAAATTTTTTGAACTGCACAGCGTACCGAGGCTTGAACAGGCACGCGAAGCGTGAGTTGCAAGCGATGTTACTTGCCAGTTGGATTTTCAGTAAAATGGGGTACGACCTTGTTTTTCATTTGTAATTTCAGTTTCCAGTATATGTCACTCTGGCTGTAACATCGTTTGCAACCGAACGGTTAGTGAGCTGTGAAAGGCGACTGACTAACAAAATTTTGCTAAAAGAAAAAGAGGGACAGACCTAGTTTTTTTTATTAATTTTTCACAATTCATTATTTTTGTGTTATAATGTTCTTTATGAAATACTTAGTTTTCTCTGATATTCACGGCTCAGAGTCTTTCTGTCAAAAGGCGATATCTTTTTTTGAAATTTTCAATTGCGATAAAATATTAATCCTTGGGGATATTCTTTATCATGGTCCTAGAAATCCGCTTCCGCAGGGGCATAATCCGAAAGGTGTTATTGAAATTCTAAATTCTTATTCTGATAAAATTTTTTGCTGTCGGGGAAATTGTGATGCAGAAGTTGATCAGATGGTTTTGAATTTTCAAGTCTTATCTGATTTTGTTCATCTTTTTGATAATGGTCTTGAAATTTTCTGTTCGCATGGTCATGTCTACACTCCTTTATTGCATGATGGGAAAAAACCTGATGGTTGCGAAACTGCATCAAAATCACCAAACCTTCAAAACCCAAGTGTATTTTTTTACGGACACACTCATGTTTCTGTTTTGGAAAAAAATCAAGCGGGAATTACGGTTTGTAATCCAGGTTCAATTTCTCTTCCTAAAGGTGGCACAGAAGCTGGTTTTGCTGTTTTGGAAACAAAAAATCATGAAAATTTAAATCATAAAATTTCACTTTTTAATATGGAAGGACAAGTGATAAAAACTTTGGAATTCTAAATGAAATCTCGAGATTCAGGGGCAAATATTAATGGAAAAATATGACGTTATCGTTGTTGGAGGGGGTAACGGAGGACTTTCTGCTGCAACTTTTGCAAGTAAATGTGGGTTAAAAACGCTATTGTTTGAAAAACACAATCTTCCTGGTGGGGCAGTTACAAGTTTTAGGCGAGGGCGATTTGAATTTGAACCTTCCCTTCACGAAATGTGCGAAGTTGGTTCGGAAGAAAAGCCTGGACCTTCGCGTGAACTTTTTAAACAGATGGAATCTGATGCTGAATTTGTCCATGAAAACAGTTGTTATCGTGTAATCTGCAATGATCCAAAAGAAAAATTTGATGTAAAACTCCCCTGTGGTATCGAAGAATTTTGTCAGGAGATTGATAAACAAGTACCTGGAGCCGGAGAATCTGTTCATAAGTTTTTGGATTATGAAAAACGAGCGCTTGACGAAGCATTTAAACTTGACCACAAAGAATTCAAGTTTAAAGATATGCCAGATATTTTGAATCTGTTGCGTTTTCTTTCTTTTCCTACTGATTTTGTTTTTGACCTTTTCAAAATTCCCAAAAAAGTTCAGCACATGATTGAGCCTTATTGGAGTTATGTTGGTGAGCCAACTTCTTCTTTAAATCCATTTATGATGGGAATGATGGATTATTGTTATATCATTGATGGTGCCGGACTTCCATCAAAATTTTCACACGAATTTTCACTTTCCCTGGATAAAGTTATCAGAAAAAATGGCGGGAAAATATTTTATAATACTGAGGTTACAAAAATCCTTGTAAAAAACCGAAAAGCCTACGGTGTTGTTGCTAATGGTAAAGAATACTTTGCTGATTACATTATTTGCAACTGTTTTCCAAACAATGTTTTTGGGAAGATGATAAAGAAAAAAGAAGTTCCTTTAATTGAAACAATGAAAGCAAATGCTCGAAAACTTGCAGTTTCATTTGTAAACGTTCATCTAGGTCTTAACAAAACTGTTCAAGAATTAGGAATAACTGATTATTCCACTTTCATTCTGGAAAAAGCTGATACGACAGAGCAGTTTAATCTCTGTCATGAACTAGGTGGTGCTGGATACATTATCGCAAACGCTTTAAACACTGTCATTCCAGAATGTTCACCGCCTGGAACTTCTCATTTAAGCATAACATGTGCTGTTTACGGAGATAAATGGGCTTATGTAAAACCACAGGATTATAAAAAAACAAAACTTAAAATTGCAAAAAAAATGATTAATCTTTATGAAAAAAGTTTAGGCATAGAAATCACTCCTTATATAGAAGAAATTGAAGTTGCCACTCCAGTAACGTACAGTCGATATCTTGGTACTCCAAATGGAACACCTTACGGTTATCAAAACTCAAACTGGGATGGTATTTTCCTTAGAACAATGAATCTTTTTAAAGAACGCTCTATAAAAGATCTCTTCTTTGTAGGTGCTCATGCTCAACATTCTGTAGGATATAATCAGACTTATAAATCTGGAAAAGTTGTAATTGATGAAATCATGCAAAGAAAGAAATAATTTTTTCAATGATTAAATATTCCCAATATTTTTGAGTTTTTTTTGATTTTTAAATTATTTGGGAGAAATAAAAAATATTTTATACGAGGATGAAATGAAAAAAATATCATTAAAGAAATTAAACCCCTTCAAATTTTTTTCTATTGTAAAAGAACGAACTTTACGTTTTAAAAAGGGTTCAAAAAGAAGACTGCCAAAACAATATCCTATTAACGCACTTGCAAAAAAACTTCATCCAAAAAAACAATATGCAAAAATTATAGCTATCTTTGAATATGACAACTGTAAAACATTCACTTTTGTTCCAGATTTTTCGCGTGGTACAAAGGAGTTAGCATATTTTTCAGCAGGACAATACATCACAGTGTTTTTAAAAATAGGTGAATTAAGTGTTACAAGGGCTTATTCTCTTTCGTCAGCACCATGCGAAAGTTTAAACAGCAAAAATCGTTTTGAATGTGATAATTACAGTGAAATTAAAAAATATCTAAAACAGTTTTATAAAAATCCAGAAGCACAGGAAATTTGGTCAAATCAGAAAATTCCTGCAGAAGCTTTTGATTCAGGTTTTTATCAGATTACTGTAAAATCTGCTCCAAAAGGTCTGGTTTCAAATTATATTTTAGAAAACTGGAAAGTCGGAATGTCTGTGGAATTATCTGCACCAGAAGGCAATTTTGATTATGTTGATTTGAGAGATGCACAAACTGTTGTTGGAATTGCAGGTGGAAGCGGAATCACACCATTTTTAAGTTATGCAAAAGCAATTTGTTCTGGCGATGAGAATTTCAACATGATTCTTCTTTATGGAAGTAGAGATGCCTCTTCTATCCTTTTCAAAAAACAGTTTGAACTATTGGAAAAACAAACTTACAAAATAAAAGTTGTAAACATTTTGAGCAATGCACAAGACCATTCAGACAAAAACTTTGAATATGGATTTGTAACTGCCGATTTAATCCAAAAATATGCAACAAAAAGTTCATATTCCGTTTTCTTATGTGGTCCTCAAAGTATGTACAATTTTATGGAAAAAGAACTCGAAAAACTCAATCTTCCTCAAAAATTCATCAGGCGTGAAATGTTCGGAGAAATTCATAGTGCAAAATCTCAAGAAGGTTATCCAGGAACAGAGAAAACAGAAGTTTCACTAAAAGTAACTATTTGCGATGAAACAAAAACAGTTCAAGGAAATCCCGATGACACAATTTTACAAATCTTGGAAAAGAACGGAATTGCAGTTCCTTCAAGATGCAGAAGTGGTGAATGTGGATGGTGTCATACTCTTTTAAAATCAGGACAGGTATTTGTTCCTCAAAAAATTGACTATCGCCGGAAAGCAGATTTAAAATACAATTTCATTCATCCTTGCTGCACTTTTGCACTTTCAGATTGCGAACTTGATATCCCGCCTGCAAAATAAAAAAAAAAGCCTATTGAAAGCAAATTTTAAAATAAATGCTTTCAACAGGCTTCTTGTTAAAATTTCATAAAAAAATTATCCTAATGAAATTGAACCATCTTCTCCAATACTAATAATTGCTTTACAATTTGTACATCGGAATCTTCCTGCTCTAGAAGCTTGCACAGTTTTATTACAAGAAGGACAATTCATAATTCTTGGGAAAATATTTGAAGTATTAGTACATGCCCCTTTCTGCAAAAATTCCATAGCCTCTTCAACAGTATTTTTTAAATTGAAAAACTGAGAAAATCCTAAAATCTGAAAAACTTCAGATACTTTTTCCTGAACCGCTGCAAGAACAATATCTCCGCCTTTCATTTTTACCATTTTCAGCAAAATAGTAAAAGAACCAAGCCCTGTAGAAGACACATAAGATAAAGCTTCACAATTAAACAGTAAATTAAAATAACCAGCACTAATCAGCTTAGTAAGTTGCTTCTGAAAAAATGAAGAATTATAAGTATCAATATAGCCTTCTAATACAACAGCACACCCATTTGCAACATTAGGAATCTTATGTAATGAAATTTTAAGTGAATCATCTTTCTCGTTATCAAATCCGGCAACTATTGAATTATTTGAATCCACAATCAATCTCCAATTAAGAAATAATATACAATACTATGCATTATTAGTTTAACATCAAAAAAACCATTTGTCCACTTTTTTTTTATTTAATTTTAATTTTTTTTACTATTCTCAATTAAGGTCTGTCCCTCTTTTAATCACAAAAAGGGGACACACCTCAATTCACCTCAATTGTTTCTTACGATTGTTCATTCAATTGAGGTCTGTCCCTCTTTTTTAAACAAAAAAAATGAAACACAAAAGAACTAAACTACAAGAATAAAAGTAACATTTTACTTTACCACAAGTGTTTTATACATTAGATTATAAAGAAAAAAGTGTACAATACTAACAATTAAAATGTTTAATTGAAAACTTTTTTTTATCATTTACAACGACACATTTCACTGGAAACTTTCACTGCAAATCATTTCATAGTAAATGTGTAATATTATTCAGCGATTTTTGCTTCACATATAAAAATGTTACACCACCGCTATTTTTTTTGGAGGAAATATGATTAAAAAACTTTTTACAGCATCTCTTTTATTGACAACACTTTCAATTTCAACACTTTCGGCACAAAATTCCACACCTGTCAATAACGAATCATTTTTGAAAAATCAGATTTCAAATCTCGAAATAAAACTGATTTGTGAAGATTTAGAAATCAAAGAAACTTATGGAGACGAAATTCTCATAGAAGTTTATTGCAACAATCGTAAAAAAGCACCAGTTATAGAATGCAAAAACGAAACTCTATACATTTCATCAAAAGTGAATTTTACAGTCATTGGATTTACCTGCAAAGTAAAAGTCTACCTTCCAGCAAATCAAAAATTCTCAAATGTTAAAATAGAAGGAACAAGTTCCGATATATCAATTGATTCATTATACTCAGAAAATTTTTATTTAGACACAACAAGTGGCGAAATTGAATGCACTAATCTTTCAATTGAAAATAATTCAATAATTACTTCCACAAGTGGCGAAATAGATATTGAAGAAATATCTACAAAAGAGTTGACATCTAAAACTACATCAGGTGAAATTTCGTTTGGAAAAATTTCATGTGACACCGCAACAATTACAAGCAACAGTGGCGAAATAAATATAGATGATTTTTATGGTGAATATTTTAAAGTAAACACAACAAGCGGTGAAATTGACATTTATAATATAGACACAGAATATTTTACAGCAGGTTCCACAAGCGGGGAAATCTCTTTGGATTTCAAAAAAATAATATCAGCAAAATCACAAATAAAAACAACAAGTGGCGAAATTAACATTTTTGTTCCAAAAAACAGCAGTTTCAACGTAGCCGTATCTTCTTCATCGGGCACCTTCAAAGATAAAATAAGTGGAAACCGTCTAACCCCACGCTCTGAATACATTCAAAAATACAACGAAGGAGGAGCACAAATAACCATTCGCACAACATCAGGCAATATTTCATTGGAAGATTAGTTTATTTCAAGAATAAAAGTCATATTCCACAGAATTAAGGAGGGGAAAGCCTTCCCCTCGCTCCAGCCACGAGTCGCTCCACAAAAGCCAGAAGCGGACAAGCCGCATATGACTTTTGTTCCGCTTTGTCGTGTCTTCCGCTACCCCTTCTAGCGGGCTTGCCGCCCGCAACGCCTGCTATTTTATTCAGTAAGTCTAAATAATATTTCTTCCAAAGAAAATGAATCAACTCCAAACTTCGTATTTCAAGTCTTTGATTCTTCCTAAATGACGTTCATTATTAGTAACAAGAATAGCGTCATTCTCAAGAGCAGTTGCTCCGATAAAAACATCATCATCTTCAATAATATTTCCATCATTTTTCAAATCAGCATAAATCTGCGCTGCAATATCAAGTGTTGAAGTTTTTAATTCAACAATTCCAAGTACTTTTGCAAAATTTATAAAACGATTTAATTTTGTTGAAGCTCCGTTTTTTGCAAGAAGCCTCTTTTTATTTCATAATAAACCATATTTGGAATGGAAATTGTATGGTCATTACTTGCCAAATCACTAAGTTTTGAAAAGATTTCTTTATTTCCCTTAAGAAGATAGCTGACAATATTTGCATCTAAATAATATGTCATACTTCAACTTCTCCAAGTTTGATTCCTGCATGAACGGAATCTTCAACAGCCTTTGACTCTTCAGGAGAAAGCATTCCATAAACAGAATTTATCGAATCAAGCTTTTCCTGAATACGCTGTTTTTTTGAGTCAGAATAATCATTGTCCAGAACGCTGATAAAAACCCTCTGATTCGGTTTTAAATCTACTGGTTCAAGAGTTCTTACTGCAGTTCCATCAAAATAACCTTCGATTGTCATGGTGCGCCTCCTGTAAAAGAATCTAGTTATATTATAACACACTTTATGATTTTTTACATTAAGTTTCTAATTTAAAAATCTGTAATTCCTATTGGTACAAAGCACCCGCTGCAGAAGCAGGAGAAGGATTCCCGCGGGTCACGATTTTAATATATTAGATGTGTTTGACGCCACTCCAAAAATTGATCATCGTCAAATATTTCTTTTTTTATTTATAAAAAAAGACTGCCGTTTCATTTCCCGACAGTCTTTCAAAAAGAGTATCATTACCCGGCTTGCCCCCGAAACAAGTTCGGGGTGACAGTGGGCTTATCTCCAAGGATTTTCAGTAGGATAGCGAACTCCAGCTGGCTGATTATATCCAATTTCATCTACTGGCACACCGATGTATTTAAATACTTCGTAAAGTTCTTTTCCCCAGTGACCGAAAGCAACAGCTCCGTGATGTGGATAATTTCCTTCGATAAGTACATGACGATAGAATCTTCCCATTTCTGGAATAGCAAAAATACCAATTCCACCGAAAGAACGAGTTGCAACAGGAAGAACTTCACCCTGAGCAATGTATGCACGGAGTTTGCAATCTGCAGTTGACTGTAAACGGAAGAATGTAATATCACCTGGCATAATATCGCCTTCCAAAGTTCCGTTTGTAACTTCGATTGGAAGTGCACGAGCCATAATCATCTGATATTTCATTTCGCAGAAAGAAAGTTTGCTTGAAGCTGTGTTTCCGCAGTGGAATCCCATGAATGTATCCTGGATAGTGTAAGTTCCATGTTTTCCTTTGATGTCTTCATCATAAATATCCTGTGGAACTGTGTTGTTAATGTCGAGCAATGTAACTGTATCATTAGAAACAACTGTACCAATAAATTCTGAAAGACATCCGTAAATATCAACTTCACAAGAAACTGGAATTCCTTTTGCTGTAAGACGGCTGTTTACATAGCAAGGTACGAAGCCAAACTGTGTCTGGAATGCTGGCCAACATTTTCCTGCGATTGCTACAAATTCACGATAACCTTTGTGAGCTTCAACCCAATCAAGAAGTGTAATTTCATACTGAGCAAGTTTTTCAAGAACTTCTGGTTTTTTGTTACCTTTTCCAAGTTCATTAGCCATGTCAGCTGCAACTTCTTTAATACGAGGGTCGCCTGCGTGTTTATTGAATGATTCAAACAAATCAAGTTCTGAGTTTTCTTCAATTTCAACTCCAAGATTATAAAGCTGTTTGATAGGTGCGTTACAAGCAAGGAAGTTGAGTGGACGTGGTCCGAAAGAAATAATTTTAAGATGATTCAAAGCGTATACAGCTTTTGCAATTGGTGCAAATTCATGAATCATATCTGCACACTGTTCAGCTGTTCCTACTGGATATTCAGGAATATAAGCTTTGATGTTACGAAGTTTAAGGTTGTAAGAAGCGTTGAGCATACCGCAATATGCATCTCCACGACCTTGAACAAGTCCGCCGTTTTTAGATGTTTCTTCTGCAGCAGCACAGAACATCTTTGGACCTTCAAAGTGTTTAGCAAGCAATGTTTCAGAAATTTCTGGACCAAAGTTACCAAGATAAACACAAAGTGCATTACATCCTGCTTTTTTAATATCTTCCAAAGCCTGAACCATGTGGATTTCACTTTCTACAATACAAACTGGACATTCATAAATCTCGTCTGCGCCATATTTTTTTGTATAAGCTTCAACTAAAGCTTTTCTTCTGTTTACAGAAAGTGATTCTGGGAAACAGTCACGGCTAACAGCAACAATACCAATTTTAATCTTTGGTTTAT
>JALFAW010000139.1 GCA_022773305.1 Spirochaetia bacterium
CAGTTCCGAAGCGTAGCGAAGGAATGAAGCGATAGCGTAACCCTGAAAAGCCTGATTTTTGCGAAGCAAAAAGCCACCCAAAGAATACGTCGAGTCAAGGCACGCTAACGCTTAAAGCCTTGACTTCGCCGTTTTGAGGGGTTGTACTACCCCCTCAATAAAAATTCAAAACTCGACATTTGTCCTAATAAATTTTTATTAAAAAAATTCTTTATTAGTAAATCTAAATTATTGATTGAAACCTGCCGATAATTTTATTATGAAAAAGCATACAACCCGGATTATTAGTTTTTTATTTTTTTCTTGTGCCTTTTATGGATTATTATTTGCTGATACTACATATAATGTAGAAAAAGGTGATACTCTTTATTCAATTAGTCGCAAATATCAGTTGACAGTTGCAGAATTGCGTGCTGCAAATAATCTTTCTGAAAATGATGTGTTAAAAGCAGGACAGAAATTGATAATTCCAGAAGCGGATATTGGAAATGCTGTTGCATTATCTTCTCAAAAAAATGGAGAAAGTGTTAGCAATATTAAAACTACAGAGTATGTTGTTCAAAAAGGTGAAACTCTGTATGGAATTGCAAAAAATAACAATATGACAGTTGCTGATTTAATTTCAATAAATAATTTGGATTCTTCAAATGTCATAAAGGTTGGGCAAAAACTTAAAGTTTATGATAATTCCAAGGTAGTTCTTCCTCCGAAAAAATCGTCTGCAAATGAGATTGTACAAGAAAAATCAAGAAATGAAGAAACAAAGGTTATAAAACCCGCTTCTGAGATTAGTCCACTTGATAAAGTTATTGATGCTCGAACATATGGAAATACAATCACCACCGATTCTTCTGTTATATGGCCTGTAAAAAATCCAAAAATAACTCAGGTTAAAGGAAAAGTTTCAGGTGTAGTGCTTTCTGCAAAAGAAAATGAAGATGTAATTTGCATTCACGAAGGAACTGTAATGTATGTTGGTGCATATCGGGGGTTTGGACAAGTTGTTTTTGTTCAGACAAAAACAGGCATGATTTATGCATATACAGGGCTTGGTTCAGTTAAAGTGAAAAAAGGTGAATATCCAATTTCTGGAAGTGTTTTGGGAACAGTAGGAATTGACTCAATTACAGAAAAACCACAGATGAATTTTATGGTTTTCCAAAATGGTCAGCCAATAGATCCTGCAAAAGCTCCACGAAGTTGAAAGTAATCAATTCTTTAGAATAACAGAATTTGCTTTTATCATACAGATATTGAAAAGTTCCATGCACGTTTTTGCATCGTCTAATGCTCTATGCGAACTTCCTTTGTCTATCATAAACTGATCTGCTAGAAAATCAAGTTTGTGAGAGGCAAAATCGGAAAAGAGAAGGCGAGAAAGTTTTAGTGTATCTGCAACTTTATTTTTTACAGGCGGAAGACAGCATTTTTCACATTCAGAATTTAAAAAATTCATATCAAATTGGGCATTATGAGCCACAATAATTGAATTCTCTGTAAACTCAATAAAATCTTTTAAATGCAAATCAATAACATCAGATTCGTCTACCATTTTTTGTGAAATATGTGTTAAATTAACAATAAATGGAGACAAAATCTGATGTGGATTAAAAATCATATTCCAAGAGGAAATAATTTCATCTTTTGTAAATCTGACAGCACCAATCTCGATAATTCTTCCTGTTGATGGTGTGATAGAAGAAGTTTCTGTATCAAAAGCAGTAAAGACTGCGCCCTCATTATAGAGTTTGCACAGTCTTTTTATGTCAGAAATATTTTTATTTGGATGCCGCATCAATTATTTTCTGAATGTCAGAAGTAATTCCATCACAAAGTTTTCCAGCCTGTACTTTTGCTTCAGAAAGCCAATCGTCTGTTCCGTTTCCTGCAGGAACCATTGAATTTATGTAGAATTTAATTTTTGGTTCTGTTCCAGAAGGTCTTGCACTTACAATTGTACCACTTTCAAGATAGAATTGCAGAACATTGCTCTTTGGAAGTTTGTCATCACACATTAAATCCCGAACTTTTACGACTTTTTCGCCACCCAAAGTAGATGGTGGGTTTGTGCGCATTGAAGCCATCATATTCTTCATTGTTTCTACGCCCGACATACCTGGGAAATTCTGAGAAATTGAACGGTCTTCAAAATAACCAAATTCTTTATAAAGTTCATCAAGATGTTCAAGAAGACTCTTACCTTGTGAACGCCAGTAAAGAATCATTTCGGCACACATTGCAGCAGCTGAAACACCGTCTTTATCCATAACTTCTGTTTCAACTTTATATCCATAGCTTTCTTCAAGTCCGAAAACATAATTATGAGAACCGTCTTTTTCAAAAGCAGCTTCAACGGCAGCAATCCATTTAAATCCTGTAAGACAGTCTAACATTGTAACACCATATTTTTTACAAATATAATCGCCAAACGGTGATGTAACGATAGAACGGATAATTGCAGGATTTGCAGGCATTTTATTGAATTCTTTTCTTGAAAGCAAAATGTAATCTATAAGAAGAGCTCCCATCTGATTTCCACTGAGTAATACCCAATTTCCGTCTTTATCAGGGAAAGCAGTTCCAAAACGGTCTGAATCAGGGTCAGTAGCCATAACTCCATCTGCTTTTTCTTTTTTTGCAAGTTCAACAGCCATTGTCAAAGCTGGTTTTTCTTCCGGATTTGGTTTTTCAACAGTAGGGAAATTTCCGTTTGGTTCGCGCTGTTCTGGAACTGTCAAAATATTTAATCCAAGGTCACCGAGAACTTTTTCAACATGCATTGCACCTGTTCCATGCAAAGGTGTGTAAACAATGCGAACATCTTTTGCTTTTTCTTTAATAAGCTGAGGACGGAAAAGTTGTGCTTTACACATGTCCCAAAATGGTTCATCAATTTCTTTATCAATCAAAACAAGATTACCACTTGAAATTGCTTCATCTTTTGTCATTGTTTTAACAGAAGTTACTTTATTTACCTCTTCAATGATACCTTTGTCATGAGGTTCAATAACCTGTGCTCCATCATCCCAATAAGCTTTGTATCCATTATACATGCGTGGGTTGTGAGATGCAGTTACAACTACACCTGTTTGAGCTCCAAGTTTTCTGATTGCATAAGAAAGTTCTGGAGTAGGGCGTAATCCTGAAAACAAATAAGCTTTGATTCCGTTTGCAGCAAAAATTAATGCAGTTGCTTCAGCAAAAACATCAGAATTTAATCGGCTGTCGTAAGCAACAACGGCACTAAGAGAACCAGCCTTTGCTTTTTCTGGGAAAGCTTTTAGAACATAATTTGCAAGTCCCTGAGTAGCTTTGTTGATTTCAAGAGTATTCATGCGGTTTGTTCCGCCACCCATAATTCCACGAAGACCACCTGTTCCAAATTCCAGCGTCTGATAGAATCTGTCTTCCAGTTCTTTATAATCTTCTTTAGCAATTAATTCTTCAATTTCTTTACTAAAGCGAGTATCTTTTTCTTCTGAAATGTACTCTTTTGCACGTTTTAAGATTTCTGATTTATCCATAATAACCTCCTGTCGATATTTATGTTTTTTTTCCGAAATGTACTGTTCCGGATATTATATTGAAAAATAGATAAAATATTTTATCACATTTTCTGTCTTTTTTATATACTAAAATTAATTAATTTTTATCAGCTTTTTGAATCATTTTTGTTTCCCATTCAAGAAGTTCTTTTTCCATTTGAGGATTATCGCCTTGAACATCACACATGATTCTAAATACAGGTT
>JALFAW010000226.1 GCA_022773305.1 Spirochaetia bacterium
ATTTTTTTGAGAGGTTTTGCAACTAACTGAACAACAGGACCTAAAAGAACCGACATTACTACAGAACCAATCACCGAACCTTGAATACCGTCTTTTGAAAAAAGGATTCCAAACAAAACTCCAATTCCAACAGCTGAGAAGTCAAAAAGCTGACGAACTATAAAATATGGAATTTTTGGAAGTGCATTTCCGATGATGGCTGGAAGTGCATCGTAAGGAGCAACTCCCATTTGTGCATTCATATAGATGGCTGCTACAATCACAAATAACAACAGAGCAACTACAAAGAAAATGAGTTTTATGGTAATTCCACCGTTTGCAATAAAATTTGCAAGTCCAATGTTTGACCAAAGCCAGCGGCAAAAATCAACCACAAAACCAATCAGAATCATGTTTGCAAGAGTTCCGAAGCCTATCATCTGCGCTCCGAAAATAAGAACGAAAATAAACATAATTCCATAAGTGATGACTTCTGTGGGACCTAAGGAAAGTCCGATTACATGTGAAATGTTTAGATTCATAAAGCTTGCCGGGTCTGTCCCCCAACCAACTTCCACAAGAATAGAAACAAAAACACCCATAAGAAGTACTGCTGGGAGCATGAACGAAATTCTTTTTGCAAAATTTGGAACGATAAACTGTTTGAGTGAAAAATTGATTTTCATAATGATTCCTGTAAAAAAATTCCCATAATTTTTTATTTTATAATTTTTTTAATTTACAAAATAATTTAGGGAATTAACTAAAATTTTACTTGGAAAACGTGGCAAGGATAGAAAGGGCGGCGAAGCCGTTCCGAAGCGTAGCGAAGGAATGAAGCGCTAGCGTAACCCTGAATAGCCTGTTTGCGGTTTACCGCAAGCCACCCTTATAATCCTTAGTCTTCCATTTTTTTGTATTCTTCGAATTTTGTTAGAACCTCTGCATCTGGTTTTGTCAAAAGTGAAACAAGAACTGTTACTACAAGACAAACGATGAAAGCTGGTAAAATTTCATAGAGTCCGAAGATTTTTGCAACTGATGCTGGAATATAATGCCAGACAACATCTGTGATACCGCCACAAATCAAACCTGCAATAGCACCTGGAGCAGTCGTACGTTTCCAGTAAAGTGAAAGAAGAATTAAAGGACCGAATGTTCCACCAAATCCTGACCAGGCAAATGATACAAGACTAAAAATAGAAGAATTTGGATTTAACGAAAGAAGTAAGGCGATTAAAGCAATGAGGAAAACTGTAAATCGGCTTATAATCATAACTTCTTTTTCTTCTGCATTCTTTTTGATTAATCCTTTGAAGATATCCTGGCTTACAGCTGATGATGCGGCAAGAAGCTGAGAGTCTGCTGTGGACATGGATGCGGCAAGAATTGCACAAAGGAAGATTCCGGCGATGAAGGCCGGGTACATATTTTTCATTGTTTCTGAGAAAACTGTTTCTGCACTTACTGAATCAAGTGTGATTCCGAATTTTTTCAAGTATACTGTACCGAGAGTTCCGATTAAAATAGCACCGATGTATGAAATAATCATCCAGATGATGCCGATGCGTCGTGCTTTTCCTACTTCAGAATTTGAACGTATTCCCATGAAGCGCACGATGATGTGTGGCATTCCAAAATAACCAAGTCCCCATGCTAAAGCTGAAATTATACCCATTCTGTCAAAAGCTTTGAGTTCTGTTCCAGCTAATTCTTGAAAATTTTTGAATACATTAATAGAATCGCCAACTCCACCGATTGAAAAAACTATAATCAATGTTGAAATGATGAATGCGATAAAAATTAATGAACCTTGTAAAAAGTCTGTTGTACAAACAGCTGTATATCCGCCTGTGATTGTATAACAAAGAATAACAACAAGACCAATTGCAAGTCCTGCATGATAGTTCAAACCAAAAACTGAATTGAAAAGTTTTGCACAAGCTACAAATCCTGATGCAGTGTAGATTGTAAAGAACAATACAATAAAAATTACAGATACTATGGAAAGTATATGTGATTTGTCTTTAAATCTATTTGACAGAAATTCTGGGATAGTAATTGAGTCACCAAATGTGATGGAACATTTTCTCAGTGGTTTTGCAACAAAAAGCCAGCTTAAGTAAGTTCCCACAATGAGTCCGACAGCTGTCCAAATACTTTCTTGTACGCCACCAAGATAACAAAGTCCTGGAAGTCCCATTAAAAGCCATGCTGATGAATCTGATGCTTCGGCTGAAAGTGCAGTTACCCATGGACCAACTTTTCGTCCACCCAAAAAGAAATCAGCAGAACTGTTGTTTTTGCTGGCATTTCTTAAACCTACGTAAATCATAATCCCAAGATAGATTACGAACGCTGCAATTTTTGCAATCATCTGTGCAGTCATTTTTCCTCCAATAATAAGTTTGCACCGCAAACTTTAAGTAAGATAAAAGCCGCGCTATTTCAGCGGGGTTTATCTTACACTCCAATTAAAAGTTAATGAGGAAATTTTTAATTTCCAGATTTAACTTTTTATACACATCCGCAATGAAATGAGAATGTGTAATCCATAATCAAAAAATTCGCAACGCGAATTTATGAATAAAAACTCTTACTGTATTTTAAGTAGAGTTTTTATCGTCACTTTTCAAAATTTCGCATTAGCGACAACGCATTGATATACCGAATACATTTGCGAAGAACCTAATGAAAATTTTGCATTATTCTAAGAAATAAGTCGGTTATGAGCTAACTAGTTTCTAAAGATGTATTATTATACAGAATTTTTGCATAAAAATACAAGTAGGTTTTATTCTGGAACTGTATAGAGTGGAGTAAAAAGGGGACAGACCTTGATTTTAAACATAACTCTTCCCCGAGTTTTTAGCGGAGCGTTAAAAAAACTCGAGGCTCGTGCAAACTAAATTTTTGTTGGTATTTCAGTTTATTGCACGAGACAGGGACAGACCTTGTTTGTTTGAGATTTTTTCAAAATAATTGCGAATATGTTTTAATTGAGGGGGTAGTACAACCCCTCAAAACGGTGAAGTCAAGGCTTTAAGCGTTAGCGTGCCTTGACTCGACGTATTGTGAAATAGATTTTATGAATTCAAAAGGTTTTTTACGAATTCTTTGTAGACATTATCAAAAGTGGCACGAATCAGGGGTCTTGCCAGAATTACTTGATTTGCTCCATAAAATAGTGCGGTTTGTATATCTTTTTTTGTCCGAATACCACCGTCTACCCAGATTTCTGAGCAGTTTTCCTTCAGGACTTTTGCATTCTCGTAAAGAAATTCGGCTGTACTTCCAATTCTTGTTTCAACTCGTCCGCCATGATTTGAAATATAAACAACATCTGGCTTTACTTTTCGCACAAGTTCAATATCTTCAGACGTAAACACGCCTTTTATCACAAATTTTTTATTTGTATGATTTTTGATTTCTAAAAGGTTTTCTGCTGATTTTTTTTCAAGATTAACAAGATTTCGCATTGTTGCAATATTGAACGAATCTATGTCAATTCCAATAAAATCGGCATTCGCTTGAACAAAATCTACCCGTTCAAGAAGTTTTTTTTGAGGATAAGGTTTCAAAAAAAATGCCACGCTTTTTGGTTTGTTATCAAGTTTGTGAATAGCGTTGAGCCCAAATGCAAGCTTTTCATCTGGACAACCATCACCCACGCACAAACCAAAACCACTTTTATTTGCATTTGAAAGATAAGGAAAGTAAAAATCTTCTTCGTTTTGATAACCAATATTTTCTACAGCACCAGTTACCGGACCACAGCGTAGTTTTTCAGGTGAAACTTGAATCTGAAGAATTTTTTTGTCATCACCGTGATTTTGTGCAAGTGAAAAAAGTTTAGACCAACCTTGTACATTCAATTGAAAATTTTTGCCGCCCATCACACCGCCAAGACCAGGAATCATATTTGGACAGCCAAAACCATCACATTCTGCACAACGATAACATTTGAGATTAGAAGTCATCTTGTCTACTAGCTTTTGTTTACCAGTTTCTAAAAAAAAATTAGTCACCAAAACAAATGCCCAAATCACGACCAGTTTTCAAAAGAGGTTCGTCCATAGGAATTGCTTTAGCTTGACCTGCAACGATATTCAAAGGAGTTGCTACAATTCTTCCGTCTTTTACCGCAACCAGATTGCCAAACTGTTCATTTGCAAGAAAATCAGCTGCTGCATTTCCAAGTTTTGTTGCCAGAAGCATATCATAAGGAGATGGAGCTCCGCCACGTTGTAAATATCCCAAAACTGAAGTGCGAGTTTCAATTCCAGTTTCAGCTTCAATCTCTTTTGCAACTCGAAATGCAACAGACTGTTCCATTGATTCGCGTGCCTTTTTAAACTCTTTCTTTGAAAGTTTACTTTCTTCTATATTAAGTGCACCTTCTGAACATGCAACAATAAAATAATTCTGACCGTTATCTTTTTTTGCTTTCAGATATTTTGCTATTTTTTTAATATCATAAGGAATTTCTGGCAGAAGAATTACATCCGCATTTCCTGCAACACCAGAATAAAGCCCGAGCCAACCAACTTTATGACCCATAATTTCTACAACCATACATCTGCTGTGACTTTTTGCTGTCGTCCTGATGGATTCAATACCCTGTGTTGCTACATCAATTGCAGTGTGAAAACCAAAAGTTTCATCAGTGCCCACAATGTCATTATCGATAGTTTTAGGCATTCCAATTACTTTGAAACCAGCTTCAGATAAAAGTGAAGCTGTTGTGTTTGTTCCGTTTCCACCAAGACAAACCAGTGCATCAATCTTATTTTTTTTGAAAGTCTCCTTAATTGCTTCGACTGGCAAAAGTCCTGTTTTTGGATCTGGAACAGGGTTTTTGAATGGTTTTACTCTGGAAGTTCCAAGAATTGTTCCGCCCATGGAAATCATAGAATCAAAATCAAGATTGTCCATTTTAAACGTATCATTATTAATTAAGCCACGATAACCGTTTCTCACGCCAATAAATTTCATTCCGTAGTTATTTTTTCCGGAAACACACAAAGCTCTGATTGCTGCATTTAATCCAGGAGCATCACCGCCTGATGTTAAAACTGCAACTGTTTTTATAGAAGTTGATTTCATAGTCTAATTATAACCTTTTTTATATCATTCTAACAAGAAAAATATCAAAAATTTGACATAAATTTGACTAAAATAATACGTTTTTTTTCCGATAATGGAACTATGAAAACACAAAATAAATCAAGTAATTTAACAGCGGTTGCTCTACTTGTACTTTCCGCTTTATTCTCTATCAGTTTGTTGTTACAGCCTTTTGATTTTGGTGTAATGGGACCTGGAAAAGATAATCTATTTTATAAATTGGGAAAAATGCTTTACTCCGTTTATGGCTTGTCGAGCATTTTGATTCCAATCTTTTTGATGATTGCAGGTCTTTCTTGTTTTTCTGCAAAATGGACTGCAAGAAAAACAATGAGACTTTTGACTGCGTTGATTCCGTTTTTCACTTGTGTAATTACAGAAAATATCTGCCGCTCAATCATTAAATATTCTGGCTCCTCATTTTCCGCTATAAAACTGATTGTAGCAATTGTAACAGGCGTGATGATGATGGTGATTGAATTCCTGGGAATTGGAATAATCGCCGACAAAATTCAGCATAAACATTTTGGCGGAAATAGAGATGAAAACTCAAAGAAAAATATAAAACTTCCGCGCATTAAAATTCCTGGTAAAAACAATTCTGAAAAGGAAAATATGTCAGTTAATGATTCTGTCAATGAATCAAATAAGGATTTAAATGACGAAGTAAAAGATGATGTAAAACCTTCTATAAATCCTATCTTTGATGAAGTTTTTAACGACAGTAGTGACAATATACAAGACTCCCAATCGCCAGAAGAAGAAACTACGATTTCAGAACAAAAAGATGATCAAGAAAACGCAGAAACTTCAAATGTGGAACAAAAATCTCCAGTTGAAGCAGAAAATCAACAAGAAACTGAGTTTGAACCAGAAACTCAAACATCAATGATTACACAAGAAGAATTTGCTGCACTCACAGCAACTGAAGATGATAATGAAAGTCAAATTGATGAACTCGAGTGGAACCTTCCTCCAGAACCAGATACTTTACCTCCTGAATATGATGAAGATTTTGATGTAGATGATGAATCTTTGGAATTTCCTCCGAAAGATGATGGTGCGATTGAAACATCTCAGAATCATCTTTCCATTAATGAAAATGAAGAAGTAGAGGAATTTTCAAGCAAAATAGAATTTGCAGATGAAGACGAATTTGTTGAATCATCTGAAATGGAAGTACAAAGTAATATTAAAGATGAAGATGAGATGGATAACATCAGTTTAAATAATATAGAAGAAAATGACAATGAATGTGATGCTGAATCTGATGACGAAATTCAAATGAGAAATGAAAATCAATCTGAAATCAATGCCTTTAATTATTTTGATATAAATCAAGACAGTCAAAAAAATGCAAAAAGATACAATTATAATGAGAATGATCCTTATGCTGCAGCAAATTATATGGAATCAGTAACTGCGAAATCTCAATTTCCGTCAGGAATAGTTCTTCACGATGATTCAGATGATGAGGAAGAGGAAGATTCAAGCGAACCGGAGATTCCCAGGTCAAAATATCCATCAAAAATAGTTTTAGAACAGATATGTGAAACTCAAAATTCAAATGATTTTGAAGAAGATGATTTAAATGATGATTTTGTGGAAGATGAAACTTTGCCCTTTCCAGAATTTGACATTGAAACGCCAGCCATAGCTCAAAAAGAACGAATTTTAAATAATTATGATAGTAATTATGATGATTATAATGATTTTGATGATAATTTTGATGAAAATGAGTTGGAATCATACAAACAAGATGAAGATGATGAAATTGAAGATTTGGAAGAAGTGATTGAAAGCAAAATTCCCAAAATAGAACCAGTGAACAAAGTTGGGATAGTTTCGCAGGCTACACAACAAGAATTTGTACAAAAAAATCAACAAGAAGAGAATCAAGATTTAGACTCTGCAAAAGGTAACAAAAACTTGTCGTCAGCCGCTAACGTGTTTGAGGAAATGGAAGCGGAGATTAGAAAAGATTATGCACAAAAAAAGCAAGAGCAGGAAGAGGAACAAAAGGGAGGTCTGTCCCCAATTGAAAATCAAAATGAAAATCAAGCTAACCAAAGTTTGTCTCCAGTTGAAAACTCTATTGATGGAATGGAAAATCAAGGTCTGTCCCCTATTGAACAAAAGGGAGGTTTGTCCCCTCTTGATAAAATAGAAATTGATTTTAATGGAAACAAAATTGAAAAAACACAAAACCCAAGTCTTGAAGGAAACACAGCCACAAATCTTACCGCTGATGAATTAACAGATTTTTTCAATGCACAACAGGCAGAAAATACGCCAAAACTTACTGAAATTCAGGCAAATCCAGTACAAGTTGGAAATCGTGCCATAAAAAAAGGTCCTTATGTAATTCCGTCAGATTTATTGATTGCATACAAAGATGATGAATATTGGGTGATAGACGATGCCACAAAAAAAGCTTCTCTTACATTAAAACAAACACTTGCAGAATTTAATATTGAAGCAAAAATCATCGGCATAAAAAAAGGACCTGTAGTCACAATGTTCGAAATTTTGCCAGCTCCAGGTGTAAAACTTCGAAAAATAGTTGAACTTCAGGATAACATCGCATTAAACCTTGCAGCTCAGTCAGTCCGAATTGTAGCTCCAATTCCAGGAAAACAGGCAGTCGGAATCGAAGTGCCAAACCGCCATCGCTCAGTAGTTGGTTTCCGCGAAATCATAGAGATGAATCTGCCAGAATGGAAAAAAATGGCAGTTCCTGTAATACTTGGAAAGGATATTCTTGGAAAAGCACAACTTATTGATTTAGTAAAAACGCCACACATGCTTATAGCCGGTGCCACAGGTTCAGGAAAATCAGTTTGTGTAAACTCGCTGATTCTTTCTATACTATATAAACGTTCTTTCCGCGATGTTAAATTGATTTTAGTCGATCCGAAAGTAGTTGAACTGAAACTTTATAATAATATTCCGCATCTTTTGACACCAGTAATCACCGAGCCAAAAAAAGCTTTACAGGCTTTAAAATGGGCATTATGTGAAATGGAACGCCGTTATGCACTTTTGGATCAACTTGGAGTACGTGATATTTCGACATATAATCAGCGTATACAAGAGCAGAAAATTTGTACAGAAAAATTACCTTACATTGTCATCATCATTGATGAATTTGCAGATTTGATGGCAACTTCGGGAAAAGAATTGGAAACAGTAATTGCAAGATTAACGGCAATGTCACGTGCAGTAGGAATTCACCTGGTTCTTGCCACACAACGTCCATCTGTAAACGTAATCACAGGTCTTATCAAAGCAAACATACCAACCCGCATTGCATTTATGGTAGCTTCCCGAACAGACTCAAATATAATTATCGACACAAATGGTGCAGAAAAATTATTGGGTCGTGGAGATATGCTTTATGCTTCGGCGGTAGATCCAGCACCAATCCGAATTCAAGGAACTTTTGTTACAGACCAGGAAGTGGAAGATGTAGTTCGTACAGTCAAAGAATATGGTGAACCAGATTATATTGATGACGAAATTTTCTTTGATGATGAAGAAGAAGAGTCTTCTAGAGATTTGTTTGGTGAACCGATGGATGATGATGATCCGCTTTATGACCAGGCTCTTGAAATTGTTGTTCAAGCGGGAAAAGCAAGTGCAAGTTATATTCAGCGTAAACTGAAAATTGGCTACAATCGTGCCGCTCGTCTTGTAGAAGAAATGGAGGAACGAGGAATTGTCGGCCCGGCAAACGGAAGCAAACCGCGAGAAATAATCCATATTCCGTGATATAATTTAGGTTTCTTTCTTTTTTTTTGATTAGAGCAAAGTGCAGTTAGTCAGTCGCCTTTCACAGCTCGCTCACGCTCGGTCCTTCGGACTCGACTACGTCGCCTGTTCAAGCCTCGGTGCGCTGTTTCACTTCAAACCCTGCACATCTCATACCAAACTGGCGAAAAATATAAAAATCAAGTTCTGCCCCTGCATGTGCAAAGAATTAGTATTCCAGTGAACGTTTTTTTTGAGCACATGCTATGAGTTTTTTTTAACGCTTCGCTAAAAAACTCAAGAAAAGTTATGTTTAAAAATCAAGGTGTGTCCCTGGCTCGCGCGACAAACTTTCACACCAATGTACGTTTAGTTTTGCGCGAGCCGTGAGTTTTGGCAGTTTCAACACCTATTTTTTAGTGAAAATCCTTTTTGCCAAAACTCAGGGAACGATATGTTTAAAATCAAGGGTTTTCCTTGCATGTGCAAAGAATTGGTATTCCAGTGAACGTTTTTTTGAGCACATGCTATGAGTTTTTTTTAATGCTTCGCTAAAAAACTCAAGGAACGATATGTTTAAAAATCAAGGTCAGTCCCTGTCTCGCGCGATAAACTGTCACACCAATGTACGTTTAGTTTTGCGCGAGCCGTGAGTTTTTGCAGTTTCAACACCCCTTTTTTTAATCAAAACTCCACTTTTGCCAAAACTCAGTGTTAGATTTGTTTAAAAATCAAGGGTTTTTCCCTCTTTTATAAATAATCAGTTGTAATTTTGTTTGTTCTATGTAAAAATGACCATAAAGGAAATATTATGAAAAAAGAAAACTTTAGTGCACCACTTGATTTGAAAAATGTCAAAATTACAGATAATTTTTGGTTTAGGGAAATGGAACTTGTACGAAAAGAAGTAATTCCCTATCAATGGGATGCTTTAAACGATAGAATTCCAGATGCTGCCCCAAGTTATTGTATGCATAATTTTCGTGTTGCCGGCAAAATGATGAAAGAAAAACGTGATTCTGGTGCGTCTTATGTGCCGCCAGCATACTCTTATCGTGGTTTTAATGCTGTTCCGCCAAATCCTCGTGAACCTGATGACGAGCATTTTTATGGTTTTGTTTTTCAGGATACAGATTTTTCCAAATGGATAGAAGCAGTTGCATATTCTTTGACGTGGCATAAAGACGAAAAACTTATGCAGATTGCAGATGAAGCTATTGATGTCGTGTGTGCTGCTCAACATGATTCTGGCTATCTTGATACATATTACATTATTAACGGCATGGATAAAGCGTTTACAGAATTGAAAGATCATCATGAACTTTATTGTCTTGGTCATCTTGTGGAAGGAGCAGTGGCTTATTATCAGGCAACAGGAAAAGATAAACTTTTGAAAGCTGCCTGTCGTTTTGCTGATTATGTTGATTCCATTTTTGGCACGCAGGATGGCAAAAAAAAAGGATATCCTGGTCATGAAATTGCAGAAATGGCTTTAGTTCGTCTTTATGAAGTTACTGGTGAAAAAAAATATCTTGATTTAAGTCGTTATTTCATTCTGGAACGAGGAAAACAGCCTTATTATTTTGATACAGAAGAGTTTGATTTTGGTGGAGTTCCAAAGCAAAAAAACAACGACCCAAACAGATACGTTTATTATCAGGCACATAAGCCAGTTTACGAACAGGACGAAGCAGTTGGTCATGCAGTGCGTGCAGGTTATCTTTATTGTGGAATGGCAGATGTTGCCCGCCTGACTCAAGATGAAAAACTTTATGATTCTTGTGTTCGTCTTTGGAACAGTATTGTCAAAGAAAAACTTTACATAACTGGCGGAATGGGCGGCACAAAAGAAGGTGAAGCATTTTCATTTCCTTATGATTTACCAAATGATGAAGCATATTCTGAAACTTGTGCAGCAATTTCCCTTGCTTTTTTTGCCAGACGCATGCTCGAAATAGAACCTAAGTCTGAATATGGCGATGTTATGGAACTTGCTCTATACAACACTGTGCTTGCAGGAATGGCTTTGGATGGAAAAAGCTTTTTTTATGTAAATCCTCTTTCTGTTTTTCCTGAAGCTTGTCACAAAGATCAGAGGAAATGGCATGTAAAATCAATCCGTCAGAAATGGTTTGGTTGTGCCTGCTGTCCACCAAATATTGCACGAATTGTAACTTCCATTGCAAATTACGCATATACTCAGAACGATAATACGCTTTTCACACATTTGTATATTGGTGGCGAAATTAAAAGTGTGATTGATAAACAGCAGGTTATATGCACGCTTTCTAGTGATATGCCCTGGAATGGAAATGTTTCCATGAAAATTTCCTGCCAGGATGATTTTTCTTATACTTTTGCGTTTAGAATCCCAAAATGGACTTGCAAAAACACCATAAAAATCAAAATTCCGCAGGGAATTTCTCAAAAAGAAGAAAATGGTTATCTTTATTTCCAGGGAAAATGGAAAAATGCAGATGAAATCACACTTTCTTTTGAAATGCCAGTGCGAATGGTTAAGGCAAATGACAAAGTTCGTGAAGATGTAAACAAAGTTGCTTTCACACGCGGACCTGTAACTTATTGTCTGGAACAGGCTGATAACGGCGAAAATCTCCATCTTGTTTATGTGCAGCAGTCAGATTTATATGATAAAGAAAACGGCGGAATTTTACAGGATAAAGTGAAAGTTCTTGAAGATGATACTCTAGGTCATCGATTGAATAAACTCGTGATTCCGGGAAAACGTCAAAAAAATACTGATTCGCAGCAGAATCTTTATGAAGATTTTGTTCCACAAGAAGTTTGCAATGTTGATTTGGTTTTTGTGCCATATTATGCATGGAATAATCGTGGTGAAGGTGAAATGGATGTTTTTGTAGCAATAAAATGAGAGAAACTTTTTTTCTGCACAAATGATTATGTCAGTTTGTTTATATCCATTTTTTTGTTGCGGCTTAACATTAACATTTTTCATTATCACTCATCTGTACAGATATAAAAATTAAGGAAAAATCCTAATGACAAAATAAGTTTTGTGTTTTAGTATTATCTTTGATTTTTATATTAAGTGAGGAAAAAATGGCTTTTCGTGTAATAAATCCAGTTTTACCAGGATTCTATCCAGATCCTTCAATGTGTGTTGCAGAAGGAAATTATTATCTTGTTTGTTCTTCTTTTTCATACTTTCCAGGTCTTCCGATTTTCAAAAGCAAAGATCTTGTAAAATGGGAACAGATTGGAAATATAATTGACCGTCCAGAACAGCTGGATTTTGAAGGCGGTGGTGTTTCTCGTGGTCTTTTTGCACCGACAATTCGTTATTATAATAAAAAATTCTACTGCATTTGTACTCAGGTTGACAGAATTGGAAATTTTATTGTGACAGCTGACAAACCGGAAGGACCGTGGTCAAATCCTATTGTGATTGAAAATGCACCAGGAATTGACCCTTCTTTATTTTTTGATGATGACGGCACTTGCTGGTACACTGGTACTCGTCCTGCTCCAGAAGGTCCAAAATATAACGGCAACTGGGAAGTTTGGATTCAAAAACTTGACCCTGAAACTGGTAAACTTTATGGTGAAGCAAAAGGAATTTGGCGTGGTGCTTTGAAAAACTGTATTTGGCCAGAAGGTCCTCATATCTATAAATTTTTTGGAAAATATTATTTGATGCATGCAGAAGGCGGAACTGGTCCAGACCATGCTGTTTGTGTTGCTCGTTGTGATACTATTGACGGCGAATGGTGCGGAAAACCTGCAAATCCAATTTTAACACATCGCCATTTGGGAATGTCTGCTGGAGTAATCAATGTTGGACATGCTGATATCATTTGTACTACAGAAAATAAATGGTGGATGTGCTGTCTTGCTTCTCGTCCTTATGGCGAAGGAGAAAACAGAGTTTCAAATCTTGGAAGAGAAACTTTCCTTGTTCCAGTAAAATGGGAAAACGGTTGGCCTGTTGTTTCTTGGGAAACTGGTCTTGTTGAACAGGCGTACAGTCTTGCCGGACACGTTGTAGAACGTTCATTTGAAGATGCAGATGCAGTAATTTTCCCTTCAATCGATGATTTTAATAAACCTGAATTAGATAAATATTGGCTCAGCCTTCGAAGTAGAAATCCAAAATACTTAAATTGTACTGAAAAATCTGGAAATCTTCGAATTTACGGTGGTAAACACATTTCTAGTCCTGATGGAGTGCATCTTGTTGCTCGTAGACAGACAGCATTTAGTTATGAAGCATCTACTCAAATGTTCTGTAATTTTTCTCAGGAAAATGATGCAGCTGGTATTGTTTGTTTTCAGAATGAAAAGTTTAATTATAGACTGCAAGTCATTTCAAAAGGAAAACTTTGCATAATGCAAGTTGTTAAAGCCTGTGGAGGAGAAGATGAAATTCTTGCAGAAGAACCATTTGCTTTGCCGAAAAATGGGGAACGTATGGTCCTTCGAGTTGTAGCTGAACATCAGAATCTTCGTTTTGAATATGGACTTGATGAACGTAATATGAATGTCATTTGCGAAAATGTTGATGGTTCCATATTGAGTACAGAAAAAGCAGGTGGATTTGTCGGTTCTCTTGTAGGAATGTTTGCAACTTCAGGTGGAAATCAAGAAGATGATAAGTTCTTTGCAGATTTTGACTGGTTTAGATATCAGAATAATGGAAAAGAATGGATTTGCAAGTAGATAGAAATTGAAATAAAAAAAGTGAAAAAAAATAATGAGTAAGTGGTTTTATGGATTTTTTCATTGATGATTTTATCAGAATGCCTTAAAATATAAACATTGGGTAAAATATTGAGTTTTTGATATTATGGGTGGCTTTTTGCTTCGCAAAAAACAGGCTTTGCAGGGTTCCGGCGTCAAAGCGCCTTCATTCCTTCGCTATGCTTCGGAACTGGCTTCGCCAGCCCTTACAATCCTTGCCACGGTTTAAAATTAAAAAAACTGAATTGAACCTATTGAAAAGAGGATTTTACTATGGAAAGAAAATTTCAAATAAAAGGAATTGTTGCCTCTGGAATGGTTTTGCAGCAGAATAAGATTAACTGTGTTTTTGGAACTGCCGGAGCCTATGAAGATATTTATATGACTTTTAGAGGAATGACTTCTATTACTCAGGCTGATGAAACTGGAAACTGGAAAATTGAATTCAGTCCGGGGCAAGCTGGCGGTCCTTTTAATATGCTGATAAAATCTGAAAAGGAAAATGTTACTTTTAATGATGTTTACGTTGGTGAAGTTTGGGTGAATTCAGGTCAGTCAAATGCTCAGCTTCCAATGGAACGCATGCGTTTTTCATATCCAGAAGAATTCGAACTTCCTGAAAATCCATATATACGCATGATTACAATTCCAATTTCCTGGACTTTTCATGGTGAGCGTGATTATGTGGAAAATCCAGTTTGGCAGGCAGCTTCTCCATCTACAATCGGTCAAATGTCTGGAACAGGATATTTCTTTGCGAAAAAACTTTCTCAGGAATTGAATGTTCCAGTTGGTATTATAAATGCGAGTCAGGGTGGTTCTCCTATTTCTGCATGGATGAGTAAATCCTCTTTGCAAGAGATGGGGGCAAACGAATATATCCATCGACTTGAAATCTATGAAAAAGATGAAAATATTGCTGCAAAACAAAAAGAATTGACTGAAAATCAAACAAAATGGAATGCAGAATTGTGGCAGAATTCAAAAAATCCTTGCGATGATAAAACTTGGCAATCTGTTAAAATTCCAGGATTTATCAATGAGTTTGACAGTGCGGGGCTTATTTGGCTTAAAAAAGAAATTGAACTTTCTTCTGAGCAGGTAAAAAATTTCAATAATAATAAAACTTGGCTTTGGCTCGGCACGATTGTAGATGCCGATACAGTTTTTGTAAATGATACAGAAGTTGGCTCAACTGCATATTCATATCCTCCTCGCCGTTATGTTGTACCTCAAGGAATTCTAAAAGAAGGTAAAAATACCATTTTGATGCATGTTCAAAAAAACAGTAAATTTGGAAAAATTCGTTTTTATGAAGAAAAACCATATTGTCTTTTTACTGAAAATATTTACGTAAATCCTGTTGTTTGCAGAAATGTTGAAAAAAAACAAGTAACACTTCTACCTTTGGACGGAGAATTGATTGATTTGTCAGGTGAATGGCAGATGCAAGTTGATGTAAAAGTTCGAGATTGTCCTCCTGGAATGTTTTTTGAATGGGTACCAACTGCTCTTTACAATGCAATGCTGGCTCCTTGTTTCAATCATGCTGTTGCAGGAGTTTTGTGGTATCAAGGTGAATCAGATGCAGGTCATCCATCTGAATATAAAAATATGCTCGTAAAGATGATTAATCTGTGGCGTAAGAAATTTGTGTACGGCTCAAAAAAACTTCCTTTTGTTGTTATGCAATTGCCTAACTGGAGTGATGGAAATTACGAAGATTCAACTATAATAAAGATGGATTGGCCTTATATGCGTCAGGCTCAGGCAGATGCCTGTGAAATTGCAGGAAATTGTGGAGTTGCTGTAACAATTGATGCTGGTGAATGGAACGATTTGCATCCTGAAAAGAAGCAGACTGGTGGAACACGTGCTGCTTTGGAAGCCTTACGACTTGCTTATGAGAAAAAGTTCATTTGTGCTTCTCCAAGATTTAATTCTGTTGAAAACAAGAAGAACAAGATTATTGTTTCTTTTGATTTAGGTAACAGTTCTTTGTGTGTTGCAGAAGTTTCTGGAAAAGAAGTGAATTTGGAAAAAACTCATAAAAAAGGTCCTGTTTACGGTTTCTGTTTCCTGGCTGAGAAAAAAGGAAAATTTACTGTTGTGGAAACTAAAGCTTTGCTCGAAGATAATCAGGTGATTGTTGATATACCACGAAATGCTGGTAACTTAACGGAATTACGTTATTTATGGGCAGACAATCCTGCCACAGTGAACTTGTACTCGCAGGAACTGCTTCCAGCAATGCCATTCAAAGTAGATTTATAAAAAATCTGGGCAAACGCATTATAAAACAAATTGGTAGTAAACCTGGCTCCCGGTCGTGATTCACAGGTCAAAAACGCGCAATAATGCGCTAGACGTTTTTTGGGGTATAGAAACTATAATTGTAAATCTCGTTTTTTCCTGAGTTTTGGTAAAACTACAATTTCAGTTAATGAAGGTGAAGAA
>JALFAW010000196.1 GCA_022773305.1 Spirochaetia bacterium
TTTTTCTGTCGTTAGTTGTAAAATAGCCATAAGAGGTTTCCTTCGGTTTGTTGTTTTGTGGTAAAAACATTTTATCCGATTCAAACCTCTTTTTCTATCTTAGACTATTTTTGCCAATCCACAACTTTTGATTATAACTCGACTTTATCTTCTGAAACTATAGTCATATTGCGTATTTATTCCTTATTGGCAAAGGAGGATCCAAACTTTGAAGAAAAGTTTTTTTCTCTTTTTGATCCAGACGCTGAGGAAGAATTCTTAATTGAAAACTTAAATCACACAGAAAATGAAGATACTTTACTAAAGAAAAGTAAAAACCCGGTTATAAACGAACTTAGACGTATTGAGGCTTCAATTTCTAAAAATGTTTCTTACCTAAAATCATATGAACAATCACTTGAAGCAAGATTGGCACAATCAGAAATTAATGAATGCGTAAGACATCAGGAAGTAATTGAAGGTCTTGAAGATCTAAACGAATCTTTCGCAAATAATTCCACAAGAAAAGAAACAACTAACTTAAATGATATTCATGAATTTCTTTATTACTATTCCAAATTGTTATTAAACAAAGAATTGAATAAAGAACCGGATATTTATTTATCGGTATGGAATCGCTTCTGTTCGGAATTTTCAAATTACATACCTAAAGAAAAACTAGAAAAAAAAGTCTTTAGGGAATTAAAACCACATTCAGATGAAGAAGAAGATGCATATCGAATTGTTTATATTAATTATGCCTTATTTCTAATCCTTACAGATACTATAAATCGAAATGTCAAAGTATTAAAAAAACTTGAAAGAGAAAACTCAAATAATACAAAAAAATTATTTGTAAAAAAGCCAGGAAGGCCATATAACCCTCAAAAAAAAGATCAACTAATAAAAGAACGACAACAGGAAAAAGAAAATTACACAAAACAAATCGCATATTTAGAAGATTACTTAAACACTCTTAATTCTCTTAAAAATGATTATTACAACACTTTAAAAAATTTTACATCTTTACAAAACTATAAGGCAGAACAAAAGGCCATTATAACAGCAGAAGATACAATTAAGGAAATAAGTAATATTGAGAATAATTTTTTATCACCTACTTACTTACTGTTCGTATCTTTTGAAGAAATACAAAAACAATGGATCGCCTTTAAAAACATTAAGAATGAACTCTCTCAAAGAAACAAATCGTTTGAAGAATATAATTCTACTTTTTTATTAGCATTGACTATGGAGAATTGCTCAATTCTAAGAATGTTATTAGATATTTCTGGGGAATTAGTAAAACAAGAAAAAAACTCCAATTATGTAAATAAAACTACTGAATCTTACTCAGAGTTTATTAAATCTATTTTTTATATATCTGCAGATTCGCAGAGTAAAACAAATATTGATGAATATATAATAAAAATTAGAGAATCAATAAATCTGTTTTCTTCGAAAATAGAATCTGATATAGTTTTTTTCAATGATTTTTATAAGCAATCTTTGAAAGTTCCAAAGACTCCTACAAATATACAAAAAAAAGCTATTGATTATATTTTTAAGTTTTGGAAACAGAAAGATTCCTACTCAGGAAGATATCTAGTTCCAGTTATAACCTTAAATCCTGGTGCAGGAAAAACATTTGTTGGTACACTTACAATTAGAAATTATATAAAATCATCAATAAACAATGGCTATATTCTTTTAGTTGCTCCATCAGGATTAATCAACTCATGGTATGAAGAACTTGAATCCGAAGGTCTTTTTGTAAAAAAAATAATTCAACGCACACCAGAAGAAAGGAAAATTTTTCTCAAGAATAATAAATTTGAAAATGGAAATATATACATTACAAGCTATGATACTTTAAGCATTGATATAGAAGATTATTCTGAAAAACCTAGTTTGTTAATTTACGATGAACTTCATACAGTTACTTCATTCACAAGCGAACAAGAGATAATTCCAAAACTTTCAAACTTTAATTCAGATGTTCCTTACATTCTTGGAATTACTGGCACTCCTGTGCAAAACTCATTCATGGATCATTTTAATACATACAGATTTTTCTATCATAAAGCATGGTTTGATAAAGATATTAGTGACGACATGAAGAATGAAGTTATCAAATACCTTGCCGAAAACGAAGCATATTTCTTTGGAGAAACAGAATTAACTTACAAAAAAAATGTACTACTTGTTCCGTGTATTTTATCCAAGAAAATGCAGTATAATCTTGAGCGAATGAAACGTTTTGGCTTTTCTTCAAAAGAAATTGAACAATACGCTCTATCTCCACAGACATATATTGATAATCCAAAATTTAAAGAAAGCCATATAGATACAACACTTATTTCAGATAAAATAAAATTCTGCCTTAGTTATATAAAAGGTATGACTGAAAATGAGCAAATCATAATCTTCTAAGAATATAAAGCACCGTTAATATTCTTAGAAAAAAAATTACAAGAAATGAATATTAATGCATTAACTTTAATAGGAGATGATTCCATAGATAAAGCTGAAGTCTTTACAAACTCAGATAATAAAATAAGGGTTCTTTTAACAACACTTAAAAAAGCTGGAACCGGATTAAATCTCCAAAGCGCAAATCACATGATTATTTTGGACCTTTGGTGGAACCCTGCAGTTATAGAACAGGCCCTTCATAGAATTGATAGAAAAGGTCAAAAGGCATCTTCAATTAATATTTTTATTCCTCTATATTATGAAACAGCTTACGAAGCGACGGATTCTATAGTAAAAGAAAAATATTATGAAGTTTCAAATATTGATAATCAATATTATCAAACTCTTACAACTAAAACTAAAGAAAACAATGACTTTATTGATAAAATTGTTTCAGTCAGAAAAGAATTCTTAGAAAAAAGAATTGAAAATGATGTTTATACAAAAAATCTCATTCATTTTGGTAAAAAGGAAATTATATCCAATTCACTTGAAGTACCTATGATTTTTTCAGATGCCCCAAAGGACACTGCATATACCATAATTCAGGAACACATTAAACACAAAAAAAATTTCACTCCTTTCTTCAGGTTTAATAACGATATCTATTTTTCTCCTATAGAAAGAGAAAATATTGGAGATGAAATAATACGTGACTATAAAGAAAAATTATACAGTGAAGTAGAGCAGAAATATTCAGAGAAGACCTAATACAATCTGTTGCTCCTCAATAGATACATGTGTTTAATGTTCCGTCATAGAATCATCATTAACATGGCCTATAATTGACTGAACAATACTTTTAGGAATGCCGCTATTAATAAGTTTGCTATTATAAAAGTGTCTCCAGCTATGAAATGACAGATGTCTTTCTTTTATCTCATCATCTGATATTCCGATACCGTTAAGAGCATGTTTTAATAGTCTATACATATCATGCCTGCATGCAGGAGTTTTTCCATTTTTAAATGAAAAAACATACTCTCCCTCTGTATGATTTTTCGATAGATTCTGCAGCAGTAGATACAAATCTTTTGATATAGGAACAGTTCTTTCTTTATGGTTTTTAGTATCTTTTAATCCAAACTTCTCATCCCAGCTATGTCGAACCAAAATATGATCTTCAAATACACTGCTGAGATGTAAAGCCTGTACTTCTCCAAAACGCATTCCAGTATGACCAGAAAGATAATTCATAAGATAGTAAGTGAAGTTCCCTTTCCATAGCTCTGAAACCCTTGTAATAGAAAACAATTCTTCAGCTTCTTCATTTGTAAAGATACCTCTGGTACATGAATCATTTTTCAGATATTTTATTTTCTTTGCAATATCAACAGGAATATCGTTTTTTCGAAAAGCATAACCTAAGATTACTTTTAGAATTTTAATGGAATTATTGATTGTTGAATTAGATAAATGCTCTTCCAACTTTAATTTTTCTATAAACTTTTCAACAATAAATTCATCTATCTCATTTATTCTGTAAAATCCAAAGAAAGGGGTAATCCTAATATTTAAATACTCTTTCATTCTGTAAGCGTGATTAGGTGTGTAATGAAAACCATGAACTAATTTTTCTCGTATATAATCACATTTGTCATAATCAAACCAATCGATTGTATATTCGCTAAACGTCGGATAAGAAGGCAAATTTGCATGAGAATTTGAAATATCCAAATTTGGTTGTATGATTAAATTTTGACCAGAATATAATTGATTAGGAATATTTGGAAAAAACTTCCCTTCAAAATAAAGTTTCACGGCTATTTGTTCTGCGAAAGCTTTACGTGTCTGTCCTGTACTAAGCTGGCGTCTTTTTCCATTTGCATCATAAAAAGAAACATAATAGACTTTCTTTCCTGATTGTAGAGTTTTCTTAAAAAGACTATAAGGCTCTTTGAATCTCATCTAAACACTCCAATAAGAAATGCGATGAATAATTCATTTATACTGGTTAAAATAAAAAAGGGAACTGTTTACAGTTCCCATTTCCAATTTGCTAAGTTTATGTATTACATAGATTTAGCAGTTTAGTTTCTGAGCTACACTGGATTCGAACCAGTGACCCACGCCTTAAAAGGGCGTTGCTCTACCTACTGAGCTAGTAGCCCGCTGCATTCTTGTTTGCTGAATGCTTAATTAATATACAATTTAAACAAAAAAGTGTCAATAGCATTTTTATCTTTTTTTAAAATTTTTTTATTTTTTTTTTGATATTTTCTATTTTGTTTCGCACCCTTAATACCTTTCAAAACTTCTAAAATGGAGGTCTACACACTATCTCCATTTTTTTACCTGTTGTAGGATGGAAAAACTCTATTTTACTAGCATGAAGCATAAGTCGTTCTCCAATTTCACATTTGCCATAAAGACTGTCACCTAAAATCGGTAGATTCAATCCTTTTTCAAAACTTGCAGCAAGTCTTAGTTGATGAGTTCGTCCTGTTCCAGGCAAAAATTCTATTCGCGTTACTTTTTTTTCAATTCCTGTCACTGGATTTTTCCATTTTTCAACACCGATTTTTTTCCAGTCTGTTATTCCATTTTTTCCATTAATCTCATCATAAATCTGATGCGGTCTATTTTCCAAATCCAGACGAAATTTGAGTTCAATGTGCCCTTCAGGTTTTCCATGCAAAACACCATCCAGAAGTGCTTCATATTTTTTGTGAACAAGATTATTTGCAAACTGCATTTCAAGATTTCTATGGCTCGCCTTGTTTAAAGCCAAAATCAAGATGCCGCTTGTTTCCATATCAAGCCGATGAACTGCTGGTTGATTTAAACTCCCAAAAAACAATGCTTTCACCCTTGCTTCCACACAATCTTTTTTATCTAGGGTACGACCTGGAACTGAAAGCAAGCCTGACTGCTTATCAATCACAACTATATCATTGTCCCTATACAGAATCTCGAGTCCCAGAATTGAAGGTAAAATATATCCGCAGCGATTATCACAAGGAGGATATGAAATTCCGTTTTTTTTGCTTTTCGTATCATTTCCAAAGTAGATTTCATCCATACTCACTGGAGTTAAATCGTGTTCAAATGCATAAGACAAAAGTTTTGGCGCACAACAATCCCCAGTTCCAGTTGGAGGAAGGTTTCCATTATGGTTTTGAATTATCTGATTTAATTTTATCTTTTTTTTATCAAAGCAACAGAATTCATAGAGAGAAAAAACTTTGCGTAAAGACTCGTCTGTAAGTTCAGTTCTTTTCTGTTCAAGAGATTTCAGATGATTTAAATAATATTCATCATTTTGAAATTCCACATTTTTGATTTTTTCTTCGTTGATTATTTTTGTAAGACGGTGAATTTCTGCATCATTTTGATAAAGTGCATTTTCTATTTGATATGGAAGGACGATTGGATTAACAAAAATAAAATTCTGCTGTCCAGATTCCAAAACTTTGCTATTTCCGCTTACAGTATATAAAATTTTTCTTTTTTTATTTTTTTTATCCTGTGCAACAAGACAGCCAAGCATTATGCCCTGCCCTTTTCTTTCTTCACTTTCTTTTGAAATTTGCTTTAGTACAACAGTACCGTCTTTTATTTGCTTGATAAGTTTGAGACAATACTGATGTGCTATTTCTGTTGGAAAAGGCGGGAACATTACAAAATCAAAATAGTTAATTTATTACAAATTTCTCGTTTCTACAGAACCGTCTTCTTTTGCAATGAAAACAATTGGTTTATTTTGAGAAAAAAGTCCATTTTCCAAAACACCTACAATTGAGTTGATTTTTGTTTCCATCAAAGGAACATCGATTGGTTCTTTCCATGTGCAATCTAGAATCTGATTTCCATTATCAGTGATGACAGGACCAGCTTTTCGCACACCTTCACGCAATACACAGGTAGCGCCAAGTTCATTCAGAGCTTTTGTTACAGGAACACGAGCATCAGCAATTATTTCAACTGGAACCGGGAATTTTGTTCCAATACTTTCTACTGCCTTTGAAGAATCAGCTATCACAACAAATATTTTTGAATTATATTCTACAATTTTTTCACGTACATGAGCTGCCCCACCGCCTTTTATGCAGTAACATTCAGGATTCACTTCGTCAGCACCATCTATTGCCAAATCAAGTTGTCCGCCAATGATTTTATCATTCATTGAATATACTGGAATGCCATAATCCTGACAGGCATTTTGAGTTTGAAAACTTGTTACAACCGCTTTTATATCATGCAAATTTCCGTTTTGTATATGATATGCAAGTCTTTTTACAGCTGGCATGGCAGTTGAACCTGTACCAAGTCCAATCTTCATTCCACTGAAAATCAATCCTTTTGAAATCAATGTGTCAATTGCAGTATTTGCAACTAAAACTTTCTGTTCATTTTGCGAAAGTCCCATATATAAATCCTCCAATTCTTTATCTTATATTTTTTTAAATCTTTTTGTATTCAAAGCCAGTAAATAATCTAAACTGTTCATAAGCATGGATTTCAAACATTTTGCTTCCATTACAGCAACGACAACCAGCAAGTGAAGCACGTTTCATAATCGCTGTTACTGGCATAGCAAAGTTAAAATCAAAAAGTAATTCATTTCCCCTAAAACTATAAAAATCAATAGGATCATTTTCATAATAATCTGAAGTTTTTTCAACTTTTTCGTGAACAGTTGTTTGAATTATAAGTGCTGAATATTCATCAAGTTTTTCAATGCAATGAACATCAAGTTGACTAAAATCACAACCATAACGTTCTGCTATAAACTGTGCTTTTTCAACCGATTTTCCAAAAACGCAAACTTTTGCCCCAAGCTGCTTTAAAACATAAGCTGCCATATTAGCATTTGCCGTATCACCAATTACAGAAACTTTTTTTCTTTTTAAACTTTGCCCACCCATAAATTCTATGAGAGCCTTTTTAAATCCAATATATTCAGAATTATAGCCAATCCATTTATTATTCTTATTAATAATAGTATCGCAAACACCCATTTGCAGAACCTCAGGTGAATGTTCGTTTAGATAAAACATAACTTCTTCTTTATATGGATCTGCAACCGTTAATCCTCTAAATCCCATATATTCACAAAATTCCAATCCTAACGATAATGATTTTGTTCGAACAGGAATGTACACATTGTCCAAAGACTGTTGTCTATATCCAACATTTTGTACAACTGTACTGAATATTTTTGTTAAAGGCCAACCTATTATTCCGAAAAGTTTTGTAGTTTTTGAAATTGATTTGAAATTATATAAATCATTAAGCGTTAAAGGATCAATGTGTCCAATTTCTGTTGTATTAGCTAGCATTTCTTCTGGAGATACATAAGTTAAAAAAGAATTTGCAAAAGTAGACAGCACTCTAGAAGGAAAACCTTCAACACCCATAGCACAAAAAATATGTTCAAAATCAGACATTGCATCACCTTCTTTGAACATATTTAATACATCACTGATTGAATGGGGCATGAATGCAATTTTTGGGATTTCATAACCCGTTTTTCGCATATTTTTACATCTTTCACGTAAATCCAAAACTGGTTCTGTCATGTTATGATAACTTCTGATAATTCTTACACCAAAAGCCATAGCCGCATCCTGAATACTAGGAATATGATAATCTTCTTCAAAATCTACATAGGCAAAATTTTTAGATTTATCAGGATTTGCAAAAGCAAGAGCTCGTCCAAAAAGTGAAGTACGTGAAAATTCACCACCACTGAAAAGTCCACCGTCTACATCTCTTCTGATTGTCAAAAGACACGGTAGATTAATAAGCGATGGAAAACGTTTTACATAAAGTTGTTCGTCTTCTGTTAGATGGTCAACGCGAAGTTCCACCATATCAATCTGTTTTTCATATTTTTTGACTAGTTTTTTATCTTCTTCCAAGGTTTTTCCAGTCAAAGTCATGCAAATTAAAGGTCTACTCATGTCCACCACCAAAAGAAGAATAAATATTAGTTCACAATCTGTCTAGCAGTAACTTTTTCTGCAACATAAAGCAAAAGTTGAGTTCCTTTTGGAACTGCATAAGGAATTGTAACATTTCCACCAGGGTGTGTAAAACTTACAATTGTATAAGAATTTCCTTCTTCTGGCACGGCTTCCAATTTCATAGGAACAGGATAAGGATAATCAGCAAGTTTTGTTTCAAAAATTCCGTAAATATTATCGTTTACAGGTTTATCTGGCATTGCCATTTCAATTTCAACTCGGGAATAATTTGGCACAAATTCTGAATCAAAAGTCTGTTGTGACACAACTGTACCAAGTTTTTCATCATCGAGTGCCATGTGGCTTTTTATATCAAACACAACTTTACTTCTTGTGATGGTCTGAAGCAAATCGTTTACAGACTGTCCCACAACTTTAGGAGGACGAGTGTTTTCATAATTTGGTCCACGACTTACAACTAATTCAACAGTAATTGGTTCAGAAATACTTGTTCCTGCTGGAGGGTCCTGTTCCAATATTGTTCCAGCGTCAGACAAATCTGGTTTATATTTTGGATTTCCAAGCACAATCAAAGGTTTTGTCTGTCCTGCAAACAAAGTTTGGAGTTTAAGCTGCAAATCATTAATATTCATTCCAACATAATCATCAACTTTATCAACAATTACACCACGACTCACAACGAGAGAAACACGACTATAACCTTTTACGATTGCTCCAGCCTGTGGAGACTGTTCAAGTATTGCTCCTTCATTACCAGGCACATCTGAATATCTAAGATTGATTTTTGGATAAAGTTCCTTTGCCTGCATTTCCAAAAGAGCATCTTCAAGTTGCTTTCCTACAACATTTGGAACAAGAACTTTTTCAGGTCCTTCTACATTTTTAAAGAACACTAGAATTGCAACAAGAAACATTATCAAAAAGGCTGAAACACAAGTTATAATCAACATCCAGATATTTGACTGCACTTTTTCATAACCTTCAGAAAAACTTATGCGAAATTGATGAGTTTTTTTCTCTTTGATTTTTTTTGCCTTGTTTTTTATTTTTTTATCTTTTTTTTCAGAATTTTCCATTTGAATATCATTGTTCTCTACAATGTTTTCAGTTTTTTCTGTAACTTTCTCATTTTCTTCTATAATAATATCTTCATTATTATTGATATTTTCGTCATTCATAAAAAACTCCAAAAATGTCTTTAGGATTATGGGATAAAATCTCTTCAAAAATTGGTTTTTTGATTTTGGAAATACCCATCATAAAAATTCAATTTTTATTTTAACACAGTACCAATAAAATCTCTAGCACCATTTAAAAAATCTTGAAAACTCATAACTTTTTTACCTTGTCGCTGTAATGTTTTTACAACAAGAACTTGAGAACCAGCTTTGATAAATATTCCCAACCCCTTTTTAAAAGACATTACTTTTCCGTTTTCAGATTTTTCAAAGATTGTCTTATTTTCGTCTGATAAAGTAAAAAAATCTTCATTTGAAATATTTTCAGCTTGCAGAATGCGAAGTTGAATTTCATTTTCAAAACACCAGGTTCCAGGTTCAGGATAATAAGCACGCACTTTTGCTTCTATTTTACGAGCATCTTCACTCCAGTCAATTTTGCCATCTTCTTTTGAAATCATATAAGTATATGATGGATTTCCTGTTTGCGGAATTCCTGTTGGTAAACTATAAGGTCTTGTTTTAGATGAAGTCATTTCTCTTAAAAGTTCACACAAAAGTTCAGCACCAATTTTTGCACAATCATTCAAAAGACTTTCTCCAGTTTCAGTTCCATCAAGAATTATCTCTCGCTGTTTTAAGATATTTCCTTCGTCCATTTTTAAACTCAAAGTTTGAACTGTAACCGCAGTTTTATCATCAGAATTTAAGATAGCAGCAGGAACTGGAGTGCATCCCCGGTATTTTGGAAGCAAAGAAGGATGCACATTCACTCCGCCAGCAGGAAAAAGAGCTAGAAATTTAGGACCAAAAATATGCCCATAGGCAAAACTTACAAGAAGGTCAGCCCCCAACGGTAAAATGCCATCTCTACACTCTTTATCAAGATGTTCTGGCGTGAAAAGAGGAATATTCTTTTCCATTGCAAACGATGCAACACTTGTTGGAATAAGTTCTTTATGCCGTCCTTTTGCTGAAGGAGGATTTGAAAGTACACCGGCAATCTCAAAACCACATTCTTTTTGCCTTTCATAGAGCATACTTAATGTAAACTGTGATGCCTGCGGGCTTCCTGCATATAAAATTTTCATACTCATTTTCCAGAAGTCTTTTTTTCTTTTGCCGCAATTTTTGCTGCAATTTTTGCTTGTTTTGCAGCTTTTTCTTTAGCTTTTTGTGCAGCGCGTTCGGCACGTTTTTTAAACTGATTTTCAGTTTTTTCTGCAAAAGTTTTATCACCACGGTCAATATACAAAATGCCATCCAAATGGTCATATTCATGCTGAATAATTCTTGCCAAAAGCCCATCTGCTTCAAGTGTAAACGGACGACCTTTTTCATTATATGCCTGAACAGTAACTTCCAAAGGTCGAACAATTGTTTCATAAACCTGAGGGATGCTTAAACATCCTTCATCATATTCACCAACTTCAGTAGAAGTTTTTATAATCTGCGGATTGATAAAAACACGACGCACATCATCATCTGCAATAACTACAAAAAGACGTAATGATTTTCCAATCTGAGGAGCAGCAAGACCGACACCATCTTTTTCAATCATAGTTTCGAACATATCTTCTACAAGTGCACGAATTTCATCATTTATTTCAGCAACAGGTTCAGCTTTTTTTCTTAAAACTTCTTCGCCAAGTTTAGTAACTTCTAAAACCATTTTTTAATCCTCCGCAATAACAACAGCAATTAGCTAAACTACCAAACAAAATCATTTTTCAATTCTAATTCTAGCTGCTCTGGCGTGACCTGCAAGACCTTCTGCATCTCCCAGAGAACCAGCGGCAGCAGCACTTCTAAAAAGTCCAGCCGAATCTTTTTTTGCACGCAACGTTGTCACAGTTTTTAAGAACATTCTAACACTCAGACCACCAGTATATTTTGCAGTTCCAGAAGTAGGTAAAGTATGATTCAAACCAGCAGCATAATCGCCTAGAACTTCGGCAGAATAGTGACCAATAAACAGCGAACCATAATTATGCACTTTTTCTTCTATATAGCTAAGCATCTGCTCATCTTCGAACGCAAGTTCCAAATGTTCAGGGGCACGTCTGTTCGCAACTTCAATAGCCTGCTCAATACTATCCACAAGAATTATTTTTCCACAATTATCAATACTTTGACGAGCTGTAGTTTTTGTTGTCAAAGTTTCAAGTTGTTTTTCAATTTCATCACTTACTTTATTTGCAAAATCAACTGAAGTTGTAACCAAAATAGGCTGAGCAACAACATCGTGTTCTGCTTGTGCAAGTAAATCTGCCGCAACCCATACAGGATTTGCACTTTCATCTGCGATAACAAGCACTTCAGTCGGACCTGCAAGCATATCAATGCCCACAGAACCAAAAACTTCTTTTTTAGCAGCATTTACATATTTATTTCCAGGTCCAACAATCACATCAACTTTTGGAATAGATTCAGTTCCATAAGCCATAGCACCAATCGCTTGAGAACCACCAACTGCATAAAGATGATTAACACCACAAATATAAGCAGCCGCCATAATTCCTTCATCTGCATAAGGTTTACCACCCACAAAAGCATTTCCAGGAATGCCACTTCCATTTTTTCCGGCAGCAACTTTATCATCAGGATGAACCCTAGGTGGAGTACAGATAATTACATTATTAACACCAGCAGCAACAGCAGGAGTTACAGTCATTATAACAGTTGAAACCAAAGGAAAACGACCCGCAGGAACATAACAACCGGCATTTTCAACAGGAATAGTTTTTTGACCAGTAAAAATTCCAGGTGTGATTTCCTTTTCAAAATCAACAAAAGATTCACGCTGCAATTTTGCAAATTTCAAAGCCAGCTCATGTGAGTAAACAATAGCATCATACACATCGCGTTTTTCTATTTTTAATTTTTCAGCCGCTGCCTTCAATTCGCTGACAGGAACTTCAAAACTTGTTGGAACAGAAACATCAAATTTTTGTCCATAAATCCGCAAAGCTGTATCACCTTTTTTCTGCACTTCTTCCAAAACAGATTTTACAACTTCATTTGAGTCACCAAAATTCCTTCCATTAAAAAATTCAGGTTCAAGTTCGGTATATTTTTGAACATTAATCATTTTTTACCCCCACAAAAAAAATTGAACTTGATTTTGCACTCTACAGTCATCAAAAAAATGCAAAATCTTTATTATTTTATTTATTTTTCTTTGTGCCTTCTGTCAAGTTCATCATAAACATCTTTCCAAGAAACACCTTCCTTATACATAAGAACGTTTACAAAATAAAGCAAATCGGCAGCTTCCCAAATCACTTCCTCTTTACCTTCAGCTTCACACAATTCTTCAGCTTCTTCTTCAACTTTTTCACGAACACGCTTATTATCAAGTGTCGCAGTATAACTTCCAGGTTTAGGATTTGCAAAACGGTCAGCAATCACATTATAAAGGCGACCCATACTAGATTTTTCATCAATCGCAGAAGTAAAGCAAGTCCAACTGCCAGTATGACACGCAGGCCCAGTTGGCAAAACAGTTGCAAGAATACAATCCCTGTCACAGTCAGCCCGCATTCTTACAACTTGTAAAACATTTCCACTTGTATCACCTTTTGTCCATAACTCATTACGTGAACGACTCCAAAAAGTCAAACGCCCACAGTCAAAAGATTTTCGCACAGCCTCAGCATTTGCAAACCCCTGCATCAACACTTCGCCATTAACACTTTGAGCAATCATAGGAATCAAAGGAGATTTTTCAAAATCAAGACATTCCACAAAAGCTTCTTTCAAATCAACCTTTCCAGTATACAAAGCCATTCCAAGCTGAACATCACAATGAAGTTTCTCAAGTTCTTTAATCTCTTGAACACTTGAAACACCACCAGCAACCACAACTCTGCATTTTACCGCCTCACGTAAAGCACGAACATAATCCATATTTGTGCCTTGCATACAGCCTTCTTTTTCAACACAAGTGAACAAAAGTTCCGAACAGAATTTTTCAGCCTGATTAGCACCTTCCACAAGCGGAATATCAACAGTTTCAGTCCAGCCTTTTACAGCAATCTTACCATTAATAGCATCCACAGAAATAATAATGCGGTCTTTTCCAATTGCAGCAGCAAGTTCATTCAAAAATTCTTCATTCAAAACACTCTCGCCAGCCACAGGATTTGACTTCCATGCAGCAGAACCAATAATAACTTTTTCTGCCCCCAGACTGATAAGTTCCTTAGCACGTTTTACAGAACGAATTCCACCCCCAGTGCGCACATTTCCACGATGAAGAAGCGATTTTAAAAGATGAGTGTTTTCAGTGTTGCCCTTTGCATCAATATTTCCCAAAGCGGCATCCAAATCAATAACTGCGACTTCACCAAACATATCAAACTGAGCAATCAAAGCATCAGCATCATCGCGCTGGAGAACCAATTCCTTACCGTTCTTAAGTTGAACGACGTGTCCATTTTTCAAATCAATAGAAGAAATTACCATAACCTTATCTTACCAAATTTTCAAACTTTATACAAATGCGAAAATTTTTGAAATTTTTCAGCAAAATTCAGTCAGTCAGTCGCCTTTCACAGCTCGCTAACCGCTCGGTTGCAAATGCTATCACGTGCCCGAAAACATACATCCAAAAATTGATATTCCAGGAAAAACGAGGTCGTACCCCATTTAAACAAAAATAAAATCAGCACGTGACATCATTTGCAACTCACGCTTCGCGTGCCTGTTCAAGCCTCGGTGCGCTGTTTATCTTAAAACCCTGCATCATACACACCAGACTGGCGAAATTACATTATTTTAAGTTTAAAAAAAAAAGAAGGCTGCCGTAAAAGGAGGAAAAAACGACAGCCTTCAATAAATAGGAGGAGTATTTTTGAAAACGAACTAGTTTTACTTTGTTGTTTACACTAAAATAACCACCTCTATAAAAAAAGGTTACAAAAAAAAATTTTTTTTAAATTTTTTTTTGTTTTAAAATTCAAATTTTACATTAAAGCCCAAAGGAGAAGCAGAAGTTTTGATACTCTTTTTTTGAAAAAGTGAATAATAATTTTGTGTATGCATGTATGGAATTAAAAATCCACAAGTCGTACCAATCAACGCACCAGAAAGCACATCAGTAAAATAGTGATTTCCACTTGCCATTCTCAAAGCACCAGTCAAGGCTGCAATACCAAAAGAAATGCCCGTCACAGCATATTTCCACGAAGATTCAGGATAATACTGACAAAAAACATAACTCAAAAATGCCGCTCCTGCAAAAGCCATAGTTGCGTGTCCTGACGGAAAAGAACAGTTCCAGTCCCCTTCATCCACCTTATCTTGAGGATATCCATCAAAATAAACATAAGGACGCGGTCTGTAAACTACATTTTTTATCCATTCTTTTGTACCTTGTGCCAGAAGTAAAGTTTCAGCAAACATTGTTCCAATTGTAAACCACTGCGAATTTGGTGTACACAATAAAGCAAATGGTGACGCCATTGAAAGAATCATAGTTCCAGTTCCAACTATATGCAAAGTTTTGCTGTAAGGCCTCATAAAAATCTGATCAAAACTATTCACATCAGATTTATTATAACTTCCTTCAGAAAAATTATTCTCTTTTACATGAAAAACGTCTTTGTACAAAAAAGCAGAACCAGCAAGTCCGCCACTCACACCAAGAATAATTCCATCATTCAAAGGATTTAATTTAAAAGGTGGATTATCAGAAATATCGTTTGCAAAAAGATTATAACTAAAACAAAGACAGAATAATGCAATAAACACAGAATTAACTTTCTTTTTCATAAAAACTCCAATCTAGTTCTTGTTTTTTGAATTCTTCATAATTTGAAGAAATTCATTTTTTGGAACAGGTTTTGAATAATAATATCCCTGTAAATAATCACAGCCCATTTGTATCAAAGCTTCAACATGTTCTTTTTTCTCAACACCTTCAGCAAGAACAATTAAATCCATATCTTTAATCATTTTGACAGTAGCTGTCAGAGCTTTTTTTGCTTTTGGATCTGAAAATGCCGCCCAAACGATATATTTATCAATTTTTATCATCTTAAACGGCAGATTCAACATGTAATTCATATTTGAATAGCCAGAACCATAATCATCAAGAGAAAGTTCAAAACCGGCATCTGCAAGCGCCCTCATGTTTTTCAATAAAATTTCTGGAGTATGAGCCGCAGAAGTTTCTGTAATTTCCAGATTAATAATTGAAGTTGGAATTTTGTAGACACTTTGAATTGCGAGAATCTGATTTGCTAGAATTTCTTGCATACATTGAGCTACAGACAGATTTATGTCGATTTTGGTAATTCCATATTCTTCTGGATTAATCAACGAAAGCATTTTACACACTTCTTCAAAAACAAATTCCCCAATGCGAAGGATTGTCCCTGTTTTTTCAGCAATAGGAATAAAATCTTCTGGAGAAATAAAAGAACCATCTTCATCCTGCAGACGAATCAAAGCTTCTGCACCTATTATTTTTTGTTCCTGTACAGAATAAATCGGCTGATAGTAAACTTCAAATCTGTTTTCAACTATTCCATTTCTCAAATAATGTTCAATATAAACAGTTCTGTGTTTAACTTTCAAATCAATCTCTTCAGCATAAATAATGTTTTTTTTGTAACGTTCGTCATCTTTTATCAGATTTACAAAGTCAAATAAATCACTAGAACTTTTTGCATATTCAGGACATTCAATAACGCATAATCTTGAAAAAAGTTTTAATTCAACATTATTCCAACGCCATGAAAAATCGAACCGTTTTTGTAATTTCAGTAAAGTTTTCTGTATTTTATCTTCGCTTGAATTTTTTATCAAAATGAAGAAACATTCTGAGTTAATATTAAAGACATTTTGATATGAAAACTCCTGTTTTAAAAAATCAGCAACCAAACGCAGAAATTTATTTACTTGCGTCAAACCGATTGTATTTGCGATAAAAAAAGTATCATCAAGAATCAAAGAAACACAAGCAAACTTATTTTTTCTTTTAAAAAGTCTTGTCGTTATCTGATCAAACGCAAATTGATTAAAACAGTCTGTAATGCCGTCAATAACATCTTCCTGTCGCTGAATGCAAAGATAAAATACAAGAGAAACGAGTGCAATTGCAAAGTTTTGTACAAAAAGTCCGTAAAAACAAAGTTGAAGCATAACTGAAACAACTACAATAATTATATAGAATGATAAAAGATATTTTGTAGTTTTCGAAACTTCTTTTCGATGGATAATCAAAATTAAAAAAGTAATAATCAGATAGAAAGAGGAAATTATATAAGGAATCAAAAACCAAATATTGTGGTTTCTGACATATCCTACACCTTTTACAATAGAAAATCCCATTGGATAAACATCATTTAAAACAGGTGCCAGCCAAATAATCAAAAGACAGCACGCATAAGGTACAATCAAAAACACCTGTAAAAAATTGTATTTTTTGTGCGAATATTTTTTCTTTAAATCAAGAAGCAAGAAGCAATAAACAGCATATAAAACTGAAAATGAATTTACACAAGAAAAATATGTACATTCAATTAACCAGCGAATCCAGATGGGAACTTTATCTACCAAATATAAATCACAATAGGAAGAAGAAATCTCTAGGACTGAACAGGTAGTTAGAATGTACACTATCAAAGAGAAAATGCGTGTCTGCATGGAAGGAACAGTTCTTCTTTGGTAATAGAAAAAAAGAAGAATTATTTCTATGAGGAGTGCTGCAATGTCAAAATCATAGTTTAATTTTAGCAACATAAAACAAGAAGATTATAGTGTAGTTTTTTGATTTCGTCAAAGAAAAGTATATAAAACAATCAAACAAATCAATATAGCATAAAATAAAAATGTTTTATCTATAAGTATTCCCGTCATGTGCCTTATTCAATCACCCACTCTGTAAGCTGTTTTTCTTTGCTGGAATAATTCACGCCCACTTTCACGATTTTTACAGATTTTTTGGATTTTTACAAAAAAATTACATGCACTGAGATTTCTATACATTAAACTATACAAAATTAAACAATTATGCTATACTAATTTTGGAAGTGCCTGAACTGGCGGTTAGCTCCCAAACTCTACCGGCAATTGCTGGAATTTAATTTTGGGAGGCTTTGCGTATGACTTGTGAATGTGTTATTGCTTTGGTAACTTGTGTTGCCACAATAATTACTACAGTTATAGCAGTACTCTCTTATCTAAAAGATAAAAAAGAGTAAAAATATAGCCGCCCAAGTTTGACCTACTAGTGGCGGCTATTCGAACCTAGTGGAGATAACCCGATGTTCGGGCACTCCCTCTTTCTTTTAATATACCACCAATAAGCATTTTCGTCAAATCTATTGCAATTC
>JALFAW010000240.1 GCA_022773305.1 Spirochaetia bacterium
CTTTTGTTACCGAATTCCGTTCTTTCATCGTTAATCCCATTTTTATCCCCAGTGACTCTTATTTTACTGGTTTTATTTTGGGTAAGATTTTCATATGATTCACAGCTTTTTTTTCGGTAAGATTTAACGTGATTCAATTCGATACATTGACTCTTTTAATATTCCTTACTATATTTAAATTAGTTCTGTGGTAGAGCTAGCAGCCAGTGCGAAGATTAATTCATACCATATCTTAACTTAATGATTACCTAAGAGCGTCAGGTTTATTGCTGCTTAAAGGTACTGGCATAATAAGCAAAAGCAATAAAGAAAGATGCTCAAGGAGTAACATTATGTCAAATCTTGAGTTCTTCAAGAATGAAGCCAAAAAATTCTTAAAAGATTGGCAAACACAAACCAAAACAGTTGAAAGTGATGGGTATATTTCTTACCACTATGATTGGAAGTTCTACGATGTAGGCGACTTGTTCTTTTATTACGAATTGGATGATAAAGATGAACAGGACATAAAACTTGCGCGTGCGCAGCATTACATAGCTAAAATGGTTGGATTTAAGAAGTGGGATGATTTAATTCATGCTTCAGAAATTGAACTAGAACTTGCAGAGCTACTACTTCGAAGATTTAAGAATGCACGAGATGTACAGGATTGGGAAGAAACTGTAATGTTCACAGGTATCGAACAATACGGTGCAGAAGCTGTACTTGATTATGCACATCAGTATTATGAACTAGGAGACAGAAAAGAAATTGTAAATCTTCCTTCTGAAAAGCTTACAATCTTGTCCGGAAAAATAAAATCGACTGAATTGAACAAGTTCTCTGATAATAACAATCCTGATGGAACACTTCGAAAGTCTTCTTATGTATTTTGTACACATTGCAATAAAGCATTCAACTTTACACAATCCAAAGTAATAAGAGAAAACGAAAAGAATCTTACTATGGTTGTTTGCAAAAATTACCCGAATTGTCGTGGAACTTATCTAGACTATAAAGTTCTTTCTCCAACCATAATGTATGGACAATCAAGAATTGCTGGACTTGAACGCGGTATTCAGGCTTTTAAAACTGATTATACAATGGAAACAAAGGTACACTGTATTCATTGTGGAAAAGAATACTTATACAAAGAAGCAAATGTTGTGCAGTTTCCAGATGATGATGAGCCTTTGGTTTACTGTAAGCATTACCCAGAATGTGACGGAAGCTTGATTGATATGATGACAGTGTAAGCTGAAAAAAACAAAACCGCAGGCAAACAAACCTGCGGTTTTCATTTTTAAGGAAAGCAACAAAAAAGGCGTCTTGGCTTTTTACAGCAACCAACGAAAACACCAGTCAGAGTGGATGAATAAATGCAATATTACAGAGTAATAAGATATATTCAAAGTTGTTATTCGAGAACCCGTCTGAATACACGAACCATAAATTCTTTTTTCCACAAAGGAGCAAGAAACTAAGCAATCAAAGATTAATAATCATCTTTACACATACATAAAGAATAATCGATTTCTGGATAAACAGAATCCCAATACTCTTCATGATTTTGACGACTATGTTTCTTTTGATACTTACTTTGGATTTTTCTAAGTTCCTGAATAACCGCTTTATCGGTAACAACTCTTTGTAGATGAACCGTAATCTTTGTAATACGGTTATACACTCTTGGAGAAGGATAAATGCCGTTCGATTCGATACCACTTACGTAGGAACGAAGCTGACATACTTCCTTTTTGCATCCATGCGCAATAACTTCTGGCGAAGCCTCCAGGAAATTAAAAAAATCTTTCAGTTTCTTTTTCATAGAAACCTCCTTAAAAATGATTTATTTTGAGTTCGCAAGAACTCTTATAAACACATTAAGGATACGTGCAGTATATCAAGAACTATTGTACTAAACAAGGAACCGAATTGAATCACGTTAAATCTTACCGAAAAAAAAGCTGTGAATCATATGAAAATCTTACCCAAAATAAAACCAGTAAAATAAGAGTCACTGGGGATAAAAATGGGATTAACGATGAAAGAACGGAATTCGGTAACAAA
>JALFAW010000241.1 GCA_022773305.1 Spirochaetia bacterium
ATGACGAAATGAAACAAGCACTTAGATATCTGAAAAAAATCGGTATGAATATCACACAGATTTCCAGAGTTACAGAAATTCCAAGACAGATTGTAGCTTTGGCATAGAGGTTTCCACTTTTTTTCTATCATTCTGATTTTGTGAAATGAAGAAGAATTGGAAAGATGTCAATAAAACGAGGTCTGTCCCCTGTTTTGTAGAATAAAGAGTACAAAAAATAAAATAATGTGTTATAATAACAATATGCAGGAAAAAACAGAAAGTTCAATTAAACAATTCGAGACAATGCAAAAATCAGGAGTAATAAACTCATTTGAAAGTCTCAAAAAAGAAAATTCTCAGTTGCAGCGTATTATTAAAGATATGACTCTGCTTGTAACATATACGAGCATCGAACCAATGGTTAAATTTATCATATCCAGAATCATTGATTATTTCGTTCCAGAAACTTTAGTTTTTTTGATAAATGAACCAAGATCGAATAAAATTCATCAGTATTTTTATAAACAATTACAAAAAACAGATAGTTGCCTAAATAATGAAATATTTTCCATATTAAAAGATTATTTTGATTCGAATCTACATTATTATTTAAATGGAGAAGCTATTCCATTTGAAAAACTTCTAGATAATATTGAAAAATCAATTTTTCCGGAAAATTTCCTTTCCATTGAAGCAAAATACATAATCCCTTTGATAGGTATTGGAGGAACTTGCGGTATAGTTATCTTGGGAAATAAGATTACAGGCCAGAAATATGATTCGTCTGAAATCTACTATATGAAAAGCATGTTTTCTGTTTTTTCAATTTCACTACAAAATGAAATGAATTACAGAACTTCAATCACCGATCCTAAAACAGGACTTTATACTTATGATTATTTTGTAAAACGCATTCAAGAACAGATAGCAAAAGCTCGCCGTTACCATTCAACTGCGGCACTCTTGATGCTTGATATAGATCATTTTAAAAACTTTAATGATACTTATGGACATCTAGCTGGTGATAAAGTTTTGATTGAGATTGCAAAAACTCTGATGTCTTCCGTACGTACAGAAGACTGTGTAGGACGTTTTGGGGGTGAAGAATTTATCATTCTACTTTCTGAATGTAAGGAAGATTCAATTTTTCATGTTGCCGAACGTATCAGAAAAACTGTCGAAAAGCTGGAAGTTATAGAGAATAATAATAAATTGAAAGTCACGGTCAGCATTGGAGGCTGTCAGATTTTAGGAAACTCGGTAGAAACACCAAAAACAGTCATCAAAAGAATTGACGATGCTCTATATCAATCAAAAGCAAACGGAAGAAACAGAAGCACAATTGTCTAAATCCGAAAGGAATTGCCTCATTTCCCATTATCAAATAGATAATCATTTTGCCGGCTTACCAAAAATCTTTGCAAAATTGAAAAATCCTAAATTCCAGATGCCAAAATCGTGACCACCTGTTTTTTCCTGCCAGGTGAAATTTTCTCCATCTATAATAGTGTCTGAAAACCTTGGTAAAAGTCTTGCAGCATCAAAATGTGCTGCATAGGCGACAGTATCTTCTTTTCCGCAAATATTATAAAAATAATTCACTTTGAATTGTTTGTTTGCATTTATGTGAGATGAAACTTTTGAAGCATTATATGAAGTTGGTGCTGCAGAAAAAGCTCCAAAATAACTGATTAAATCAAGACATTCACAAATGCCTATGTTGATAGTTTGCATGCCACCCATTGAAAGGCCTGCCATTGCACGTCCATCCCGGTCATTGTATGTTGAATAATGACTGTCAATATAGGGAATCAAATGGTTACGCAATTCTAGACCAAATTTATAGAAAGAATTGTGTGCAGGTTCATTGGAACCTTCTTTTGCAGTAAACCCCGCTCGCCCATTTGGTGTTACAATTATAAACGGTTCAATTTCTCCTTTAATAGTCAGATTATCCATGATTTTTTTGACAACAGATTCATCGGAATTCATTCCCCATTCATTTTCGTTGCCGCCAATTCCATGCATCAAATAAAGAACTTTATATTTTTTTGAAGTTGTGTAGTCGGCTGGAAGATAAACATTCGCTTTTTTTTCAATTTTACTTTCATCACCAAAATAATTTCTGGAAACATAAGTGATTTGTTCAATTTTTCCGCCATTCTCACATTTTTTTCTGTATTCAACAGGTACGGCATCAAATAGTTGAGTGTTTTTTGATTCCATTTCGATTGCTTTTTGAATTTCCTGTTTATTTTCCTGCTGTCTTTTTGAAGAAAAGTTTATAAGCCACAACTGAGGTAAAACTACAATCGCAAAGAAAACAAAACTTATCCAAGTAAAAGTAAAGATGAATTTTTTGCCTTGTTTTGGATATTCTCGTGTATAAAGTCTTAAGTTTATGACGCTTGCAAGACTTCCGATTATCGAACAAAGTCCCGCGCTATCAAGTCCATAAAGAAGAGAGCGAAGTCCGTTCTGCATTGAGGCAAAAGGCCACAAAACTATGCTTGCGGGAACATTTGAAATCACCTGACTTAATAAAATACTCCAAAGATATTCATGTCCAGTTACATTTTTTTGTAGAAATTTATAGATTGACGGATTTGAACAGATTGATGAGGAAAAAATAAAAAAACATAAAAAAGTTAACAAAAGCACATAATCAGTTTGAAAAAGAATTTTCCGATCAAAAATGAATAGAACAAGAGCTACTGCGATTGTAATAAACGGCCAGAATTCAGTACGGCTTACTATCGACGTTATAATTATGACAAAAAGTGAAATATACAGGATTTTCTTTTTTCTGGCTGGTAAACTGCAAGAAACAGAAGATTCCTTATTCTGAGAATTATTATAATTTTGATGATAATCGATTTTTTCAGATAAATTTTTTCTATATAAAAAAAGAATAAAGAACGCAAGCAAAACAATACTGAAAATCCAAAGAGGAAACATCATCTTGATAAAATCTATAGTGCTTATACTGCTTTGACTGAATAAAAACAGATTTTGAGGACTTCCAAACGGCATCAAAAGCGAACCTCTGATAGCAGCTATATTTTCAAAAGTCAAAACAGGTAACAGATATTTTTCTTTGTTTCCCATTCGGAATAAAATGATTGTCATAGGAACAAAAATAATCAAAGAAACATCATTTGTTACAAACATCGATGAAAAAAACACGCTAAAAACAAAAAAGAAAGTAAGACCTGTAATTCCACCGATTTTTCTCGTCATTTTTAATAAAGGATCGAAAATCTGTTCTTTTTTAAAACCTTCCAAAACGCTTAACAACATAAATAAAGTTGCCAGAGTTTTCCAGTCAATATCGTGCAGAAGTTTTAATTGTGGAGGTGTTATAAAAAGTGAAACAACAGCTGCCAAAAGAGATACAGAAAGCATGAGTTCCTTTTTGAAAATGAAAGCTATTTTATTGATAATTCTTGATAGATTATTTTTCATATTCACCAATGATACCATTTTTTGACGTTATTGAAAATAATGTATTTTTCCCAAATAAAAAGAATTGGAAACTCTGTCTTTTGAGTTTAAACAAGGTCTGTCCCTGGCTTGTGCTGGAAAATCGCACACCAAGAAAAAATTTTGCATGCACAAGCCGAGAGTTTTGACATTGATTTTTTTTCATCTTGTTAGCGGAAATTATTTTTTGTCAAAACTCAAAAAAAAGATTGTGTTTTCAATTTAAGGTCTGTCCCTCTTTGTTTTAAATGGGGACAGACCTCCCTTGCAATCCTGCAATCGTTCATAAAACAGGGACAGACCTCCCTTGCAATCCTATGTGGTTTTCCCTTAGAGATTCTCCAAAAAACAAAAAATGCATTTTACAAAACACAAAAAAAAAGTATAATGCCAGTATGTTTACACGAAAGACTAAAATTGTTTGTTCTATTGGTCCTGCCTGCGATAATGATGAAACTATTCGCAAAATGATTCGAGCAGGAATGAATATTGCCCGCTTTAATTTTTCGCATGGCAGTTATGAATGGCACAAAACTGCTATGGAACGAGTTCGCCGCATTTCAGAAGAAATAGATATTCCAGTAGGAATTCTTCTGGATACAAAAGGTCCAGAAATCAGAACAGGTCTTGTTGAAAATGATGGAAAAATAGAAATCCGTGCAGGTGAGAAAATCGAACTGGTTTCTGACGATTCGTTTTGTACTTCAAATCACCTTTCACTTTCCTGGAAAGCTGCCAGTCAGAAACTTTTTCCTGGTGTAAAAGTACTGATTGCAGATGGATTAATCGAACTGATTGTTGATGAAATAAAAAATGATATTATCTACTGTACTTCACAAAATAACGGAGTGATTGGCAGCCGCAAAAATGTAAATCTGATAGGTGTTCATGCGGGACTTCCAATTATATCACCAAAAGATAAAGAAGATTTAAAATTCGGCGCTCAAATGGACGTAGATTTTGTAGCTGCTAGTTTTGTAAGTTTTCCAGAAGAAGTCGTAGAAATCAAAAACTATTTGAAAAGTGTTGGTGCAAATGCCCGCATCATTGCAAAAATCGAAAACGAAGAAGGTGTTGACAATATAGAAAAGATTGTGAAAGAAGCCGATGGAATTATGGTTGCTCGTGGAGATTTAGGAGTTCAACTTCCGACCGAACGTATTCCTCTTGCCCAAAAAGCAATAATCAGGGTGTGTCATGCTGCAGGAAAACCTGTTATTACAGCAACACAAATGCTTGATTCTATGATTGTCAATCCTCGTCCAACCAGAGCAGAACTTACAGATGTTTCAAATGCAGTTTTTGATGGAACTGATGCTGTTATGCTTAGTGGTGAAACTGCCGGTGGAAAATACCCTGTAGAATCAGTAAAAATGATGGCTTTGATAACCCGTACAACAGAAGTTTCAGATGAATACTTAAATCGCATGAAACTTTTGGATTCTTCTTACAAACCTGGAAATGAAATTGGACACATGGTTGCACACAGTGCATACAAACTTGCAAGAAATCTTGGTGCAAAAGCAATTATCGTCCCAACTTTGCATGGAAATACTGCAAGAATTATAGGCGGTTTTCGACCTGAACAGATTGTAATAGCTGTTACTCCTGAAAAAAAAGTCTGTCGTCAACTCATGATACAGTGGGGAATTTCGCCAGTTTTGTGTCAAATGGCAGATGATTCTGAAACGATGATTCAAAATGCAGTAAAACTTGCTTTGGATTGCAAAGCAGTCCATCTTTCTGATAAAGTTGTAATGTGTGCTGGAATTCCTATTTCAAGTCCCCTCATGGTAAACACAATAAAAGTTATTCTTGTTGGAAATGTACTTGCTAGAGGAACTTTGTTTGGCTCTGTGAAAGAAAATAGAAAAAAAGCACGCGGTCGAGTTATACACGAAAATGATATTCCACTATTTAAGGATAAATTCCAAGTACATAAACATTTGATTCTTGTGTGTGAACGTATTACAGAAAATCTGATTCCAGCCTTAAGAATTGTTGATGGAGTAGTTTCTGAAAGTGGCTGTGATATTTCAACGGAAAATCTTTCACTCATCAATGCAGATTTAGTTTGGATTTGCAATGTTCCAGATGCACAAAAAGTTTTGGAAAATGATCTTTCTATTACATTGGACGCCGAGCAGGGTGTTGTTTACGAAGGAATTGTTTAACTTCAAAATTTAGTTCAATTTTTTCAAGGTCTGTCCCTCGTTCAAACATTTAAAGACAAGGTCTGTCCCTTTTTATCGCAATTCTCTGTTCATGCAAAAAAACAAGGTCTGTCCCCTTTTATCGTAATTCTCTGTTCATGCAAAAAAACAAGGTCTGTCCCTCGTTCAAACAGTCAGAAAGCAAGGTCTGTCCCCTTTTATCGCAAACAATGCTATCATCTTTTTTATTCTTGCCGTAATTTTACTTTATTTACTTCTTTAATTTACTTTAGCCTAATTAATAAAGGTTTAATTTGCTAAATTATAAAAAAATTTTGACATTTTTAAGAATTGTGATATATTATTTTTATCGCAATATAAGAGTAATCCCCTATGTAATACGTCGAGTCAAGGCACGCTAACGCTTAAAGCCTTGACTTCGCCGTTTTGAGGGGTTGTACTACCCCCTCAATTAAAAAAATTATTCTTGGTGCAATTATATTTGCGATTATTAATTTAATTTAGATATTAATTTAAGATGAAATATTAATAACTTTAGTTAATTATTTTATATGAATAAAATATAGTAAGTTTTTACTTATTTATACCTTTATAATTGTTTGCGTTGCAAGCTTATTAATTATCTGTGCATTTCAATGGAATTTTTTACTTTATATTAAATTCCAGTTTGAATTTGCTTAAAAAAAGTCAAATTTATAAAAATTCTTTTTGACTTTTTTAGGAGATATTTTTGAAAAACTCAAAAGAATCAATATTAAACTTTATTCACAAAATTACACTTGTTCTTTTATTTTTATTAACATTTATCGGATTTTTAAATCCAGCAAGGATTTCAAAACATATACAAAATGACATTTCTTTACTGAAATCTGTTTTCATGGATTTTCATCGGGTTTTGTTGATGCATATTACAACAATCTGAATCAAAAAGAAGAAACAGAACCTTTCACTGATGATAAAAAAGATGAAACATCCCTGGAAGATTTTTATTCAAAACTTGCTGATATGATGAATGAAAAGTCTGAAACTTCTGATTCTATTCAAGCACAATCGCAAATCGATGTACAGAATCTTATTAATGCTGATTATAGCACAAAATGGACCGCTTTTGAAAAAGCAAATCCAGAGATTTCAAAAACAGTAAAGCAAGACTGGCTAATCTGTCTGTTTACTTTTATCTCAATCATTATTTGTTTTGTTGGAATGTACATGACATGCGGTACAGGAAAACTCAAAATTGCAGGTTTTATTGTAAGCATTGCAGGTTCTGGTGCTGTTATCGTTTGTGTTGCAAGTTTTTATTCAGTTTATTCAAAAATACTTTCATTGGCATCTTCTTTTGATCTGAAAACTTGCAAACCTTTTTCAATTCCAGTTTATATTATTTTAGCTGCAATATTGTTAACAGCATCAATACTATCAATAATCATATATCAAAAAAAATATCAAAATGAATGTAAAGGTTCTGAAAAATCTGTAATTTTGCAGGAAGAGTTGTCTAAATCAGCTTTTTCCGTCACTTCTTTTCAAGTAACTTACAGAGTGATTTCTCTTGTAATGTTTATTTTTCTTTTTCTTCCAGCTGTAAATCCTGCAAGAATTATGGAAAATATCAGTAGAAATGTTTCTCTGTTTACTTCAGGTTTTGCATATGGAACTTATACCAAAAATATTGAAAGAGCATTGATTAGAGGATGGCTTCCACAATCTGTTGTTAGTCTTTCTTTCTTTTCAAGTATGATGGCATGTATTGGAGTAATTACGTGTGGACTTGCTTCCTGCATTTCTGTTGGAAACAACAAACTAAAACGTTACGCACATATCACTTTAATCTCAGCAAGCAGTATTGTTATTTTAAGTATGTTTGGCATTCTAAAAGCATATAGTTTAATCTGTACAAATGAAAATGTTGAGAAATTAAAACCAGTTTCACCGTCAGGATTTGTTTTCTTTGTTGTTCTTTCAGGAATCATATTAATCACTGCAATTATTTCACTGATAAAAACTCCCGCTCCCCAAAAAGATGAAAAACCACACATTGATGCTCCTTTACAATTATTTTTAATGCTTCTGCCATTCCTCCTCCTTGTTTTTGTATTCAGTTATCTTCCATTGTGGGGATGGAGATATGCTTTCTTTGATTATTCTGCCGGAGATGTTCTATCAATGGAAAAATGGGTTGGACTAAAATGGTTTAAAGCACCGTTTGATAATCCCGCAACTCGTTCAGATATTCTGCGTGTACTTAAAAATACTCTTGCAATGAGTGGTCTCGGACTTTTGACAAGCTGGTGTCCAATGTTTTTTGCAATTTTTCTGTCAGAAATTAAAAATACAAAAGTTAAAAGAGTAGTTCAAACTCTTACCACTATCCCAAATTTTATTTCGTGGGTTTTGGTTTATGCAATTGCATTTTGTATTTTTGGAACTGAAGGCTTTATAAGCAGTTTGTTTGTGAATAAAGGAATCTGGGATTCAGGAAAAAATATGCTCATGGGAGATAATCTGATATGGATAAAAATGCTTCTATGGGGAATGTGGAAAAGTCTTGGTTGGTCTGCAATCATGTATATTGCTGCAATAAGTGGAATTGATCAGGAATTATATGAAGCAGCAACTGTTGATGGAGCATCACGAATACAAAAAATGTTCCATATTACTTTACCAGAATTGATTCCAACATTTATTGTTTTATTGATTCTTTCGGTTTCAAATATTTTAAGTAATGGTATGGATCAATATCTTGTTTTTAAGAATTCTACAAATAAAGGTCCTATTGAAGTTCTTGATTTATATGTTTATCAGCTTACTTTTGGTTCTGGACAAAGTTCATCAATTCCGTTCTCAACAGTAGTAAGTATGTTTAAATCTCTTGTAAGTGTAATTCTTTTATTCATTACAAATAAAATTTCAAAATGGGTAAGAGGTTCTTCAATATTCTAATATTTTAATGTATATAATCGTGAAAATTAATTAAAATGAGGTAAAAACTAATGGTTGAAAAACGTTCTATAAATGATATTATTTTTGATATTCTGAATTATGCTTTTTTTATTATTTTTACATTAATATGTGTTTTTCCTTTCTATTATTTGTTTATAAATACTATTTCTGATAATGGACTTGTTTCAAAAGGACTTGTAAATTTCTATCCGCGAGGATTACATATAAAAAATTACATTGCATTAAAAGATGTAAACGGTCTTGGAATGTCATTTATTGTAACACTTGCAAGAACAGTTATTGGAACTATTGTTAGTACTGTTGCATCAGGTTTTGTAGGTTATCTTGTAACAAAAAAAGAAATGTGGCATAGGAAAATATTTTATAGATTTATGATTATTACTATGTATTTTAGTGCAGGTTTGATTCCCTGGTTCACAACTATGCAAATGCTAGGGCTTACAAATACATTTTGGGCTTACATAATTCCAGGAATTGTGAGCGTTTATAACATTATAATGGTTAAAACATATATTGAATCTATTCCGGCAGAACTTGAAGAAAGTGCTTCTATTGACGGTGCATCTTACATGACAATTTTTGTAAAGATTATATGGCCTTTGAGTAAACCTATTCTGGCAACTATAGCAATCTGGTGTGCAGTTGGTCATTGGAATTCTTTTCAGGATTCTCTTGTTCTTATGAGTGGTGCACCAAAATTGAAGACTCTTCAGGAAAGACTTTATATTTATTTAAATCAATCTTCAAATCTTGCAGCATCAATGGGAACTGCAACAACGGGTCTTTCCGAAACTCAGCGTCAACAAATGCTCAATACAAAATCCATACAATATACAGTTGCAATGGTTACAGCAATACCAATCTTATGCGTATATCCATTTATGCAAAAATATTTTGTCAAAGGATTAATGCTGGGAGCAGTAAAAGGGTAAAAAGCATCAAAAGATGCAAGAAATATAACTTTTTTTAAACCGTGAATTAAAGCTTTGAAATAGAAAGCGAAACCAATTACTTGAAACTTTACTATAAATTTGAATTACAAAGTAATGTTCACAAAATCTTTTAAATGCTGCATTCACGGAGATTAAAGGAGGTGTGATAAAAATTACGTCCGTGTAATTTTTATCACCAAGTTTATTTCGTGCTCTGCACTTCATAAACTTGGATACTCGCCATCCTTGCTCGCCGATAACGCGGAGTTTTTTAAGGAGTGTAAGATAAAATGGCTTTATTTAATATTAACAGTTCTTTTTTCAAATTTATTAATAAACTTCTTGATGTACTTTTATTAAATCTTTTATGGATTTTATGCAGTTTACCAGTTGTGACTATTGGTGCCGCTACCTGTGCTGCTTTTAGTGTAACGCTAAAAATGGTTGATGATGAAGAAGGTTACATTGTTAAACCCTTTTTTAAATATTTTAAACAGAATTTCAAACAAGGCACTCTCATGTGGATTTTTACTGCACCACAAATTTATCTTTTGTATTTATTATGGCAATTAGTATTTAAATCAGATGATATCAATGCAATTGTTATTATTGGTGTTATTTTTCTTACAGCTCTTTCAATCAGCATGAATATTTATTCTTATCCTTTGATTGCACGTTATGAAAATTCTCTTAAAAAGATAATTAAAAATTCTTTTGGAATAAGCATTCAATACTTTGGCAAAACAATTATTCTTATAGCAGTTATAGCCCTGGAACTTTTTTTAATTCTATGGAACCGTTGGACACTTCTTGTCGGAATAATTATTGGACCAGAATTTGTCATCTATACAATAAGCGGAGTTTCAAAAAAAATCTTCTTACAGATAGAAAAACAACAATGACAAAACACGTTCTTCCCTACTCGTCAATCATGTCCATTTGCAATTTCAACTTTTCTACTATATAATATAATTCACTTATGGAATTAACATATAAATCAAGACGAAAAATTTCACTCTTATATGGACTTGTTACACTCTGTGCAAATCTGATGGCAGCAATCATCCCTATAAACTGTTCAACACCCCAAATTACGGAAGCTTTTCAAAGCAACTGGTAGGCATTTTTAGAAACCCACAGATACTTTACTACAATAATAACTGTCATCACTTTTTCCATACCCTCACTTTTATGTATGATTTATGCAAGCAACACAAAAGGAAATAACTTTTTAAGCAGATTTGTAAACTTTCCGTTTGCCTTTTCACTTCTCGGTATCACCGGCTGGATTTTTTACTTTTTCGTTGAATCCATAATCCTCATCATCGTAAAAACAGAATATAACATAAACATAACCCCAGTTCTTCTCACCTCTTCAATGTACATCATTCTCGAAGCGCTGTTCAGTTTTACGCTTTCTTTTTTCATAATGGACTCACTTCATCGAAATCGAATCCTTCCAAGATATTTTCCACAGGGTGAATTAAGCAGAATTAAAGGCACCATCAACCCATCAATAAAATTACTATTTATAACTTTATACATTTCAGTTGTTTTATTCCCTCTCGTTTATTTACTTTCCACGCTTTTGACTATCATCCTGAACAATAATCTTAAATTAGATAAAAATATTATTATAACTTTTGGCATAATCGTCATCTCCGGCATTTTTATTTTCGTGATTTTTTCAGACTATTTTGACTGCCCTCTCAAACGCCTTCAAAAAGGAGTAGAACAAATAAAAAATGGAAATTTACATTCCAAAGTCAGAATCATAACAAACGATTCCTTTGGAGTTTTAGCAGATACTTTCAACGAAATGTCTTCATCAATCGAAGAAAAAACTCAGAAAATCTATCAGATTCAAAATTCCATCATTACTGGCATGGCTACAATGGTTGAAAGCCGGGACAACAGCACTGGCGGTCACATAAAAAGAACAAGCGAATGTGTAAAACTGTTCATTTCTGAAATAAAAAAGAATGATGAGTTTAAAAATCTTCCAGATTATTTTTGTGCCGATGTTATCAAAGCCGCTCCAATGCATGATTTAGGAAAAATTGCAGTAGATGACTCCATTTTGAGAAAACCAGGAAAATTTACTGATGAAGAATATGAAAAAATGAAAAAACACTCCGAAGAAGGAGTTAAAATCATCGAAAACGTACTTTCCGAAGTTGATGACAATAATTTTAAAACCATTGCCATCAACATTGCACACTATCATCACGAAAAATACAACGGACAGGGATACCCAGATAAATTAAAAGGGTCTGAAATTCCACTGGAAGCAAGAATTATGGCACTTGCCGATGTTTTTGATGCTCTTGTCAGTAAACGCTGCTATAAAGATACCTTTTCTTACGACAAAGCATTTTCCATTATCCAGGAATCCTTAGGAAGCCATTTCGACCCAAAACTCGGCAAAATCTTTATCGACAGCAGAGAAAAATTTGAAATGCTTTACAGCAGAATTTAACTGGCATATTCTAGCATCTTGACAGTCTGTTTCTAAGCTCCATAAGTCTGTTTTTAAGTTTCCTCACTTCATCCAGACTGTTCATAATTTTGCTAGTCATATAAATATCGGCAATAGCACCGTCAAATAAAAAATCAGCAAGCGTAACAAAATTTCCAACATTCATAGAATAATCATTTGCATTCATAGCGCCCAATACTCTCTGCAAATCTTGCATTAAATAATTCACCTGCTCCATAGAATTTGTAGCATTATTCAGTTTTGAATGTTTAATCAAATCAACAATAAAACCTCCGCCTAAAACATCCAAAAATCCCCAGTTTCTTGCACTCGAAAGATTTCGCTCAGCGTCGTTCACAAGAGGAATCAATCTATCAATAATTGATAAAGCTTCATTAATCTGAGACTGTTGAGGTCTATTTTCCATATATTTATAACACCCCCATTCTTCTTTTTCTATAAAATCAAATCTGCTAGCAAAAAAAATCCAGCAAAAATTCCATATATATTTATTTACTCAATTTTTCAATAAGTTTTTCAAGTTTTTCAGCAGCAAGTTTATGTACTTTTTTTCCAGGATGACCACGAGAGCCTTTATCCTCATAAGTTTTTTCAACATCTTCCATCGAATCTAATTCTAAAATGTGAATATTTTTATCACCAGTTTCTTTTTTCCATTGAGTCACGGCAATCTTTAAACATTCAGGAATCAAATTCAATTTTATCATTCCATAACACCAGACAATCTGTGCATGTTTGTTATGTTTTCTAATAAGTGAAAGAAAACTCTTAGCCGCTTGCACAATATACTCTTTATCAGAGGCAGAAATTTTTCCATTTTCAAGTTCAAGTTTATACTCAACTCCAGTTTTTTCATCCTTCCAAGGAGGTTGAAAAAAAGCTCCATTATCATTTGTACCCAGATTTAAGACAACAAAATCACTTCCATCTTTAAAATCATAATCCTGATTTTCACCAAGCTGATTATGAAAATCACCTTCCATCACACCACAAACTTTTTCATAGAAAGATGGAATATTATTATTTCGATTTCCATCCCATCCCCAGCAAAGTCCCCAGCCGCATTGCGAAAAAACAGAAAAATCAGCTCCAAAATAACGAGAAACCTGGGCAGCATAACTTTCACTTCCTACAAAAACAGAAGGAATCCATTCCATTTGTTCTGGAGCACCAGCAAGCCCTTCACCACTTGTAATACTGTCCCCAATAAACTCAATTTTCATTTCTGCCGGTTTTACTTCACAAAATTCCCCATTATCATCAATCAAAATCTTCGAAATTTTCAAAGAATGTTTAGCATCCCCTGGCATTGGCTGTGTATCTTTGTAGATACAAATTTCATTTTCCACTTGAGGATTCAATCCACGCACAAGACAAACAGATTTTTCTTCCCCTTTTTCAACCATAAAGCGAGAAATCCGTCTTCCATTTAAAAAAATACTCACCCAAGGTTCATTCGAATCATAATCACTGGCAAAACCAGCCCAAACTTCACAAGCCTTCACATTAATCTTCAATGCAGAAGCCGCCCAAAAAAGATTAATCTCAGGCAATTCTTCTACGTTTTTTACATTTCTTCCAATAATTTTTTTATTTTTTATTTCATTAATTTTAAAAACTTTCATAAATTTATTTTAACATCAATTTTTAAGTTTTACTAGGTCGTTTTTACTACTAAGTCGTTTTTTCAGTTATTTTTTATTTGGGTGGCTTTTTGCTTCGCAAAAAACAGGCTATCCAGAATTCCGCTTCGCTCCAGCCGCTTCCCTCGCTTCGCTCAGTCCAGTGGCCGCCTACGGCGTTCTTCCTATCCTTGCCACATTTACCCCCCTTTAATTACTTCTACATCATAGAAAAAAAAACACACTCTCTCAATTCTTTTTTTTAAGTAATTTTAAATATTTTTTAATTAATTTTTAGTTTTTTAAGTAATTTTTACTTGACAAATCATTTATTTATCTTTATTTTATTAATATATATTATTAATTTAGTATACTTAAAAAACTAATCAAAACAGTGCTTTATTTTTATTCTAGAAACAAAGCATTGTTTAAATTAAATTTTAGGAGAAACAAATGGCAAAAATTATTAGCGGTGGTAATTTACCAAACATCCCTTGGCAGGAAAAACCTGCTGACACATGGCTTCCAATCTGGCGTTACAGTGACAATCCTGTTATCGGCAGAAATCCTTTCAAAGGAATGGGACGCATCTATAACTCAGCTGTAATTCCTTGGGAAGGAAAATTCAAAGGTGTTTTCCGCTCAGAAGATACATCTGCACGCCCTTTCCTTTACATTGGTGATTCAGAAGACGGAATCCATTGGGAATTCCAAAAAGAAAAAATTCATATGCACGATCCAGACGGCACACCACACGATCCATTCTATGCATACGATCCTCGTTGTGTAAAGATTGATGATACATATTACATTCTTTGGTGCGGAGATTTTGACGGAGCTTCAATTGGTGTAGCAAGTACAAAAGATTTTAAAGATTTCACTCGTCTTGAAAACCCATTCCTCCCATTCAATAGAAATGCCGTTTTATTCCCAAAAAAAATCGATGGCAAATTTGTAATGCTTTCACGTCCTTCAGATTCAGGACACACTCCTTTTGGTGATATTTTGCTTTCTCAATCTCCAGATATGAAATATTGGGGCGAACATCGTCTTGTTATGCAAAAAGGCGGAAAAGGCTGGTGGCAGGGTGTTAAAATTGGTTGTGGTCCAGCACCAATCGAAATTGAATACGAAAATGATAAAGGTGAAACAGAGAAAGGCTGGCTTATGTTCTATCATGGAGTTTCAACTACTTGTAATGGCTTTGTTTATTCATTCTCTGCTGCAATTTTGGATCATGACAAACCTAGCATTGTTCGCTACAGATGCGGTGATTATATGCTTACACCAGAAATGCCTTATGAAACTACAGGTTTTGTTGACAATGTTTGTTTCCCAGTCGCTGCATTAACAGATGAAAAAGACGGAAAAATTGCAATTTATTACGGATGTGCAGACACAGTTGTTGGGCTTTGCTTTACAACAATCGATGAAACTGTTGATTTTATCAAAGCACACAATGAATTAAACTATTGGGATACTGACGAAGGAAGATTCTAATTCTTCTTTTACCTTTAATACAAGTTTATGGGAAAAACCGGATTTAAACATTGCCTGCATAAGTTTATCTTCGGTTTTCCCATTTTTTTTATGTTTTTGATAAGCCTTTTTGCAAATTTCAAATTCATCATTTAATATAAAAAAATCATCCAAAGCTTTTGATGCAGTTTTTTCGCAAATTCCTCTATTTCTAAGTTCAGCCAAAAGTTTTGTTCTTCCTTCATAATGATTAATCCTCCTTGTGTTCAACCATGCCGTTGAAAACCGCAAATCATTCAGATAATCTTTACTCTCAAGATAATCAAGCACCATATTAATATATTTTTTCTGGAATGATTTTTTTACAAGCTTTTGTGTCAAGCCAAATCTGCTTTGTTCCGCTCTGGAAAGATAATCACAAGCTTTCAATTCCACTGCAACACAAAGTCCAGCATCCAAAAGCTCTTCTTCGTTCTCTTCATCAATTTCTGTTCCGGCACTTAGTTGAGTTAATATTATAGAAGAAAGATACTCCTGACGAGCATAAAAAACAGAACCATTTTCGGGACGAATGCGATACAATCCAGATAAAGATATTTGACTTATAGAATTTATTATCATCGTTTTAAATATACTTATTTTAAAAAAAAAAGACAAAAAAAAAGACGACCTTAAAAAAAGTCGTCTTTTTATACTTTCTGTAAAACGAAGTTTCCAGATAAAAACTAACGTTTTGAGAACTGGAATCTTCTTCGAGCACCTCGCTGACCGTACTTTTTACGTTCAACCATACGTGAATCACGAGTAAGGTATCCATTTGCTTTAAGAGATGTACGTGCATCAGGGTCAATCTGAACTAAAGCACGAGAAATTCCATGCAAACAAGCAGCAGCCTGACCATTCAAACCACCACCTTGTACATTGATAAGAATATCATATTTTGTACCCATTGAAGTTACAGCCAAAGGTTGATTTACAACCTGAACCTGAGCTTCTGTAGCAAAATAATCTTTTACATCTTTTCCATTAACAACAATCTTTCCAGAACCATTGCGAACAAAAACACGAGCAACAGCTGTTTTTCTTCTTCCAGTACCAATAGCAATATTTTCTACCATTTTCTACACTCCAAAAATTATAATTCTACTGGCTGAGGATTCTGAGCAGCATGTGGATGCTCTGCACCAGCGTAAATCTTTACACAATCCATCATTTTGCGTCCAAGACGTCCATGTGGAAGCATACCAGCAACAGCTAATTCCATTGGTTTTGTAGGATGTTTATCCAACAGTTTTTCATAAGTGTGAGCACGAAGTCCACCTACAAATCCTGTGTGATGGTAATAAATCTTTTTCTGTTCTTTTCCGCCAGTTACTACTGCTTTTTCAGCATTAATAATAACCACGAAATCACCCATAAGTTGATTTTTTGTGTAAGAAGCTTTGTTTTTTCCACGTGCAATATATGCAGCTTTTGCAGCAACACGTCCCATTGTTTTTCCAGCAGCATCAATAATGTACCATTTGCGTGGCTGGTCGTATTCTTTAACGAAAATTGTTTCCATTTTGATATACCTTTGTAAAAATAAAAAAAAGTTTATCTTGCAACTTCAAAATTTTTGCATCTAATTTGGAAGTCACTAGAATTTTCAGATGAGCAGTCCAAAAATTCTATAACGGGTAAAATATAATACCAAATTTACAGGATTTTTGTCAATATGAAAACAAATTAAAACTTACGTTTAATATGGATACATTTAGGGCAAACGCAGTATAAAAAATAAAAGAAATTATTTATTTTCTTCCGTTTTTTCTGCATCCTCTTTTTTTGCTTCTTTTTTATCTTTAATATCTGCAGCACCAATAAAAAGACAAATCAATCCAATAAAAGCAGCAAAAACAGGTAAAGAACCTTTCAAAAACTCAATAACCTGCGGTCCCCAGTTTAATGGAAAAGCAGGAATCACTGAAAAAGCTGTAAATCCAACAAAAATAATTCCAACAATAATAGCAAACATTTTTTCCCTCAATGAATATAATTTAAATTTCAGGCAAAAAAAACAAAATATAAAAAGTTAATCTTATTTTCTATTTCCTGTAACAATAAGAATAATCAATTT
>JALFAW010000242.1 GCA_022773305.1 Spirochaetia bacterium
ATTAGGTTCAATTTCGAGTATTTGATTTACAAACCGTGGCAAGGATTGTAAGGGCTGGCGTAGCCAGTTCCGAAGCGGAGCGAAGGAATGAAGCGATAGCGTAACCCTGAAAAGCCTGATTTTTGCGAAGCAAAAAGCCACCCAAAGAATAAAAATTTAAAACTCGACATTTGTACCGTATCCCATTTCCACGCCCAGTTGAAAATCCCGAAGAAGCATTCTGTAATTACAGTAAGTAAGAGCATCCCGTCCTGCTTCAATTTCCCAGCGCACAGGAATTCCTTTTTTTACCGAAATATTCGGATACTTATTTATTTCAAGTTTGCTTTTTATAAGCTGTTTACCGTCCTGAAGTTCAATTGTTTTTTTGTCAAAGGATTTTATTTCTTCCGCCTTGACCCCACCCAGAGCATATCCTTGCGAAACCATAGAAAGCCCCATCACATCGACCAGAATTGCACCTGCTTTCATAACAAGATCTGCTTTCTTTTTACCAATGATAGATATAATAGAAGAAAAACCCAGCATAAGTGGAAGAGTTCCTAAAGCGAAAAACAACATAGAAAGAGTTCCAGAAACAGGGCTTCCACTTGCCAAAGCCACAATCCACATAGCCTGAAGAGGACCGCAGGGCATAAATCCATTCAAAAAACCTACAAAAAACGCCCCATGCTGATTTTTATGAGCGGAATATATTTTTTTTGCAAGACCAGAGGGAAGATGAGGTGTAATTCTCCTTAAAAAGGGAAACAACCCCAAAAGCGAAAAACCCATCAATATCATAAAGAGCCCAGCCAGCAGCTTCAAAACCGACTGCACAGAAAAAGGAATAATCACAGAGTTCCCCTCCAAACTTTTACCAGCAGTTCCCAGAAAAAATCCCAGACTTCCCAGCACAAAACCAATCAAGGTGTAAGACAAAATCCTTGCCAGATTATATTTTATTACAGCGTTTTTACCCCCAAGACTTTGAGAAAGATTAATTCCACCGCACATAGCAAGACAATGAACAGAAGTAAAAATTCCTGTTAAAAACAAAAGACCATAACCCATTTTTGAATCGGAAGTTTGGGCAGGAGCAAGATAGTTTAAAAGCCCCATTTTCTGAAGAAATATAAATAAAAAAACTATAATAAGCAGGTAAACAATAGAATTAATCATCGGTTTTAAAAAGTTACCCTTACTATTGTCTTTTTCACCTTCAATATTTATGACTTTGTAATCCAGAGATTCAATTTCCTGTTTAATTTTATCTAGACCGATTATATTTTCATCATATTCAACAGTTGCCAGAGCTTTTTTCCAGTTGACATCAACTTTTTTTATACCCTCAAAATCCATAAGATGATTTTCAATTCTAATCTTGCAATTTATACATTTAATCCCACTGATTTTAAAAATGACAAAAGACATACCTCGAAACCTCTTTTTTATTACCTATAAAATAAATAGGTAAAACAGAAGTTACATTACAAAGAGGAATTATAAAAGAATTCTACCACTGAAAAGGAAGATAAGCCGCAATCACAGCTAGTATTACTGCTGGAAGCATATTTGCTACTCTAATTTTCTTTCCCCATACAAGATTCACTCCAACACAGAAAATTAAAATTGAACCTACTAGAGAAAGATATGAAATTGCAAGTTCTGTCATTAACGGAGAAATAAGGCGGGCAAGAAGAGTTATAAGACCTTCAAAAACAAATACAGGTATTGCAGAAAATACACATCCTTTTCCTAAAGAAGAGGTCATTACAGCAATAATTATTAAATCTAAAACAGATTTTACGGCAAGTGTAGAAAAATCACCATTAATACCATCCTGAATAGCTCCAACAATTGCCATTGCTCCAATACAAACTGTAAGAGAAGCAGTAACAAAAGCATTTACAAACTGATTATCGTTGTCATTTCCAGTTTTAATCTTAAGCCATCCACCAAAGTGTTCAAAACCTCTTTCGATACCGCAAAGCTCCCCTATGATTGTTCCAACGGAAAGTGTGAGCACAATCAGCATAGCTTTTCCGCTTAAGATTTTTCCTGAATCAATATTAAGCATCCCTTGCATGGCACCGGAAATCGCTATAAAAAGAACGCTGATGCCACATACTTTTGTTAATGAATCTTGATTTTCTTCCTTAAAAAGTTTTCCTGAAAAATGTCCAATTAAACCTCCTGCAATAATTGCGACAGAGTTTATTATTGTTCCTAAACCTATCATAGTGTTGCCTTATTTTGTTACTTTTTTCCATAGAAAATTACATGAAATTCATGTTTTTCGTGATTTTTAAATCTATTTGGATTAGTAATTATTAAAAAGTATTCTCAATCAAAATATAAATTCTTTTTATGAATAATTATTCTACCAATTAAACGCTTTTTTTGGAAGGGACCGAATTGAATCACGTTAAATCTTACCGAAAAAAAAGCTGTGAATCATATGAAAATCTTACCCAAAATAAAACCAGTAAAATAAGAGTCACTGGGGATAAAAATGGGATTAACGATGAAAGAACGGAATTCGGTAACAAA
>JALFAW010000258.1 GCA_022773305.1 Spirochaetia bacterium
TGACAAAGCTTGTTTTGTTCCAATCAAATAATGTGTTTCCTGTGCAATCTTTTCTAGCATAAATTATCTCCAAATTATTTTGATTTTTACGAATTATTTCAAAACAAAGTGATTTACTGAAGGTAAACCTGTTTCTGTATCAACATAATAAGAAATTATAAAATCTTTGAACATTTGTTTTGCATGTTGTTGGATTGTGGAATCACGTGGTAATGAATTTTGTATTTTGGAAAGATAAGATACCGTTGATAAAAGAATTTGCGGAGTTTCCTGAATAGTTTCTGCTTCAATTTCTTCTTTTGAATTTTCCGAAAAAGCAGCATGCTCTGTTTGACCTTTATCTAAAACAAAATCACAAGTGGATTCAAGTCCTAATCCTTCATCCTGAGGAAAAAGTGCTGCAACAGGATAGGGTACTTGATTATTCCATTTATCCTGATTTTTTGCCAGTGCCAGATGTGTTTTTTCCGGAGCGCCTAAAATCACTACGGCAGAAAGTTCTCTATCATTACTTTGTAAAATTGAGTATAAATCATTCACATAATTGTTGGAATTATGTTTAAAATCGTTTGGGTAGGTGAGTGGATAAATCAAACCACCATTAGATTCCAGTCCGAAATTCTTTTCTAAAAGGTCAGTAAGATTTTTTACTGTTTCAGGACTATTAAAATTGTATCCGAATAAAACAAGAATTTTTTTATTTGTGATTTTGCATTTTTCTGGTTTTGAAATGATTTTTTCGATATCTGAATCATTTGCTGTCAGTTCAAAATAATCTGAATCCATCTGCTGTTCATTTACTTTTTTGCAAGACGAAAACAGCGTAAACAAAATGGAAGACAGAATTAAAAAAAACAGATTGTAATTTAAATTTTTTTTCATATTTCCCACTCAATAATATTCTACAATATTTTATTTTTCTTGAAAAGAACCTCATTTTTATTGTAATATGTAGTATGAATGTTGTACAACCTATTTTAGAACTTATTGGAAGCTTGGGGTTTCTTCTTTATGGAATGAAGCTGATGAGTGATGGTGTTCAGCAAAGTGCTGGTGAAAAATTGCAGAGAGCACTGTCTGTTTTGACTGGAAACCGTTTTATGTCATTATTAACAGGGTTGATTGTCACGATGATAATTCAGTCTTCAGGTGCCACAACTGTAATGGTTGTAACTTTCGTAAATGCCGGATTAATGACGTTGACACAGTCAGTTGGTGTTATTTTTGGTGCCAATATAGGAACTACAATTACTGCTTGGATTGTTTCTATCTTCGGATTCAATTTTAAGATTTCAGCATTTGCAATTCCTGTTTTCGGTATAGGTTATTTTCTTTCGATAGTAAAAAAAGGGGCATACAAAAACTGGGCTGAAGCCATTATGGGCTTTGGCATGCTCTTTCTAGGATTGAGCGGACTTTCAGATGTGTTTACGCCAGAACAATTGGGATGGTTGTTCAAAATTCAAGGTTCGGGCGTTTTTGCCATCCTTTTTGGTTTTGTGATTGGTATCATAATCACGGCTTTGTTACATTCTTCATCAGCTTTTTCTGCAATCGTAATAACTATGGCTTATAACGGACTTGTTTCCTGGGAACTTGCAGCAGCCATGACTTTAGGAAGTAATGTTGGTTCAACTATTGATGCAATTCTCGCTTCGATGGGGACAAGCGCCGATTCACGACGTGCAGCTCTCATTCATGTTATGTTCAATGTATTTGGAACGGTGCTTGCTTTAATTTTCTTTAAACCTTTCTTGGAAATTGTAATGTTTGTGACTCCAGGAAGAGAAAATTCAAATATTGCTATCAGAATTTCCATGCTACACACAGTTTTTAAAACTTTATCAACGTTTATTTTCTTACCGCTGCAGAATCCTATTGTAAAACTTACACAATTAATTATAAAAGATGATAAAGAAACTGAATCTAAAACATTTAAACTGGAATTCACAGAGTTTTTGGGAAAAGAAAGTGCCCCAACTCATATAATTCAGGCAGAAAAAGCTATTGCGGATATGACAGATGTTGTGAGTGATATGTTCGATAAAATTCAAATTGGGGTAACTAAAAGAAATGTGGAGTTTATCGAACGTTATAAACAAGAGAGTGTTGATTCTGAAAACTATGTTGACCAGATGCATGAACAGATTACGCATTATTTGATAAAATGTCAAAGTCTGCACATTACAGAAAGACAGTTGAATCATATTTCTGGGATGATTCAGATTGTTGATGAACTTGAAAACATGAGTGACAGCTGTTATGCGACTCTGATGCTTATCTATAGAAGTATAGAAAAGAAGATGAAGTTTCTGCAGGAAGATATGGAAAGACTTTTGCCTTATCTTGAATTGGTACGTCAGTTTTTGCAGTTTATACGCAGAAATATAAACAATCAGATTACACCAGAAAAACTGGAACTTGCACGGGAATTGGAAGATGGCATTGATGCTTTCCGCAAAGACCTCAAAAAAGTTGCCCGAAAACGTCTTGAAGGTGGAGCTGATGTAAAATCTGAACTTTTGTACATTGATGTTATTCGTCGCATCGAAAATATAGGTGACAATTGTTTTAACATTTCAGAAAATCTTTTGAACTGGTGATTTTTTCAATTTTTTCTTAACCAAGAAAAAATGACAAAAAAAGGGGACAGACCTTGCTTTTATTGTTTTTAACTTAGGTCTGTCCCCTTTTAAATTTCTTTATTAGGACAAATGTCGAGTTTTGAATTTTTATTGAGGGTGTAGTACACTCCCTCAAAACGGCGAAGTCAAGGCTTTAAGCGTTAGCGTGCCTTGACTCGACGTATTACGGCTCGTGAGCCGGTGCGCATGCTTGCAGGCGCACAAGCAACCACCCGCTATGCGGGTGTGTGATAAATGCTTATAGCAAAAAAAGCTTTCCTC
>JALFAW010000277.1 GCA_022773305.1 Spirochaetia bacterium
TAAAAAACTGAATTCACAATAATCAAAAAAACAATTATTTACTGGCACCAGGAATTGCCTTGTCAAATTCAGGGTTTCCGTGGTGATAAACAGGAAGAAGTTTTGGAGAAACAACATCTTCTGTAATACCTGCATCTTTTCTTTCTTTTTCAAATGCAGTTACATGGTCAAGATTCATTTTTGAAGTTTCAGTCATTGAAATTCCATTGAAAATTTTTCCAGCTTCAATTCCAGCTTCACGTCCAAATACTACTACATCAAGTAATGAATTACCCATTAAACGGTTTGTTCCGTGAACACCACCAGATGCTTCACCAGCAACAAGAAGATTTTTCACATTTGTGTGACACTGTGCATCAATTTCAACACCACCGTTTTGATAGTGAAGTGTTGGATAAACAAGAATAGGTTCCTTTCTTATATCAATTCCATATTTAATGAACATATTGTACATTGCTGGAATTGATTTAAGAATAGTTCCTTCACCGTGAATCATTTCAATCATCGGAGTATCAAGCCAAACTGCAGGCTGTACATCATTATCAACACCACGACCTTCACGAACTTCGCGGATAATACCAGATGCATTAACATCGCGGGTTTCAAGAGGATGAATGTAAACTTCACCGTTTTTGTTGATGAGTTTTGCACCAAGAGAGCGAACTTTTTCAGTTACAAGTTTACCAAGAATCTGAGTTGGATAAGCAGCTCCAGTTGGGTGATACTGCAATGAATCCTGATACAAAAGTTTTGCACCAGCACGGTAAGCCATTACAAGACCATCAGCAGTTGCACCATAATGGTTAGAAGTAGGGAATCCCTGATAATGCATTCGTCCAGCACCACCAGTAGCAATAATTACAACTTTTGCTTTTGCAATACGGAGTTCTCCAGTTTCAATATTCATCAAAACAGCTCCACATGCTTCCCCTTTATCATTCTTAATAATCTCAATTGCAGCAGTAAAATCAACTACAGTAATTGAATCTGCACGGTTAAAAGTTTCATCGCGCAAAGTACGCATGATTTCAGCACCAGAATAGTCTTTACAAGCGTGCATACGTTTGCGGCTAGTTCCACCACCGTGAGTTGTAACCATAGTACCGTCAGCCTCTTTGTCAAATTCAACTCCAAGGTCGTTGAGCCATTTGATAACAGAAGGAGCTTTATTTACCAAAGTGTAAACAAGTTCAGGTTTTCCGTCAAAGTGACCACCGCCGTAACAGTCAAGAAAATGCTGAGCAGGTGAATCATTTTGTTTATCAGCAGCCTGAATTCCACCTTCAGCCATCATAGTATTTGCATCCCCAACACGAAGTTTAGTAGCAAGTAAAACTTTTGCACCAGCTTCTGAAGCCATAATTGCAGCACTTGTTCCAGCACCACCACCACCAATTACAAGAACATCAGTTTCATAGTCCACATGATTTAAATCAATCTGACTTGCTTCGTAGCGTGGTTTTGCTTGCAACATCTCTACAAGTTCGATAGGAGCTTTTTCACCCTTGTTTGGACCAATCTTAAGTTCAGCAAATTGTTCCTTAATTCTGTCCGGGTGGAATTTTAAAAGCAAATCGTCTTTTTCTTCTGCAGTAAGACGAGCATGTTCAAATTTTAGATTTTCTTCACGTTTTTCTGCAACAATTTTTGCAGCATCGTCCAGGTAGTTACCATACATAAGTTTATTCTCCTAGATATAGCGTCATGGAAGGCGCATCTTATTTTATTTTTCAATATCTCTATTATTGTAGAGATTCTTAATCTGAGCTTTATCGCCAGTACACATTGCTATAAGTTTTTTAATTTCTTCTTCGCATTTTCCAGAATCAATTTCAGCAACTCGGTCAATAAGATGTTGAGTCTGAGGCTGAAGATATTTTCCATTAATACGACGAGCAAGTTCTGCAACCTGTGGATGGCTTATTCCTGCTGGACATCGTGAAGAACAACAACCGCACATTACACAGTCAAAAGAAAGGTCAGCACATTTAGCAAAATCACCGCGCTGAGCATAAGCAATATACTGCATAGTCTGTAAATCCTGAGGACAAGCACGTGTACAAGCATTACAACCAACACATGCATAAATTTCAGGATAAAGCTGCATCATCACAGACTGTTCAGGCTTTATAGTATTGATATCATACACTTGTTTTACAAGAGGGAAGAATGGTAAAGTAGCAATGTACATATCATTTTCAACTTTTTTAGAACAAGCAAGACAAGTCTGAAGTTGATTTTGACCTTTTATTCTGTAAATAGTAGCACACGCACCACAAAAACCGTTTCTACATCCACAGCCACGTTTCAACTGATAACCAGCGTACTCCATAGCATTCATAATTGTTAATTCAGCAGGAACTTCATACTTTTTTCCAAAAATATAAATTGTTGCCATTTCTTTATCTGCCATTTTATACTCCTAAAGAAGGGGCGCCTGCCCCTCGCTCCAAACCTTCGGTTTTCCGCTACCCCCTCTCCTAGGGGGAACGTCAGTTACAAACTGACATTTAAATCGAAAAAAGAAAAACCTTTTTTCATTTGTCCCCCTAAAACCCCGGAAGATAAGAAAAACCAAAAGGCAAGACTATTAATACTCAGGTGGTAATTCACCTAATTGATCAAAACTAAATACAGGACCATCTTTACAAACGAATTTATCACCGATATTACAACGTCCGCATTTTCCAATACCACATTTCATTCTCATTTCCATAGTTGTAAAGACTTGTTCATCTTTAAAACCAAGTTTTTTAAGTGCGTCAAGTGAAAGGTGTATCAAAATTGGAGGTCCACACATAATTACAGTCATGCTTGGATCTGGATTAAGTTCTGTTACAAAGGGAGGAACAAAACCTACATGTCCTTTCCAGCCTTCTTCTGCTCGGTCAATAGTCAAGTCAATCGAACAGTTTGGTTGTTTCATCCATACATTCTGCATTTCTTCAAGTCGAACAAGGTCTGCCATAGAACGGCTTCCATAAATCACCTGAATTTTACCGTAATCAGAACGATGATCCATCATGTAATTAACTACAGAGTGAACTGGAGCAATACCAATACCACCAGCAATTACAAGAATATCTTTTCCTTTTAATTTTGTATCAACAGGGAATCCGTTTCCTACAGGTCCGCGCAGACAGATTTCCTGACCAACTTCAGCATTGTGAAGCCACTGAGTTACGCAGCCACACTTTTTAATAGAAAATTCCATGTGAGTTTCAAGAGTAGGTGATGATGTAATAGAAATCATTGATTCACCAACTCCAGGAACAATAAGCATAGCACACTGTCCAGGAATATGATTGAACAATTTTTTTCCATCAAGCCCAACTACACTGAAAGTCTTAACATCAGGAGTTTCCTGTTTAATATCAATAATTTTTCCGACGTAAGGGATAAATGATTCTTTTGTTTCCATAAGCTTTTTCCATATTCAGAAAGTGAATTATGTCAATCAAAAAAATTGAAAGACACAAACACATCAGACTAAATATCATCTACCTCCTGTATCATTTTAATTACTTTTACAATGTTCATATTTACAGGACAGTTTTCTACACAACGTCCACATCCAACACAACTGAACATACCATCGTGAGCCATTGGATAATACATTAATTTATGCATAAAACGCTGACGGCTTCGTTCTTTTTGTGTGTGACGAGGATTTTCTGCTGCCATCTGTGTAAAGTCATTGTACATGCAGGAATCCCAGCAGCGAACCTGTCTAACTCCATTTCCAGTATCAAAATCACGAACATCAAAACACATACAAGTCGGGCAGACATAAGTACAAGTACCACAACCAACACAAGCTTCTGCAACCGAATTCCAAACTTTTGAATTGAAAATTTTGAGCATATCTTTTCCCTGGAATTTTGAAAGGTCAAGATGTGCAAAAGGAACTTTTTCCATTTTGTCTTGAATTTCTTTTTTCAAAGATTCAACTGGTTTGTCATCTGCTTCGCTTAAAACAGATTTTGCTTTTTCAACAAAAGTTTTTCCTTTTTCTGTGTTTGCCTGGAAATAATATTTACCGTCAGCAAGCCAGCAGCTTACATCGCCGCTTGGTTTTGAAAGTGAAGAATCAATTCCAAAAGTAGAACAGAAACAAGTTTTTTCAGGTTCATTACAGGCAAGTGTAATTACAGTTCCATGTTCACGACGATTTTTGTAATAAGAATCAACAGGATTCATGTTCAGGTAAACATTATCAATAGCTTCAAAACCTTTTGCATCACAAGAACGAACTCCGAAAATTACAAAATCTTCGATATCCTGTCTTGGATCTACAACTTTTACTTCTTTTCCATTGATTTCATAACTAACCATGTGTTCAGTTTTTGGAAAGAAGAAATCTTTTGCAGAACGAGTAGTTTTTAAGTTTTCTGAAAGTTTTACACCTTTTTCCCATCTTGCAAAATCTGATTTTCCAGAATTGTTATCTACAGGCAAATATAAAGGTTGTGAACCGCCAATCAATTCGAATAATGAATCAATTTTATCTTTTGTGATACTAAGCATTATTCATTACCTCCATCTTTTGATCTGTCATAAACAATTGTTGTTTCAGGATCATTTTCTTCAAATCTAAGCATAGCTGGTTTTGTTTCCATATCAGCTCCTGCCTGATAATCACCATAAATCTCATTAATATCTTTTATGAATTTTCTATTTAAAAGATACAATGGAATATTTTGTGGACATACTCTAGAACATTCACCACAATCAGTACAGCGACCTGCAACATGCCATGCACGGATTATATGGAAAAGATTTTCTTCAAAATCTGTTTCCGCAACCTTCTGAGTTGTGTAAAGTGCATTATTATCAAATACACAAGTTTCACAAGTACAAGCAGGACAAATATTTCTACATGCATTACAACGAATACAACGAGATAATTCGTTTCTCCAGAATTCAAAACGCTGTTCGCTAGTCATAGCTTCAAGTTTTGAAACTTCTTCCATACGTTTAGTATTTGGAGCAAGGTTCTCTTCAGAAGCAACATCAACACCAAGAAGTTCATCACAAGAAACATGCTTTTTGCCTGCACAAGATTCACAAGGTTCTCCGCCTTCAAGTGTATCCTGACAAGGAATTCCAATTGCATAAACATCTTCTTTAGTGATGCGATTTTCTTTTAAAAGTTGTGTAAAAGAATATGTATCGCTTGGTTTTAGGAATACCAATACAACTTCGCTAGGAATTGGAGCATCCTGAGCATTAGGATCACGTTGCTTTGCCATTGTATTGTTCATTCTTGTTGTGCTTTTTTTGATTTCAATATCTTTTGTAATCTTTACCAGATATTTTGAAAGATTTGCCTTACAGAATTTATTGAAAACAAAATCTCTATCAAGTTCTTCAGCAGAAGTAAAAACTGCAGGAGTTACATCATCCTCAAAAAGACCTTTTTTCCAGCCAACAACTTTCTGGACTTTACCTTCTGCAAGTAAAGCTTTTGCGCGTTCAACTAATTTTTCTTGCATCGTAAATCCTCCAGTTTTCTGTTTTCACCAAGTTCTTTGATTTGCTTAACAAAATCATTCATGATTCCAGCAAAACGAACACCTTCTGCAGCAGAACACCATTCTACACGAGTTCGCCCTTTTTCTATTCCCATAAAATCAAGCATAGAGAAAAGTAATGTCATACGTCGACGTGCAAAATAGTTACCTGTTGAATAGTGACAGTCACCAGGGTGACATCCACACAAAATTACACCATCTGCACCACGCTGAAATGCACGCAAAATGAACATAGGATTCAAGCGGCAAGAACATGGAATGCGAATGATTTTAACATTTTTTGGATATTCAAGACGGTTGTTACCAGCCAGGTCTGCACCAGCGTAAGAACACCAGTTACAGCAGAAAGCAACAATTCTTGGTTCCCATTCTTTATTTTCAGCCATAATTCATTTTCTCAGACTAAAGTACTGAGTCAACCTCCGCCAAGATTTGTTTATTACTGAATCCCAAGAGATCCATTGCACCAGAAGGACAGGCAACAGTACAAGCTCCACAACCATGACACATAGCAGTATTAACTTGAGAAACATGTCTTGTGATTGTAGTTCTGTTTGGACCACGGAAATCTTTATCGATATATGTGATAGCACCATAAGGACAAACATTAGCACACTGTCCGCAACCGTTACATGCATTTTCATTTGGATTTGCAGTGCAAGGGTTATTTTTAAGTTTATCTTTAACAAGCAAACAAATTGCTTTTGCAGCAGCACCAGATGACTGAGCAACAGTTTCTGGAATATCTTTTGGACCCTGACAGCAACCTGCAAGGAAAATACCTGCTGTAGGTGATTCTACTGGACGAAGTTTTGCATGAGCTTCAAGGAAGAAGTCATTATTGTCCATAGAAGTAGTAAGCATTGTTGCAAGAGGACGAGCTGTTTTGTCAGCTTCAATAGATGCAGCCAAAACTACCATGTCAGCTTTTATGTGAACCTGTTTATTCAAAATCAAGTCTGACCCTTGAACATCCAAAGTTCCATCAGAAAGCGGAGTTACTTTTCCAACCTGACCTTTAATGTAGTGAACTCCGTATTGTTCAACTGCACGGCGGTAGAATTCATCAAAGTTTTTACCTGGAGTACGAACGTCAATATAGAAAACAGTAATGTTTGTGTCAGGATAATGGTCGCGTGTCAAAATTGCATGTTTTGCAGTGTACATACAGCAGATTTTTGAACAATATTCGTGACCTTTTGTTGAATCTGCAGAACAACGGCTTCCAACGCACTGAACAAAAACGATGTTTTTTGGTTCTTTTCCATCAGATGGACGAAGAAGATGACCATTTGTTGGACCTGAAGCATTGCAAAGGCGTTCAAACTCAAGTGATGAAACAACATCAGGACTTTGACTGTAAGCATATTCATCAAATTTTTCAAGGCTGATTGGATTATATCCTGTTGCAACTATGATAGCACCATACTTTTCAGTAAGAATTTCTTCTTTTTGATTAAAGTTTATAGCACCAGCTGTACATGCTTTTTCACAGAATCCACAAACATTGTCTTTTCCGTTTTTAAGACCTTTCATGTGCAGACAGTAATCTGCATTAATTGCAGCAACTTTAGGAACAGCCTGAGCAAATGGAATATTAATAGCCTTACAATTATCAAGGTTTAAATTAAAAGAATTTGGAACCTTTTTGTTTGGACATTTTTCGATACATGCCCCACATCCAGTACATTTTGTTTCGTCAACAAAACGAGGATGACGTTTTATATCTACTTCAAAGTTTCCAATATATCCTTTTACATCACAAACTTCTGAATATGACAAAATTCTGATATTTGAATTCTGGCTGACTTCAGTCATTTTTGGTGTAACAATACAAGAAGCACAGTCAAGGGTAGGGAAAGTTTTGTCCAAACGAGCCATCTTTCCACCGACTGTATAATCTTTTTCAACAATATCAACTGGGAATCCTGCATCTGCAATATCAAGAGCAGCTGTAATACCAGCAATACCGCCACCAATAACTAAAGCACGTTTAGTCATTGGAGTTTCACCTTCGATAAGAGGTGTATCTAAAATTGTCTTTGCAATAGCAGCTTTACCAAGGGCAATAGCTTTTTCTGTTGCATCAGGCATTTCTTTCATAACCCATGAACATTGTTCACGGATATTTGCAACTTCTACTTTATAAGCATTAAGACCAGCTCGTTCTGCACAAGAACGGAATGTTTTTTCGTGCATACGAGGAGAACAAGAACAAAGAACTACACCAGTAAGATTTAATTCATGAATCTTGTCTTCGATCATCTGCTGACCAGCTGAAGAACACATATAAGTATAGTGAGTTGAAAATACAACACCATTAACTTTTCCGAGTTCTTCAGCAACTTTTGCTACGTCAACTGTGCCGGCAATATTTGTACCACAGTGACATACAAAAACACCAATTCTTTCCATAGGATTTCCTTAACTATTTTTTGTATTTTCTGAAAGCACTCATCAAAGCCTGTTGAGGCATATCTTCATCTAAGTGCTCTGGTACTTGTTGTGGATCCAAATGATGAGGTCCTCTTTGACCTTCAACTACTTGACGTACAGCATCAATGAGTTTTGCAGGTTCTACTTGTCGTGGACATCGTTCAAGACAAGCAAAACAACTCATACAGGCATAAATTGATTTTGAAGCCATCAATTTTTCAATTTCGCCATTTTCTACCATTTGAACAAACTGATGTGGATGATATTCCATTGCATCGTAGTTTGGACATGTTCCAGAACATTTTCCACAAACCATACATTTTTTTGGATTAACACCCGAACGCATCAATATTGCTTCTTTAAGTAATTCAACATTATGCATAATTATTCAGCCTCCTTTAATCCAAGAGCTTCTGCCAATAATTCTGTAAAGTAAATTACATCAAGTTTTGAATCGCCTTTATTTTTGATAAGATTATAACGGCAAAGAGGACAAGAAGTTACTAGAAAATCAGCACCCATATCTTCTGCGTTTGCCAAAATCTTTTGTGAACGATTTTTTGGAATTGATTTATCTTCGAACATTGTGTAAGCGCCGCAACATTCATTTCTCTGTGCATAAATTACAGGAGTAGCACCAATAGCTTTAATAAAATCCTCAATTAGTTTTGGATTTTCAGGGTCATCTAGCTGAAGAACTTTTCCAGGTCTTAATAAAAGACAGCCATAATAAGCACCGATCTTTTTGTCTTTGAGAGGATTCTTTACAGCTTTTTTTACATTATCCCAACCAACAACATCACGAAGAATTTCAAGATAATGAAGTACTTTTGTTTCTCCGTGATACTCAATACCATCTTCTTTAAGATAGTTGTTTGCCTTGAAGCTAGTTGTCTCATCATTCTGCATAGCATCATTTGTTTGTTTTATAACGTTATAGCATGCAGAACAAAGAGTTACTAAATCCTGACCTTTGTCTCGGGCACTTGCTAAAGCACGAACAGAAGGTAGCTTGCTAGCTACTTCGTTTGTACCAAGTGGATATTCGCCACCACAGCACTGCCATTGTGGAATTTCTTCAAGTGTGAAACCTAATGCTTCCGCACAAATGCGCGCATATTTATCAAGATCTTTTGCCTTGTTTTTTAGCGTACATCCTGGGAAATACGAATATGTCATACTTGCTCCTATGTTATATAAAAAAATAAATAACCATAATAATTAATTTGATGATTCCGGTAAAAATTCTTTTTCAAAAAAATACCGGTTGTTTTCAAAAGTTGTGACAAAACTTTCTATTTTATCTTCCTTGAGGATAAGCCATATCTTCTGGCTTGAAAACTTCATCAAATTTTTCTGCAGTCAAAAATCCAAGTCCTACACAAGCTTCTTTGAGACTGATGTTTTCATCAAATGCTTTATGTGCAGTTTTTGCAGCATTTTCATAACCGATATAAGGATTAAGTGCAGTTACAAGCATCAAAGAATTGTAAAGATTGTGATGCATTTTTTCTTTATTTGCTTTAATTCCAACAGCACAGTTCTTATTGAAACTTAACATTGCTTCAGCTAAAAGACGTGCTGACTGAATAAAGTTGTATGCAATTACAGGCATGAAAACGTTCAGTTCAAAGTTTCCTTGGCTTGCTGCAAAACTAACAGTTGCATCGTTTCCCATAACTTGAACGGCCACCATTGTTACCGCTTCACACTGAGTTGGATTTACTTTTCCAGGCATGATAGAAGAACCTGGTTCGTTTTCAGGAATGTGGATTTCGCCAAGACCATCCCGTGGACCTGAAGCAAGCCAGCGAACATCATTTGCAATCTTCATCATATCGCAGGCAAGTGCTTTTATAGCACCATGTGCAAATACAAGTTCGTCTTTTGAAGTAAGTGCATGATATTTGTTTGGAGCCGTAATAAAATCTTTTCCAGTTAAATCAGAAACAGCCTGAGCAACTTTTGTGTCAAATCCTTTTGGTGCATTCAAGCCTGTTCCAACTGCAGTTCCGCCCAAAGCAAGCTGTTTCAAATAAGGAAGACTTGACAAAAGCATCTCTTTATCACGTTCGATTGAAGTACGCCAGCCAGAAATTTCCTGGTCAAAAGAAATAGGTACTGCATCCTGAAGATGAGTACGACCTGATTTTACGATTCCTTCATTTTCTTTTTCAAGACGTTTGAATGTTTCAACTAAAGTATCTATTGCAGGAATAAGTTTGTCTTCGATTACGCAAACTGCACTGATGTGAAGGGCAGTAGGAAATGTATCGTTTGATGATTGACTCATATTGATATCATCATTTGGATGACAGATTTTTTTACCTGCAATTTCATTTGCACGATTTGCAATTACTTCATTTGCATTCATGTTTGATTGTGTACCAGAACCTGTCTGCCAAACAACAAGAGGAAAGTGGTCATTTAATGAACCTGAAATCACTTCATCACAGGCTTTTGAAATTGCTTCAAGTTTTTCCTGTGTCATTTTTTCAGGTTTGAGTGCATTGTTTGCAATTGCTGCAGCTTTCTTTAGATATCCGAAAGCCTTTGTGATTTCACGTGGCATAGTTTCGATGCCAACACCAATTTCAAAGTTTTCATGACTTCTTTCAGTTTGAGCACCCCAATATTTATCTGCTGGTACTTTTACTTCTCCCATTGAGTCATGTTCAATTTTGTATTCCATAAAAAATATCCTTGTATTAGAAATAATATGTAAAATTAAAAATTAGAATTCAACCTGTTTTATAACTTCTTTGAGACACTCTGCACTGTGTTTGAGAGAAGCAACTTCTGCATCAGTTAAAGGAGTTGCAACATGTCCTTTTATTCCATTACATCCTACGATAGTTGGAATAGAAAGACAAACATCGCTGATTCCATATTCACCGTTGAGCATAGAAGAAATTGTAAGAACAGAATCTGTAGAGTAATTCAAAGCTTCTACCAAAGTTGCTGTTGTTACACCAATTCCGTAGTTTGTACATTTTTTTGCAGCAATGATGATTCCACCAGATTTTCTGATATAATCTTCAACATCATTTTTGTCGAATGAAGGAAGAACATTTTCTCCTGTATAAGAAGAAGCAAAACTGTCAACTGGAATTGAACCAATGTTTGCCAAAGACCATGGAACAAAAGAAGAATCTCCATGTTCACCAAAAACATAACCATGTACATTTTCCTGACAAACTTTGTAAGTTTCTGCAATACGTGCACGGAACCGTGCTGTATCAAGCATTGTACCTGTTCCAAAAATGCGGCTTGCAGGAATTCCTGAAGTTTTAATAAACTGATATGTCAAAATATCAACAGGATTTGCAACAATTACATAAAGAGCATCTGGACATGCTTTTGTGATTGTAGGAATAACTGTTTTTGCAATGTTCACGTTTGTTTGAGTAAGATCGAGACGTGATTGTCCAGGTTTTCTTCCAACACCAGATGTAAAAATTACAATATCAGAACCTTTTGCATCTTCATAATCTCCATCACGTACATTTACAGGTCCAATAAATGGAGTGCCCTGTCTGATATCCATAGCTTCGCCCATTGCTTTTTCTTTAACGATATCAATGATAACGATTTCTGAAGCAAGTTGTTTGAGAGTTAATGCGTATGCAACAGTAGAACCAACTTGACCAGCTCCAATAATGGTAATTTTTCTTGACATATTTGTCTCCTTTTTTTAAACCGCCTAAGCGATTGTATTTAATCTTAAATAAAGATAGTGAAAATAGCGATAATCACAAAATTATAAGATAAATAATTATATCACATAGTAATGTAAAAATCACCTTTTTTTACAATTTTATATAATAATATTTTTATATTGTTTTGTGAATATCAAAAGATTGAATATTGTATAGAAAGAATCAGTTTTTTTTGGATTAAAAATCAAAAGTGGAGTGGATTTTTATTGTTTAAAACGTGGCAAGGATTGTAAGGGCTGGCGAAGCCAGTTCCGAAGCGTAGCGAAGGAATGAAGCGATAGCGCAACCCTGAAAAGCCTGATTTTTGCGAAGCAAAAAGCCACCCAAAATAAAAATAATAAAATCACTATCATATCGATTATAATTATATAGAAAAAAAAGATTTATTTTTGTATACTCAAGTTATGAATATCAATAATAATGCGACAAATGTAAAAAAGGAACTTTTAGTAAGGATTGCAAAACTCCAATTGGCAGGAATGCTTGATAGTCGCGAAATAAATAAAATCCCAACACAAATGAAACCTATGGGAGCAAATCCGATTGGATGTTGCATTTTTCATGACAGGGAACTTTTAAAAATGCGTATTCTTGCAAGAATGGGAATTTCTGTTGAAAATTATAATGAACAGAATGAACTTGATGAATATGCAAAAGAAGCTCTTGCTCGTGAAAAACCTACCTGGCCGATGATTACTGTTTTGCATGAGGCTTGTAATGGTTGTGTTAAACAAAATTTTATGGTTACAAATGCCTGTCAGGGCTGCTTTGCACGACCTTGTATGGTTAATTGTCCAAAAAAAGCCATTCATGTTGTTCATCATGCGCATATTGATGCTCAAAAATGTATTCACTGCGGTTTATGTGAACAAAATTGTCCTTATCATGCGATTATTAAGATTACAGTGCCATGCGAGGCTGCTTGTCCTGTTGGTGCAATCTCAAAAGGCGAAGATGGTCATGAAATTATTGATTTTCATAAGTGTATTTATTGCGGAAAATGTATGACCGAGTGTCCATTTGGAGCGATGATGGATAAAAGTCAGCTTGTTGATGTTATTAAGCACATTATGAATGGCGAAAAAGTTATTGCAATTTATGCACCTTCCATTGCTTCTCAATTTAGAGTTTTAGCAGGGCAGATTGAAAATGGGCTTTTAAAACTTGGATTTTCTGAATGTGTAGAAGTTGCAGTTGGTGCTGATATTACTGCAAATAAAGAAGCAAAAGAGTTTGAACAGCGTATGGAAAAGGGTGATAAACTGATGACAACTTCGTGCTGTTCTGCTTATGTACGTGCTGTTCATATTCATGTACCGGATTTGGATCCTTGTGTTTCAGAAACGAGAAGTCCTATGCATTACACTGCAGAATTAGTTAAAAAAGAATATCCTGATTGTATTACTGTGTTTATTGGTCCGTGTCTGGCAAAAAGACGAGAAGGTTTTGATGATGAATATGTTGATTATGTAATAACGGCTGAAGAATTGAATGCATTCTTTATTGCAAAAGAAATTGAACTTTCTAAATTGGAATCAATAGAAAAACAGAATAAACCAAGCAGCACGGCACGAAATTTTGCCAGAACCGGTGGTGTTGCAAATGCTGTAAAATGCAGGTTGAAAAATCCTGAATTATTGAAGTTAGATATAATCAACGGCTTAAACAAGGAAGGTATGAAAAAACTCAAGATGTATGGTGATATTAATGCTGGAAAAATTGAACCACCTGAAAATGCAGGAAATCTTGTGGAAGTAATGTCTTGTGAAGGCGGATGTATTGCAGGTCCCTGTGTTATTTCAAAAACTACGGTTGCAAGTGTTCAACTTGATAAATATGTCAAAGATTCTGACTGCGAGGTAAAATAAGATAAAGAAAATTAAGCAAATAAAGTGCGATGATTATGTGCAAAATAATGAATTTTCATTAAAAAGTTAAAAAAAGAGGTTAAAATCAATTGACTTTTTTGCACAAATTTTATATTATTTTCATAAGTTTTGCGGATGTCATATAACGGCTTATTATCTCAGCCTTCCAAGCTGATGACGAGGGTTCGACTCCCTTCATCCGCTCTTCGGAGCCCATCTTGATGATGGGCTTTTTTTTATTTTCGAATATTTATTTTATCAAAAAGTTCCATATCATTTATTTTGGTGTGGTAGGGTAAAAAGCGGAGTAATTACAAAAATTGGAAATGGTCGGGGACAAAGTATGTAAGAAAATAGGAGCAGTTTATGGCAGATACAGAAATACCAAAGGCGGAAATTGAACGACAGGTTCAGAATCGTGTAATTAAAGTAATTAGCCTGATCCATATAATTAATTTCCGAGCCTTTTAATCGGTTTAATTTCATCAAGAAATTCATACATTAGATTTCCTTTAAGACTCTTGAAAAATCTTAAAACAAGTATGATAAAAAATTTCTTGCAAGCACTAAAATTATGTTTTATATTAATCTTAATTATAAATGAATAAAGCGTTTTTAAAGATTCTGGATATCTCTTTTTTATATGATGATAAAATTTTTAACGACTACTATAAGCAAATGCCAGAATACCGCCGCAATAAAATCGATTTTTTCAAATTCAAAAAGGACAGATGTTTAAGTCTTGGTGCCGGCATTTTGATGAACGAGATTATTCAACACGCAAAAGAAAATTTTTCTGTGCAGGCGGATTCTTCTTTTGAAGTTGCGTTTTCTGAGCAGGGAAAGCCTTTTTTTCAGTATCAACAAAATCTTCATTTCAGTCTGGCTCATTCTGGTAAAAAAGTTATTGGTGCAATTTCTTTAAACAGAATTGGCGTTGATGTTGAAAAGATTGCAGAATCTTCTGAAATAAATCTTACAGAATGGACAAAAGCCGAAAGTTATGCAAAAGCAACAGATATTTCTCTTTCCGACTTCATTGAAGGCAGGTTAAGTCTTCCCCCTGATTCACATTTTAAGCAATGGACAGAAGACGGCTATGTTTTTTGCGTTTATGAAGAAAGATGAAAAAAAGCCCAAATGAGAAATTTGTTCTACTGAACATCAACTTCAAACTTGAGTGTCAGCACGTTTTTTCCGTCTGTGCGGCTGTAAAGCATTTCTTTTGTATTCTTTAGGGCAATTTTTATTCCCATGCCGCCCTGGTCTAGTTCTTCAAAATCCCGCTCCTTTACGCTGGATTCAATAGGATTAAACGGAATGCCGTTGTCTGTAAATGTAACAGAATAAATGCCGTCTTTTTTTTCGCTCAAAAATGAAACTTCGTCCGTTTCCGAATAATTTACTATATTTGAAAACATTTCTTCGCAAACCATAATAATTGTGCGGCTGCGTTCTGTATTTCCAAATTGTAAAAGAATCGTATTTTTTATTTTTTCAAAAGATGTCATATTCGGGGACAAAATTTTATGATTTTCTTTTCCGCGAAAAATGAGTGCTGCACAAGTAATGTCATCAAACTGCGGTAGCGAACCTGTAAAAGTTTGGACGGAATCAACTACTGTGTTCACAATTTCTTTGGAACTGCCTGTCTTTACGCCGTCTATTGTTTGGGCAAGGGATTCTTCTCCATATTGTTTTTTTTCTGAATTTATGGACTCGGTTATGCCGTCAGTATAGATTAGAATTCCTTCCCCGGAAGAAAGTGTTATGCTGTCTTCCTTTATATCTGCATCTTCAAAAAGCCCGATCGCAATTCCCTGGTCTGTTTCAAGGTACGAAACTTTGTCTTTTATCAAAACCGGTGCATTATGACCGGCATTGGCAAAGGTAAGTTCTCCAGTTTCGCAGTCAAGAACTGCCAGAAAAACCGTAGCAAACATATTTTCCGGATTAGAAAGTGCAATTTCTCTGTTTACTTCGTTTAAGGCGATGGAAAGCCGATTTCCTGAAATTACCTTCGATTTTATGACTGTCTTTACTATTGCCATAAAAAGAGCCGCTGCAATTCCTTTACCAGAAATATCGCCCACAACCACACAGATTTTTTCTTTTGTGATATTAAAAATGTCGTAAAAATCTCCGCCAACTTCCTGTGCAGGATGCATGCAACTAAAAATATCATAACCTCTGCCAGAAATATTCATTTCTTCTGGGATTATTCCGTTCTGAATTTTCTGTGCAATTTCAAGCTGGGCAGTGTTTTGGGCTTTTTCATAAGAAAGTGATTCAATTTTTTTAATATAATCAAAAATGTCAGTTTCCATCTTTTGGAACGAATTTTCTATATCACTTATCTCGTCTTTGAAAATCCGCTTTTTTGACACAAAGGAAATATCCCGGTCAGCTACAAATCTGTTCATTCGGCGTGCCGTCAAAATAATCGGGCGGATAACTAATTGCCTTATGAGTATGAGTGCAATAGCAAGTTCAAGGGCAAATACAAGAAGATTTATAAGAATGATAAAACTGAGCTGCTTGCGTTTTAGTTTTAAAATGTTGTCTATGCTGAAATCGGCACCAATCAACGCCAGAACATTACCATTTTTATCCTTAACCGGCATAATAAACATATAAACATTTCCGTAATCATTATCAATAACGTTGTATGCGACTTTGCTGTTTTCGTGTAAAACTTCAATTTCTGCACTGTAAAGTTTTTCGACTTTCTGTATGGAACCAAAACCAAAATGTTCATTAGCTATTTTGTTGTCCTCATCATCTGCGGCAGCGCATATAAGATAGTGTCTGGAATTTTTTTCATCTAAAGTATACATATACAGATATCTAAACTGCATATTCTGACATATCCATCTGGCTGTTTTATGTACACTTGAGCGAAAATCAGAATCTTCGCTTAACTGAATAAGTCCTTCTTCTGAACCTATCGAAGTCATCAAAGCAAGTCTTGAAGCTAAGGCAGAATCTTTTTTTTCTTCTATTGCCTTTTTTACAAGATAATTGTTGCTGAACACGAGAAAAACTACTAACGACAAAATCTGCCCGATTACAAACAGTGAGGCTATTTTTAAAAGAATCGGAACACGCAGGCTTTTAGATTTTTTCACTGAAAATTTATCCTTTTATCAATTCCTGTAACTTTAAAAATGTTCATTATGCTTTCAGAAACATTTTTTACGGTAAGATTTCCATTCATCTTTTTATATGCAGAAACAACCTGACGAACACCTGATGAAGAAATGTATTCAAGACCTTTCATATCGATAACAAGGTTTTTGACATTCTCTCCAAGTTTTTCCAGTTCAGCTTGAAGTTCCGGAGCAGCTTGAGTGTCAAGCCAGCCGTCAAGAAACAATGTAGCTTCACTTCCTTCTGTTGTTTTTTTTATAATCATATTATCCTCCAATGGAACCCGCCGCTTTGAGCGGACATTTTTTTATAGAAAAGACTTTCTTATTCATCAAAAAATCCAAGCATCTCAAGTGCCTGTAAGAATTTTTGAATATAAATTTGACCGGTAATAGGCCAGCTGAATCCAAGACGATACAAAGCCTTAATCGTAAAGCTGTTGTCATTTCTGATTGCGTGGCGGCTTTTTCCTTCGTTGTTTCGGTAAGAAAGCAGCGAAGAAACCTGCACCGTTTTTTCCTCGTTGTTCAGGGAAGCCGAAAGCATTTGGTCAAAATCTTTCTGTTTAACAATATCAACCTTCATTCCAAAATTGTTGCACGCTTCAATGATGTTTGCAAAATGAACTGTATGACAGTTTCTGTTGTTGAACACGGTAAATTTATCTGGTGTTCCGCCAAGAAGAACAAGCGATTTTGCCACATAATCAATCGGCGAGAATTCAACCTCTGAATCTAGTAGTTCAACTGGGAACACGCCAAGAATTTTATATGCCTTTAAGCGCGACATAAATCCGTTTGTTTTTGCATTAATCTGGAATTCACCGTCTTTCTGGCGGCTCGAAAGATTTCCAACGCGAACAATTTTTGCTTTTAAGCCTTTCTGTTCAATCGCATCCAAAATGGCAAGTTCAGCTTTAAGTTTTGAATCAATATACTGATTTTCATGAATCTGTCCAAAGTCGCACATCGTTTCGATCATCCTGAAATTTTCATCAAATTCTGAGCCTCCTTCGCCGGCAACGCTTGTTGTAGAAACATGAATCAGTTTTGCACCTTTATCAAGTGCAACCTTTATAAGATTTTCAACTCCATAGAAATTGACTTTTTCGATTGAATCATCGGCTGAAAAATGCTTAACGCAGGCAGCACAGTTTATGATTTCAGTAAAATTATAGCCGTGCAATTTTTCAGTCAAATTTTCTTCTGTGATATCACCTTCAATCATATAAATCTGTTTACCAAAAGCAGATTCCAAACTTTCTGCAAAATAGTAAAAATACATTGTGTTGAGTCGTTTTTCAAGAGAATCTTCGCCACCTTTTCTAATAAGACAGTAAATTTTTCTGTTCTGGTCGTTCAAAAGTTCTTTTAAAACATGAATTCCCAAAAATCCAGTACAGCCGGCAAGAAGAACATTTCCAAGCGGTGTAAACGAAATATCATCAAGCTGGTCAATTGTGTTACCGCGCAATGCAGGACGAATTTCTTTTGTCCTTAGAATTTCTGAGGCATTTTCAGCAACGCCGCCATTTGCCAAATTTTTTGAATCTGCCAAACCGTCTGCTCCCAGATTTTCATTTATGAATTTTGCAAGAAGCTGTGGAGTTGGATTTTTAAAGACGTTTTTATAAACAAGATTGTAGCCTTTAGAAATTGCAAAACTTACAACACGCGTTGCACTCAAACTTGTTCCGCCGATTTTAAAGAAGTTCTCTGTTGCTCCAATTTTTTCACGCTTTAAAACTTTTTCGAAAACTTCGCAGAAGAATTTTTCCAAATCGTTTGCAGGTTCAACATATTCTGCTTCATCAAACTGAACTGTGGTTTCCGGCAAGGCTTTTTTGTCAATTTTTCCGTTTGAATTTAAAGGCATTTCATCCAGCTGCATAAGTGCGTCTGGAATCATATACGGAGTAAGTTTTGCTGCAAGATAATTTTTAAGTTCATTTATGTCTATGTGAGTGTCAGCCGTAAAAAATCCTGCAAGATAATCTTCCGTGCTGTTGTTACGCACAATCACTTTTACAAGTCTGATTTTGTTGTAGCTTGAAATCACGTTTTCAATTTCGTCAAGTTCAATTCTTAAACCGCGAAGTTTAACCTGATTGTCCAAACGACCAAAACATTCCAGAATTCCTTTTGAAGTGATGCGCACTTTATCACCAGAATGATAAGCCTTGCATCCCTTGTACTCAATAAATGCGGCCTTTGTTTTTTCAGGAAGATTTACATAACCACGTCCAACACCTTTTCCGCAGATTAAAAGTTCACCCTGCATTCCCGGCGGAAGAAGATTGAGTTTTTTATCAACAACAAAGCATTTTACATTTGGCCCTGGGCGACCAATCATAACCCGATGTCCGATTTCACTTTCGCTGGCAGTAGGTGCAACGCTTGTTTCTGTAGGACCGTAACCGTTTATTAGGTGAAATTTTGGGTTCAAAGTTTTTATCTTTTTTACAAGTGTGTCAGGAAGATTTTCTCCGCCAATATGACCAGCTTTCAGATTTTTTAATGATGTGTGCAGTTCTTCAAAATCATAAAGACTAGAAAGGAAACTTGGCGTGCAGACAATAGTTTCAACTTTATGTTTAAGCATAAGCTGATTCAACTGCAATGGATTATGAATTTCATCCAGCGTTGCCATTACAAGTGTTATGCCGTTGCAAAGCGAAATGTAACGTTCTGTAATCGACATATCAAAAGCAATTGAAGTTACGGAGAGTGAAGTTTTTATGCCATTCACCAGTGAATAATGCGAAATATTTTTTTCGTTGAAAGTAACATAATTGCACATATTTCTGTGTTCAAGCATTACGCCTTTTGGTCTTCCTGTTGAGCCGGAAGTGTAAATACAGTAAGCAAGGCTATCCACTGGAATTTCAAGGTCAGGATTTTTGTCGCAGGAACCGTCAGCACCTTCCTGAATCAATTCTTCTATTGTAAGGACCTGACACGGTTTTGCTTCTTCAAAAAGAGTGGCACGTTCGGCTTTTATTTTTTCTGTCGTTAGCACAAAAGGACTTGCTGCATCGTGCAGACAGAAAGAAATTCTATCATCCGGGTATTCTTCCACCATAGGCAGAAAAGCCGCTCCAGATTTTAAAATTCCGTGTTCTGCAATAAAAATCTCTTTTGTGCGGTCAAAAACCATTCCTACAATTGAATCTTTATGAACGCCACGTTTTATGAGTGCATGAGCAATTCTGTTTGCAAATTTGTTCAGTTCACCATAAGTGAGAGATTCTTCATTCACAATAACGGCAGTTCGTTCCGGATTTTTTCGCACTTGGTTTTCAAAAAGTTTATTAACGCTTACAACGTTAAAATCAACATTGTTGTCATTCAAAGCATCGTAAACTTTTAAAGACTCTTCTGAAACAAGAGAAATGTCAGATAATTTCTGTTTTTCCGAAAATCCTTTTACAGCCATATCAAGACTTTTTAAAATATGGCGGACAAAGGTTTCCTCGTAAAAATCTGCTTTGTATTCAACTTTATAAGAAATTTTGTCGTCAATAATAAACACTTTTATATCTAAAGGTGTTTTTGCCGCATTCAACTGAAGAGGAATTCTTTCTGCAGGTTTTCCGCAAAGTGAATCAAAATTAAACAAATCCCCTTGGAAAATAAACTGAATGTCCGCCTTTATTCCAAACTTTTGGCTGATTTCGGCAAACGAATACAAGTCATTTGCCATGCTGTCCATAAATTGAGATTGCGTAATGCGACAAAGTTCTGCAACATCATCATTTTTTTCGATGTTAACATAAACAGGAAGCGTTTTTACCAGCATATCAACAGTATTTGCCATTCTGGAATCGTTGCGGCCATTGTAAATTGTTGTAAAGACAGAATCTTCGCGATAAAGGTATTTTGCAAGCAGATATCCAAATGCCGAAAGATAAAATGCATTCATCGAAACATTGATTTTTTCACAAACCTTTTTAACAGCCGTCAAATTTGTGCTGCTTTCCATTTCAAGACATCCATAAGTTCCCAGAATTTCGCACTCATCAGCGGATTTTGGGATAAAACAGTTAGGGTCGCATCCTCCAAAAACCGAAGAATAATAATCTTCCGCATCTTTAAGCTGCTTTGTTTCGCGGGCGGTTTCTTCTTCAAGTGCAATTTCGTAGCCGGTAAAAACTTCTGTTTCAAGCGGTTTTCCTGCATAAGATTCACTAATATCGTGCAGAATGATTGCAAGCGATTCTCCGTCAGCTGCAATATGATGAACTTCCAGGAAAAGATAAGATGCGTCCTTTGTACAGAAAATTTTTGCACGGTATAAATTATCTTTTAAAAGATAAAACGGTTTAAGAAGTTTTTCTTTAGAAGGAAGCGAATCGCATTTTACAAATTCCACAACAGGCAGCGCATCGTCATTTCTTTTTGCACGAACTTCGCCATCTGCATCTGTAAAAAGTTTTACTTTTAGATAAGGATGAGCGTTAATCGCATTTTCCACAGCCGATTTTAAACGTTCCAAATTAATTGAAGAATCGAGTTTTAAGCAGGTCGGAATGTTGTAAACCGTAGTTTCTGGATTAGCTGAAGTTTCAACAAAAATACCCATCTGCGTCATCGTAAGCGGATAATCTTTAAGACGCACAAAAGAATCGGTCTTCTTTTTAGAAAGCAGAAGTTTTTCTATCAGCGAAACCGTATTGTTTTCTTTAAGTTCAGAAGTTTTAAGCGGAACATCAAAAAGTTTTCCAAGCATAACGTTCAATTTAAGCATTGCAATCGATGTAAGCCCGTAACTTGCAAGATGTGCATTTATGCTAATTTTTTCCTGCGGAATTCCAAGAAGTTCGGAAACGACGGCACAGATTTTTTTCTGCACATCGGTAGAAGGTGGCACAATTTCTTCTTCTTCAAAAACTGGAGGCGGAAGTTTTCTTTTATCGACCTTGCTGTTTACATTAAGCGGAATTTTTTCTATCTGCATTATTGAAGATGGAACCATATACGGCGGTTTTGTTGAAAGAATAAAGTCTGCAAGGGCTTTTTTTTCAATTTTTTTGTCAGACACGATGTATGCGGCAAGCATTTTTCCGCCAGCAGGACTATCTACTGCAATAACTGTTGCATCTTTTACATCTTTAAATTCACGGATAATTTTTTCGACCTCGGTAAGTTCAATTCTGAATCCGCGTACTTTTACCTGACCGTCGTTTCTTCCTGCAATCGATACACTGCCGTCTTCCAGCCACGAACAAATGTCCCCGGTTTTGTACATTTTGTCGTAAGGAGCGTTCGTCATAAACGGATTTTTTACAAATGCAGAGGCCGTTTTTTCTGGAAGATTAAGGTAACCGCGTCCAACCTGAGGTCCGCTTACACAAAGTTCGCCCTTCGCTCCATAAGGCAAAAGTCTGTTGTTTTTATCAACAATATACAAAATCAGATTGTCGTTCGGTTTGCCAATCGGAATAAAATTCTGTCCACTTGCAATTTTTGCACTTGTTACATAGATTGCACATTCTGTAGGTCCGTAGATATTTATAAACTCTAAGTCTTTTTTAAATTTAAGGGGAACAAGTTTTTCACCACCAGTACTCAGATATTTTAAAGATTCACAGTCTGTCATTTCTGCAAACGCTCTGCCAACCTGAGTAGTCATAAACGCATGGGTAATTTGATTTTTCTTAAAATATTCTTCAATTGCACCTAAATCCAAGCGAATTTCTTCATCAAGAATATGAAGTTCTCCACCTCCGCATAAAACAGGATAAGTGTCAAGCATATTTGCATCAAAACCGTAACTTGCATAAGCTGCATACTTTGTATTTTGATTAATTGCCGAAACTCTAAGCTGGTAAGAAATGATGGCAGCAAGATTTCTATGTTCAAGTACAACACCTTTTGGTACGCCGGTTGTTCCAGATGTGTAAAGGATGATAAATGCATCTTCGCCCTTTATATCTGCACAATTAAAAATACCGTTTCCGCCACCTTTTGTGCCATTCTCATTCTGATTTTGTTTTAAAATTTTTGTACAGTCCAGTTCAATTTCGTCAGTAAAAATAACGTTTTCATCATATTCATCAACAAGGCTACGCAAATCTCTGTCACAAATTAAAAGTTTTGCACCTGCATCTTTCATCATGTAGTTCAGGCGTTCTTTAGGATAAGAAGGATCAAGAGGCTGATAAGCGGCTCCTGTGCGCAGAACTCCAAAAGAACAAAGCGGCATAAAATGACTTCGATGTATCAAAATCGAAACAAAACTGTTTTTTTCTATTCCAAACGAACTGATTTTTGATGCCAAAGCACCTGTAATCAAATCAAGTTCCTTATAAGAAATCCGCTTTTCGTTAAAAACGACCGCAGTGTGTTCAGGATGATTTTTAATCTGATTTCTTATTAAATCCAAAACTGTATGGTTTTCATCAACTTTTACAGACTTGCCTTTAAAACTTTCAAAAAGTTTAAACGCTTCATCATCAGTAAATTCAATTTCTTTAAGCGTTGCCTTTTGCAAAAATCCTTCTATAACTTTTTGATATGCACCGACAAAAGATTTGATAAACGTTTCAGAATATTTTGACGCATTGTAATCCAATGATACAAAATACTTTCCGTTTTGTTTTAAAACAAAAAAAACAAAATCTGAAATTGAGTCATCGGTAAATAAACGTTTAGTAGTACATTTTGAACCGTCAATTTCAAAGGAATCATAAAAATGACCTTGAAAAACAAAATTTATTTCACTTGAAAAATGAAGTTCGTTTACAAGCCGTCCAAAATCAACAGTGGAATGAATCAAATTCTGCTTATACATTTCTGAATTTTGTTTCAGCATTTCCACAATATTTTGGTCTTCGTTAAATTTTGAATAAAATGGAAATGACTTTACGAGCATTCCGAACTTTGATTTATACTCCGCACTTCTTCGTGCTGCTGTTACCGTAGAAAAAATTGCCTCGTCAGAACAATTATATATAGAAAGAAGATAAGCAAAACTATTGATAAGAATTGCATTTTCCGTAATGCCGTTTGCCTTTGCAAAAGAAACAAGTTTTTCTTCTTCTACAGAAATTTCGTAAACATATTCTTTTATCGATTTTGAATTGTCTGCACTATCGCTGTTTTTATCATACAAATCTCCGCAAAGGATTCCTTCTGCCTCGCTTCCGTCCAAAAGTTTTTCGTAATATTCAAAATCAGCCTGTTTAATTCCGTTCTTTTCAAGTTCTTTTTCGTCTGCCAAAAGCTGCTCATAAGAAATCAATTCGTCCGGCAGTTCCTCATTTTCATAAGCTGATTTAAGAGCCTTCCCAAAAATGGCAATAGAAGTTCCATCCCAAATTGCATGATGAATATCAGTAAAAAGATAGACCGCATTTTCCGTAGGGTAAATATCAATATAATAAAGTGGTGAATTTTCCAGTTTAAAATGATGTAAATAATTTTTTGAAACTTTTTTGATTTCGTCTTCGCTTACTGTCGGGTGCAGTTTTACGCGTTCTTGAATGTATTGAGTCCTTTTTTCTTCATTAACAATATTATAAAAGGTTCCGTCAATATTTCTGATTGTAAGTGCAAAAACTTCATATTTTGAACAGAGTTTTTTTACAGCTTCGTAAAGACGATTTGCATCAATGCCTTTTTCAAACTTGTAGCAAATCGGTAAGTTGTACATCGTCCTTTCTGGATTCTGATAATTTTCAAAATAAACACCATTCTGACTGGAGGTAAGGTGAGAAGTTTTTTCCATAAATTCAATCCTCACTATTTTTTATCAATTTTTTTTAATAATTTTATTTCCTGCAAAGTAAACTCCCACAGTAAGAATTTCAGTTACAATAAACGCAACCCAAATTCCTTTTAATCCCATAAAACTGCTGAAAACAAAACATAGCGGAACGATAAATGCAAAACCTTCGCAAATGCTCATCATCGTAGAAATCAATTTTTTCCCAATAACAGGAAGAAGGTAAATCATAAAAAATGTAAAACACATTCCGTAAAGGCTCACTGCGTAAATCCGTATACTCTGAACGCAAAGGTACACTTCAACCTCGTTCTGCACACCATGAAGATGAGTAAACGCTCCTGCAAAAAACTCAAGCAAAATGACAACTACCGTTGTAAACAAAAAGAGTGTAATTGCAGAAAACTTTATAACGCACTTAAAATTCTCCATATCTTTGGAACCAAAATATTTACCGGCTAGCGGCAGCATAGCGTTGTTGGCACCTGCACTGAACATACTCGCAAGAGAAAGGCAGGAAAGGCACACCGCCATAACAACAAGACCAGTTTCTCCATTCAGTTTTTCCGCAAGATTATTCAAAATTACAAGTTTAAACGCAATCAAACCAGTACCAATGCACGCAGAAAGTCCCATAGAAAAAATACTTCCTGTTTTAGCCAATGCACCTTTAAACCACAACTTGAACGTGCGACCTTTGCACAAAAAGTAACTTAAATTTATAACACATTCCACAAAGAAACAGATTAAAGTGCCATAAGAGGCACCGCGAACACCCATTTCCATAGGTCCCATAAAAAGCCAGTTAAAAAACACGTTACAGATATTAGAAACAATCACCGCAACTGAACCAATTTTAGGAAAACCGTCTGCACGAGAAATGTTTTGAACAACAGAAGAAACCAACCTAAACGGAACCATAAAAATAAAAATCAAATAGTAAGCCTTTGCAAGTTCCTGAATAGATTTATCTTTCAGCAGGAACGCAAGGACAAAATCCGAACAGACAATAAGAAAAATTAAAAAGAAAAGACCAAAAAAAATGCTCCACAAAACGGCAGCTCCAAGAACACGGTTACAGTCCTCCTCCTTTTTCTGCCCTTTCAGCACCGAAATAACAGCCGAAGCCCCCACTCCAATAAGCACGGAAAGAGTATAAACAAACTGAGTAATCGGCACACAGGCATTAGCCGCTCCCATTTCCACAGGATTTACAAAATTGCCGATAAAAACCTTATCAATAATGCTCGCACTCTGAGTTGCAATAGCCATCAAAACACACGGAATAAAATAACTGAAATATTCACCTGCAACAGAACTATTTTTATCTTTCATGACAGTAATTATACCATGTAAACAGCATAAAATCCAAAAAAAATCAAATTGCAAAATGTTAAAAAATATTCAAAACAACATTCCCTTTTCGTGATATTAAGTGTAGGGAACCTCTAAAAACTTCAGTTTTTAAAGGTAACTTTGTAACAAATAAGCAAACCTGTGATATAATAAGAGCAAGTATTTTTAAATGAAAGCAGACTATAAAAAGCAATAGAAACTTTATACAAAATCTGCAAGACTTTAAATTGTGATATCGGGAAATTTGCGTAATTAAAGAACCAATTCCCAAAAAAAATATCATTTAAGAATATGGTTTTGAAGTAGAAGAAAAGCATGAATATGAAATCTGCCGCTTTTCAACTAAAGTGATGAAACTTTGTCCAAAAAAATATCAGCCCCTCTCTCAGTATCCTTTGAATAATGCTCGATTTAAGAATCTCTCAGCAATGATTAATGCAGGAACTCAAATTACTGCTAGTTTTAGAGCTCTTCATAATCAGGGAGACAGTTATCAGGACTTGAAACTTCCCATCAAGACGCTGTCGAATTGTTCGACGGCGTTTTTTCCAATTCTTTGTTACTAATTAAAATATCTGCTTCAAAATTCGGGTATTTTCACCTTTTATGCCGCTTCTAGTGCTAGTCAGATTAGCGGAAAGTTGAATCAGGTTCTTTTGCGTGAATCTGGTGAATTGCCACTTTTTTTTGCACTTTTTAAAAAAAATTGTCAACTTTTGTACAATCCCTCTATCTATATAAGGTGAAGATAAAAAAATAATATGAATGAAAAAAAACTGCAGATGGTGAAATAGCAGTGGATGCAAAGATTCATTCAGATTTTAATAGGAGGCTCAATATGAGTTTGTGGGATGTATTGGAAATTGGTTTTGAAACTGGGTTGGAAGTTCTTAAAGGAAAAAAGACGATTGAAGAAGGTGTTGAAGATGTTTATGAAAAAACAAAGGAATTGGAAGAAGAATAGGTAAAAAAAGGAATATTTCAAAGTAGTAAAACAATTAAGATTGGAGGAAACAAAATGGAAACTAAAGAAATTATGACAATTACAAAAAAAACAGTAGTAACAACAGGAACAACAATGGCGGGTGGATTAGCAGGTTGCAGTGGAGGAGCTGTATTAGGATTTGTAGTAGGTGGACCAGTAGGGGCTGCAGTTGGATGGACAATTGGATTAGTTGGTGGTGTGATTACTGGAGGTACTGCAGGGGCAAAAATTACAAAAAAAATAGGTGATTAACAAATGAAAGAAGGTCTCTGGATCAGAGGCCTTTATGATTTAGGATTTATTACAAACCCTAAAAACGTCGAAGTCAAGGCTTTAAGCGTTAGCGTGCCTTGACTCGACGTATTACGGCTCGTGAGCCGGTGCGCATGCTTGCAGGCGCACAAGCAACCACCCGCTATGCGGGTGTGTGATAAATGCTTATAGCAAAAAAAGCTTTCCTC
>JALFAW010000308.1 GCA_022773305.1 Spirochaetia bacterium
GCGATGTTCCGATGTTGCAGAAATAGCTTTACGCAAAGTTTCGGCATTGTATCCTTGAGTTTTTGTCAGAATATATACATCGTAAAAATCACGAGGTCGAGTATTCAAAATGCCGCGTGTGATTATTGTTTCAATTTTTTCAGCAAGCACTGTTTCTAGCGGATAAGAACGTAAGGGAATGACGTTCTCGCTATTAAAAAGTCTTTTATAGCCGTAGTTCATCGGTTCAGGTGTTATTACATCTCCCGTTGAAATATCTATCGAAAGCGGAGTTTCTATACTCTCGTATTTTGCATCAAGCCTAAGACAGAAACCGCCGTAAACATCATCTTTTCTAATAGGTTCAACAGAAACGAAATTAAAAACGATTCCATCATCGGCAGGAACGGCTATAATGGCATTCATGGCTTCCTTTATCTTTTCTTCGGTAAGGGAAAGATGAACAAGAGTTGTGTCCATATCCATGGTAGAGCGCACATCAAGTCCTACAAGCGAGCTGACAAGGATTCCGCCCTTAATTACAAAATTATCCACATACTTTGAGCGTGAGATTCTATCCAAAAGGCACTCAAACATATAATTCTGCAAAACGACCTGTGCAAGGATTCCATGCTCTTTTGCGTAATTATTTATCTTTGCACGAAGGCTCATTGCCTTTGCCGTTGTTTGTTTCATACAAGCACCTCCATGTATTTTCTGACCTGCTCAGAAACCTTGAACTTCTGCGCATATTCATAAAGGCGAAAAAGTTCTTTGTCTTTTGACAGCACATAGTTTTTTACAGCGGAAACAACAGTCTCTTCGTCCATGCGGGAACGGCTCCGCAAAATGTCACAGACTGTTCTTTCTGCATTATAGCAGCGGACAGAATTTCCGAATGTCGTCTTTCGTTCTTCAAGTCCAAGTTCATATAAATCCGGCTGAATGTAAAAACAAGTACATTCACTTTTTATATCAGCAGAAACAGCCGCATTGGAAGGGATAGTTACCGTTGCAGAAAAAGGTGTTCTGTCCGAGATGCCATTAAGAAAAAGAGCACTTTCATGGGAAAATACAATTTTCTGACTTCTGAGGTTTAAAACGTACATATCATCTATTACACTATCAGGCAAAGCGTAAACTCCATGACACACACGGATTAAAGAGCCAGAGTCCACATATTTTGACAGCATGGTATTAGACAGTCCGATGGTACGAACTTGTGCCGTGGTTATGAGATTTCCGTTCTGTTTTGCAGTCTCCATTATTTTCTCGTCCATGTCGCTACCTTCCAAGGTTTAGTTTCATATCGATATTATCCCATATTTCGATATAAAAATAAACCTGTTTACAGTATTTTACGTACTGTATCAGGACTATAAGTTGTAAATATCTGTTCAAAGTTAGTGATAAGGCTGTCGCCATCTTTTGAATTTGCTGGGTCACGCATTACAAAGTAGTAAGGCTTTTCTTTTGCAATTTCTGTGATTGTTTCCTCTGTTACATCTTCATCAAAACACGCTACAAGATACTTACCTTCAACATAGTAAACGGTTTTGCCGTCAATCTGCTTTGTCTGGATTTTGCTTGAAAGCATTATTCCTAAATCAAGCATCACTTGGAAAAGTAAATCTTCTGCTGTGCGGTCGGATTTGATGTTGTTTTTGAACAAGTCCTGTTTGTCGAGATGGTCAGGAGTGTAGTAAACATCTTCCATATTTGATGTGTCGCATTTCAAGACGCGGAAGCCGATGTCGAGTTTGTAGTTGCCAGAAGGGGGAAGTCTCCCCCTCGCTCCAACCGCTTGCGCGTTTTCCGCTACCCCCTCTGCGGGGGACACCCCCGCAACGCCCCCGATATTGTCACATGGATTGGAAACGCCTAACGGCGTTTCATTAAATAATAAGTTCTCATCAGATTTTACGTTAACAAAATCCAATCCGTGTGACTTTTCTTTGTCTTTCTGAACTTGTTCCAAAATTTGTTTTCCAACATTTCTTAGACGTTGTTTTCCAATTTCAGTTAGTAAATGAGGTTTTTGCATTTTATCAAGATAATCAAGTAAAACTTTTATATCTTTTTTCCCATTAGAATCAGCATTCTTGTATGATTCATCTAAATCTTCGGGAAGTTGAACCATTATAAACTTTAAACCTAGATTTTTTTTCTTATTCATTTCTACAGTAGCATGAGCTGAACTTGCAGAACCTGCAAAAAAATCCAAAATAATATCATCTTTATTTGCTATCATTTCGATTAATCGGTTAATCATGAAAATTGGCTTTTTACCGTTTGAATAATCAACATCACCTTCTTTAGCTAAATTATTGTAAAGAATGTCATCCCATAATGTTGTTATTTTATCTAGATAGAAATATTCACCATCAATTCTTGTCACAGCATCAGACAAGAACATCATCATATTACGTTGGTCACCTTTATAAAGTATTTCAATTTCTGAATCTGCATTTTTTCCTTTTATCGGTGTATATTCTAATCCTATCATTTCATAGTTTTCATTTTTTGTTTCGTCCAGAACATTTTGTCTGATACTACTTTGTGCATTTGTAGTACGAAAGATTTTATCAGCATATTGGTCATAAACCTGTTCTTCTGTTATTTTGTTTTCTTTTGCAAATGCTGAAATCGATTTTGATTCAACAACTTTATAACCGTAGAATTTCATCTTTTTAGCTGTATCTTCTTTTATAAGTGTTTTTCCCTCTAATTTTGTAAGAACAGAAGTATATTTCCAGCTTTTTCCATTTTCTTCATAATTTTTTATCTTTGTTGAAAGTTTTGTTTTTATATAAACTGGATTAAAAATTAAATTATCTCTGCTTTTAGCATATATCAAAAGATATTCTGTAGCACCTCGTAAACTTTTTCCTTCAGAACTCCCAGACACACCACCAATTTTTGTTTTCACTGTGACTAGATTTATAAAATTTCCATTATTAAAAATCTCATCACAAACTTTCTTCAAATTTTCAACTTCATTATCATCAATCGAAATAAAAATCACCCCATCGTCACTCAGCAAATCCCTTGCAAGCTTCAATCTTGGGTAAATCATATTGAGCCAGTCGGTGTGGAATCTTCCGTTACTTTCGGTGTTGCGGGTGTAGTTGTCTACAAGGAGGTTTCCTTCTTCATCAAAGTTCCCGCTTTTCTCTCTAAACTCTAAGTTCTTAGTTCTAAAATCATCATTGTACACAAAATCGTTTCCAGTATTGTAGGGCGGATCAATATAAATCATCTTGATTTTTCCAAGATATGTTTCCTGCAAAAGTTTAAGCACTTCAAGATTGTCACCTTCAATGTAAAGGTTTTCTGTTTCGTCAAAGTTCACACTTTCTTCACGGCAAGGACGGAGAGTTTTATTTATAGGAGCATTTGCAGTAAGAATCGCCTGCTTTTTATCTGGCCAGGTAAACTGATATCGTTCCTCACGACCTTCAACCAGGGAATGCGAAAGTTCCTGTTTCAGCATATCAAAGTCAATCTTGTGGGTAATCTCGCCGTTTTCATCTTTTGCTTCGGTTACGCAGTTTGGAAATAACGCAGCAATTTTGCTTACATTCTCATCAACCTTGTTAATGGTGTGCATTTTTAAGTGTTCCATTTATTGCTCCTTTTTATTCATAAAACTTATCAGTATTAACTGGTTCGTATATGTATTCTTTTTCATTTAAATTTGATATATCGATTTTTACTGAAAAATCTAAATCAAAAGTCATATCAAAGGCAAAACCGTCCCCTCTTTCCATTTCAGAATCACTTCCATTCTGAAGATTAACCTCTAATTCAGCTGTTCCTTCAATGTAAATATAATCCTTATCTATATCTGCAATTGAAAACTCTATTCCATTAACATCTTCAATTCGAGTATGTGTCGAAAGAACATCTAATTCAGAATCTAAATAATCATGATATACATGATCTGAAATATCATCATACAAAAATGATTCTATTTCTTTATAAGTCATTTTTTCAGACGCAGCCAGAAAATCAATTATGTAAGCCAACAAATCAATAACTTCATTAAACTGATTGTCTTTGTCATACTCAGACATATAAAAAACATTTTCCGTTACATGAGTATATTTGCTTAACTTATTGATTTGCTCCCCATATTCCTTTTCTATATCAGTTATTTTTTCTTGAAATCTCTCATCTACTGTCGCATTATCCATTGAATATAATAGGTAATATCGTAACCTAGCTTTTCTTGTTGGCTTTCCATCATTATCTAAATAATTACTATTGCACCACGAACATTTAATAACATCGTCATCAGGTGCATCTCTTGAAAGCTTTTCTCGTAACAATTCTCGGATGTTACACGTAAAATTGCATAACCTAAGAGGATTACTTTTATCATTAAAACTTTTTAAGGCACTTTCATAAAATTCAGATAAATATTTATCTGAATAAAAAAATTCCTGTGCCTTTTGTATATTAGGATTTACCATTTTTCTCTCCAGTGAATTTAATCTTCAAATAACTCTTTTATTTGTTTTGCAATTTCTTCAGGTGTTTGAGTTGCTGTTGAAGCAGCAAATTTTCCAGCAATTGTTGGGCTAAAAGCCATAACTTCTTTCTTTTGCAAGTTATGCCAAATTGGAATAATTCTTTTTCCATTTACCGATTCCAACTGAAACAAACCGTCTAATTCTGTTTTAGTCCAGTATTTTCCTTCTGCAATATAATTCGGAGAAAGTACTACAATCCCATATTTTGATTTGTTTAAACCAGAATCAATTTTTTGACGCATACTATCACCAAGCTTCATTTTTGCTTTGTCATACCAGACTTTCAGTCCAAGTTTCTCAAGTTCTATTACAAACTCTTCTACAAAATCTTCCTTATCCTCCCAAGCATGGGATATAAAAACATCATATTCATCTTCATCAGGCAAATCAGAAATATTGTTCTGAAATACTACTTTTGGCATATTTAATTGATTATTCAAAGCCTTTATCTGATTCTGATAGTTATCAAATTTTCTTCTATTTTCTACCTCAATTTTTTTTGACTCTCGTTCCTGTTCCTTTTGAAACTTTATATATTCACTATTTCTTTTGTTTCTTTTATCTGCTATTTTCTTCATTAAATCAGCAGATTCTTTTTGCTTTTGAATTTTATTCCTCATTAATCTCTCATTTTCTCTCTGTTTTGAACTAGCTGATGAAGAACTAGAATGAGTTAAAATATATTTACTGTTTTTTGCTATAGAATCATCAATTTTTGCAACTTCAGAATCAACTCCAGCCTTCTTTTTCTCTAAATCAGAAATTTCTTTATCAAGTTTATTAACATTGTTTTGATATTGTGTTACTGACATTTATAAGTTCCTCAATTTCTCTTCAAGCTTTCTAAAATAACTTCAATTCTCTTTCTTTCCATCTTTGAAATGTTTTTCAAATTCCAGCCCTATTTGTTGAACACTTGCTTTTTGAATCTCTGGATTTGCAAAGATTTTTGCCATTTCAAGCTGTCCTTTTTTGAAAGTATTTTCCGCTTCGATTTGATCTATTAAACCTGTTGGTACATAAGGAGTCTGAATAAGTTCCCAGTTTATCTTTTTATAGCCTAAAGATTTTGCCATTGCTTCCAGCATTTTTGTTTTGTTATTTTCAATTTCCTTTTCTTTTATGGAAACATCTTCTTTTCGTATTGCAAGAGAATTAATATAATTGTTGAAATTTTCAATAACCTTGTCATCATCATGGAATACAATTGGAACAGAATTCAAGACATTAACTGAATACTGGTTTACATACCCAAACATTCTATATGACATAAGGTGTGTAAAAACATTGACTTTATCCTTACGTTTTTCGCTTCTATCTTGTAAAATTCGTCCAATTACAACTGCAACAATAGGAATCACAATAATTGCAACAACATTGATGATGTTTGTTATTTCTGTGCCAGTCATATAAACTTCTCCTTTTTTGACATACTATTTTTATAAGTTCCTCAATTCCTTAAAACAATCTCTAATATTTTCGTATTGTTCCCACGGAACTGATTTTAGAATATCTTGTCGCTGTCTGAATTGATTAACACTCGGTTCAATACGGATTGCAAAATAAGCATAAAGTTTCGCCTTTGTTACAAAACCTCTGTGATTAAGATATTTTAACTGAGGATCTGCATTATCAACAAAATCATTTGCCTTTCTGATAATTTCTGCATCATAAGAATCAGACTTTGCAATGGAACCTAACAAAAAAGTTTCTAATGCTCCATTTTCATCAAAAGGAATAACAAGAAGTAAAAGCTCAGAATTAAACTGATTCTGTGTGGCATCTGTAAAAGATAAATCTGTCCAGCTATTGTTTTGTATTTGTGCAGAATTTCCTGATACAGCATTCAATTCAGAAACAATTTTTGCTTCTATTCCAGTTTCATCATTGTCAGTAAGAATAACAATTTTTGAATATCTTTCTTCATCAAAAATTTCATTCTGATTCTTTCTAATAACTTCTTCAAACACAGTTTTTATATTTCCGCAACCACCACAAGAAATGATAGTAAGCATATCTGCATTCTTTATAAAATCGCGACTGCGAGAATTATCCACACTTGATATAAAAGATGGATTTGGTTTTTGCTTTGAGTCAGTCCAACCATTTACTCTTTTCATAAAATGCTGAAGAAACACAAAATCAGTTTCGCCTTCACAAATAATAATTGACTTCATTATCTAAGCTCCTGATTAAAATTTTCATCAGCTTCTATTGCTCGTTCTGCACTAAGCCTTCTTGCAATATTTTTTCCATCTCTTCTATATAAAGTAAACAGAGTAATTTCGTCTTTTAATTCTGGATCAGAATCCAATGAAATAACTTTCTGCAAGGCTTCTTTGCTATGAGTTGTCATAAAAAGCTGAACATTGAGTTTTTTACTGGTTTTAAGAATCCAGGCAAATATTTTATCCATTGCAGATGTATGAATTGCAGTTTCAAATTCATCGATAAGAAGAACGCCGTTTTTTGCAGCAACTACAGCAGTAACAATCCATAAAGCTTTTTTTATGCCATCACCATATACGCTCAATGGAACAGCCTTTCCATATTTTTCCGAAAGAATCTGAAAACTGTTTTTCATAGGAAAAGGAATATCATATTCACGAACAGTCGGGGTTATCGTAATAATATCTTCATCAAAAATTCTTAATATTTCTACTAAATCTTTAAATACGGTTGTGTTATCAAAAACTTCCTTAATCATAGGACACTCAGCCTGATAAACTGTTGGAGAAATATATAAAGCTTCATATTTTTTATAAGGCTTTACTACATTTTCAACAAAACCATCAAACCTTGTAACATTAAAAACCTCAAATCTATCTTCAACAAGTTTTCCGTTATAGTAAATATCAGACTTCAATTTTATCATTTCAGCTTCGGAATACTCTTGCCCTTTTTCACATTCAACATGAGCTTCCTTACAGTATTCAAGTCTTGATGTTTTTATTTTCTCAATATTTCCTTTGATTTCAACTTCGGAAAATCCATTCAAGTCATCTGTTATTGAATATGCAATTCTTAATTTTGGAGAGGTAAAATCATACAAATCTCGAATCTTTTCAAAAACAGTTCTTGTAGGATTAGGATATTTTTCAGTCCTTCCAAGACTGCTCCAAACAATAGGAGATGCTGGATCTCCAGAAACTTGTAACAACTCCAAAACACTCGTTTTTCCGCAGTTGTTATCTCCAGTTAGAATATTTATTCCTGTAAATCCATCAAGTTTGAGATTTTTAATTCCTCTGTATGTTTCTATGTTCAATGAATTAATGTGAATGTTTCCCATAATTTTCCTCAATTTATTATAACAGATTTAATTCCTCTTCCAGTTTTCTTTTATGATTTACAAGTTCAAACTTCTTTTTAGGTTGAACTTCCTTACGTGCAAGTTTTTCAAGCCGCTCAATTTCTTTTTGTAGCTTTTCCTGCTTTTCCTTAATCTCGATATTTTCTTCAAGAGTAAGGTCGTTATTCCATTCACCACCTTCTATCTTTTTGATGATATTTTCCCAAACGTCATCAAAGTTCAAACCAGAAAGTTCAATTGAAGCTTTTGTTTCCGGCATCCATTTTGTAGTGAAGAGCTTTTCACAAAACACCGCCAGCTGAATCTCTTCTTCAAACTGTAATGCAAAAATAAGATTCTGCGGAATCAGTTTTGCAATTCGTTCAATATTCTTTGGCTCATAATCTTTTGTCTTAAGAGTAACGCTCAAAAGATAAAAGCTTTTTACTTTCTGTCCTTCCTGAATTGCAGGAATCGTTCTGCTACTTACTTCATTTACAATATCAATCCGACTTATGTCAGCATCAAACTTTGCAACTTGAGCATTTGTAAGTTCAAACTTTCTGTAAATCTGGGCTTTCGGTAAAGCCTTTCTTAGTTCTGTAACTTCCGGGAGATTAAGCATTCTATTCTCCCTTTACAACAAAGAAGCAGATTAATTCAAAATCATCCAGACCTTTAATCTGTGTATGTTTGAAGTCCACTGTATTACCGCTTAAGAAAGAATCGATATCACTTACTTCTTTATTCTCAATAATTGAATCAATTGCTTCACTGAGTAAGCGCGAACAATCTTTCATATTACGTCCGTTCTTTGTTTCTTTATTAAATGCATCACAAAGATTCTTTATAGGTTCTGATTTTCCTCTACAAAGCAATCTCACAGTATCCAAAAGTTTTTTTGCATCCAGATGATTTATTTCTATTCCCCCATCATTTCTAATGTAAATCATATAGAAAGGATGGAGTCTGTTCTGGTTCTTTATGTTTACAGAATTTGAACGATTTTTTAATACAAAAATAATTCCTTCCGGCAGTTCATCTGTTTTTTGCACAACAGCATGAAGACCAAATGGAGTATGCTCAACTGAATGTCCGTCTTTAATATATTGAAGCAAGTCCAGTCTGAATTCATTTAAGCCCAAGTCCATGATTGAAATTCCAGAAGTCATATCTTCCATATCTACAACTTCATCTTTCAAACGCTGCAGCTGGGCTTTTCTGTATTCCATGTCTTTCTGCTGCTCTGGATCAATAATATTATCATCACCAGTTGCTGTCATATCAACAATCTTCATTCGTGTTTCTACACGAGCTTTCAGGTTAATATATTCATCAAGCGAAATATCAGGCCAGAAGTTTACAAGCTGAATAACTGCGTTCTTACTACCAATACGGTCAATTCGTCCAAAGCGCTGTATAATACGAACAGGGTTCCAGTGAATATCATAGTTTATAAGGTAATCACAGTCCTGCAAGTTCTGACCTTCGGAAATACAGTCTGTTGCAATAAGTACATCAATATCGCCAGGATTCTTTTCAAATAAAATATCTCTGTCTTTTGAAATTGGAGAGAAACAAGTAAGAACAGTATTCAAATCTCTTGGCAGTTTTTCTATAGTAGTCTTACCGTCAATGTTTCCTGTAATAAGTGCAGTATTTACGTTGTATTCATTTTTGAGTACGCCAGAGATATTCTGATAAAGATATTCCGCTGTATCAGAGAATGCAGAAAAGACAATAACTTTTTTGTTTCCTTCATTAATTGGATGTTCAATTTTATATTTTATTTTTCTGATTAATTCCTGTAATTTCAAATCATGTTCAGGAGTAATATCAAGAACAAGAGAATCCAAAAGATCAAAAATCTCTTTATCATGTTCAAGTGAACGCTGCCACGATAAGTAATCCATATCAGCAAGATCAATTCTTACTTTCTTACCGATAGAGAAAATATCATCGTTCATATCTTCTGTGTCTAAGTCATCTATTGATTCTGTAATATCAGTAACATCAATTTTGCCAGCTGCCTTAGAAGTTTTATACTGTTCAATTGTGTGAATAGTTTCTGTAATCTGTTCATTAATGCGCTCAAGAGTGAGACGGAAAGAATAAATAGAACTTTCCATTCGTTTCATCAAGCTGATGGCTGTAATTCTTTTAATTCCCTGTTCACGACCAATCTGAGTAATACCAACCGCAATTTCGTCATCAAACATATCCGTATATTTAGAAAGCTTGCTTGGCAAAATATACAAAGAAGGCGTATAAACAGAAAGATACAGCTTCATTAAATGGTCAAAGATTTCATTGTAAGTTACCGCATTTGGTAAATCAGTTAAAGGTGTTGAAACAGATTCTGGTTTATTTCGTTTAGGGAAAGTTCCAATTGCAGAAGTATCATAATACTTTTGAATATGTTTTCTTGAACGGGCAATTGTTACGCTGTCCAGAATTTCAAAGAAGTCAAAATCAAGCATCTGCAAAAGATTTTCTGTTGTTCTTTCTTTTTCCGGATATTCGCTCCATTTATTAAATGCTTTCTGAGCATTTCTAAAAACATCAGACAAAGGCTTTGTAATGTTTAATTTATCGTTGATATTATTTTCATTTCCTTCATAAGCAAGAGCCAGTTGATTCTTAAGGTCATTAAAGCGGTTATTTACAGGAGTAGCAGAAAGCATAAGAACTTTTGTTCTAACACCTTTACGAATAACATTACGCATAAGAACAGCATATCGGTTGAACTTTTCGTCTTCCTCATCATCAAGTTCAAGCTTACCGCCATTACGAAAGTTATGAGATTCATCAATTACAACTAAATCGTAGTTATCCCAACGAATACGAGCCAGATCTATACCGTTAGAATTACCGTAAGTTCTGTTTAAGTCAGTATGATAAAGAACAGTATAATTCATGCGGTCTTCTGCAATCGGGTTGTTTATGTAGTTATCCTTGTAAGTATTCCAGTTATTAGTAAGCTTTTTAGGACAAAGCACCAGACAGTTTTTATTACGGCACTCATAATATTTTATAACAGCAAGAGCCGTAAAAGTTTTACCAAGACCAACGCTATCAGCAAGAATACAGCCATTAAACTTTTCAAGCTTATTGATAATTGCAAGAACAGCATCCTTCTGAAAATTATAAAGCTTGTTCCAGATTTTAGTATTCTTAAATCCCGTTGCTTCATTAGGTAAAACATCTTCGTTTATGTCTTCAAGGAATTCATTAAAAATATTATAAAGAGTAACAAAGTACAGAAACTCAGGAGCGTTTTCGTTATATGCAGCAGTTATATTTTCAATAACAACATCAGTTACTTCCTGCAGTTTTTCCTTATCATTCCATAGCTGGTTAAAAAGTTGAAGGTAAGCATTACTTAATGGAGCTTCAATTTTGTTTACAATGTTGTAAGCATTGTTTCCTTTTTCACATCCCAAATCAACAGTTGTAAATCCCTGAATAGGCATATAGCTGGTATCATCAACATTCACAAATCCAGACATAATCTGATTAGTCTGATTAGACTTAAAAACAACTTTCTGCTTAATCCATTCAGCACATTCTTTAGCAATAGCTTTCTGAGAAAGTTCATTACGAAGTTTTACTTCAAACTCAGTTCCATAAAGGCTGCGTTCACGGTTTAACTTTGGAATATAGAATTCACGCTTTTCTTTTTTTGCTTTTTCAGTTGTAAATGTCGGGGATGTAAAAATAAACTGCAGTTGATCAATGTTTTCTAACTGTTCTTTTAATTCCTGGTAAGCATAAATAGAAAAACAACTTGCTGCGATAGAGATTTTTGAATTTGGTTTTATTGTTTCTTTTAAATCTGAGGCTAGTGTCTTATTTATGTTATCAATCAATTCCATTTTTTATTTTCCCAGGAATTTATAGTATAACACAAAAAGCCCATTTTGTGGAAAAAAAATGGCGAGGAACTTCCTCGCCAATAGATGGACTTGGGTGTCTCAACCAGTCAGAATAATAATAGTCAAATTGATTAAGCCAGAACAGCAACTCTTTCTTTAATTGCTTTTAACTGTTTTGCAGTAAGCTTAAACATTTCTGTAAGTTCTTCTTCTGTCATTTTTCCGCTTTCAAGAATTTTTGCTGCCATTTCAATGTTTTTTTCGTCTCTTTCTTCTTTTGCCATTTCTTCCATAATTCTACACATATGCCTAACCACCTTTTCGTTTTCCTTGAGGTATCTGGCATGTTCTGCCAGAAGCTTATTTTTCATATCATCGGCCTTTTTGCAATGAAAGTCATGCATCAGGTCACCAATTGGATCATTTCCTTCGTATTTACCATTAACATATATGATATGGCTCTCATCGTCAAATGGTATATTGCATTCTTTTACAGTTCGTTCAATATGATAGAGCGGTAGTCCTTTGCCAAAGTTATCATTTTCTGTAATGAAAATAACATAGCTTTCTGGAAGATTTTTAGCATCTTCACCAGGAACCGTTATATCAGCATCCATCAAAGCTGAGTTATAGCGTGCACGTTTAGCTCCGGCACCTTTATCAGCTCTCTGAATCTCAATGTCGTAAGGTTTACCTTTATTGTCTTTTGCGTAGACATCAAGTCTAACAGAACGACCTTCAAGATTCTTTACGACTTTCTGAGCAACTGTATCAATTACCTTAAGTTTCTTGTTTTCAAGAATAGTCTGTAGTACAAATTGAGTACAGTCCTTGTCATTTTCAAAAAAGCGGGTCATGAAGTCATCGTCCATCAGAGTAAATTCCTGAAGACGAGCAATCATTTTTTGCTTCTTTGTCAAATCTTTTTTTGCAATAACACAAAATACCATGATTTTCCCCTGAGTGCAAGTTATCTGCATAGTGTTATCTCAATAATTATTTTGGATTCTATAATCTTTATCATTTTATAAATATAACTGCTCTCTGATTCTTCCAGTATTCTTTGAATTGCCTCTGCATATCGCCAGAAAAATATAGTTTTCTTTTTAATTTCTTGCGGAAGTATTAATTCAAGACTTATTTTAAAGATAGAATTTTCTATGATTCTGTCTTTTTCAGAATATTCAGAATCTTCAAGGGAAAACTTAAAACATGGTTTCTTTATACAGTCTTCGTCAAGAGTTCTGTTTTCAAATTTTTTTATTAATATTCCGTCATTGTAATTCCTGTTTATTTTTTCAATATAATCAGGAAGATTATGAATGAATAGTTCTTCCATTTCCTTGTAAACAGGTTCAAAACTTTTTATCATAAGCATTTTCTTCTATATAGATAAATAATATTTTGAATATTCTCAGGAATTTCCAAACCAGTTTCTTCTTCGTGATTAATCTGCTTAATAAACTCTTTCTTCTTTAAGAGAAATAATTTTACTATAACTTCCTTCAAATCTGCTGGAAATGTTTCTTCTGTAAAGCCTGCATTGTAATTCAAAAAGACAGTATGACCTTCAAGTTTTGGGTTAAAAAATATAATCCGTCTTCCGTCAATTACACAATGCGTAATGCTAAGTTTTGTTGTCATATCTATTATGTTAATCATTTCAGTAATATGCTCCTGCTCGGTATATACTTTGTAGTCCTTTACTGTCTGTAATTCATTGTAGTTTTTATCTGCCAGCTGATAGCCGAGTAAGTTTTCAACATAAAAAAGGGTAGAGTTAAAAATAAGCAGGTCCGTATCTATTTCGTCTGGTTTGAGTTCCAGTATTTTCTGGAGTTCTTCAAATGAAAATGGTGTCATGTGTGAAGCCGCTGGCAGCTTTTGTTCAATCGTAAAGTGTTAAGAAAAATGTGCCAGCATTTTTTAGCTTAACCTCCTTTTTTTTATTTGAAAGTGGGGTAGCGGTAAGTATAACCTTCGTTCAGTCAAATACAAGGCCAAGCCCTGCGGGTTGTCGCTTCGCTCCAAGCCTTGCATTTGCCTTCACTTCGGTTTTTGAAATTTCGCCCCCGCCTTCCAAAGGGCAATATAAATTGCTCTTTGGAATTAGTTTCTATGCGTCAGGCACGC
>JALFAW010000010.1 GCA_022773305.1 Spirochaetia bacterium
CGCAATAATGCGCTAGACGTTTTTTGGGGTATAGAAACTATTATAATGCCGCTCTCGCGGCAGCCCCAAAAAAAGTCTTTTTGCCCTGTGTCTCACTCCCTCGCGCCAACTTTTATAAAAATATTTTTTATAATGCGTTTGCCCTGTACAGATATTTTTCAAATATTGACGGTCAATTACTTTTTTTTTATAATTTTTCATGGGGTCTGCATGATTTCGTTTCGGAAGGCAAATGTTTGTGATATAGATGCAATTTCTGTTTTTGTGGAAAAAGCAAAAGAGGTGATGGAAAATCAAGGTATTTTTCAGTGGGATGAGATTTATCCTTTAAAAGAAGATTTTGCTGATGATGAAGCGAATGGACATCTTTATGTGGGTGAAATGGATGGGAAAATTGCTGTATGTTTTACTTTGAATAAAGTACAGTATGAAGAATATTTTGTTGCTGACTGGGAAAACAAAAGTGGTGATTTTATTGTAATTCACAGGCTTTGTGTAAATCCTGAGTTTCAGGGAAAAGGAATTGGTTCTAGTGCGTGTCGTTTTATAGAAGAAATTGCATTGAAAAATGATTTTTCTTCTATTAAGTTAGATGCATTCACGCAGAATCCAATTGCGCTTTCTATGTATAAAAAACTTGGTTACAAAGTGAAAGGTTTTGCTGACTGGCGAAAGGGAAAATTTGTGTTAATGGAAAAGGTTTTGAAAAAACTGTAGAGTTGAAAATTTTTCAGCAGAGTTTTGTCCCGGGGTAGCGATGTGAAGTGCGCGAAGCGGCCACCACAACGGAGCGAAACGTAGTGGAGTGTAGTGAGGAGGCTGGAGCGATAGCGGAACACGGAACGTAGCGACGGCCGAAGGCCGGACCCCCCTGATGATTATTTGTATATTTAAAATTTTTTTTGACGATTTATGGACGATTTTTGAGGTTAGTGTTTTTATGGAATATTACTGTTTGTTGGTTAAAACTGGTGAAGAAGAGAAATTTAAAGGGGCGGCGTTGGAGAAACTTTCGTTGACGGATTTTACTGTTGATTTTTATTTTTTTCAAAGATCACTGAAAACAAATCAGGGAAAAGTTTTTGAAAATCCTCTTTTTCCAGGCTATATTTTTTTCAGTACAGAGCAACTTGTTCCCGAACTTATGATGATTTTAAAAAAAGTGAAAGGGTTTATTCGTTTTTTGATTGATAATACAAATCCTATAAAAATTGTCGGTCGACAACTTGAGGAATTGGTTTTGTGTTGTGCAAGTTAGATGCTTAGTTGCTGAATGATGTGTCCCGAACAGAACCGAAGCAACTAAGCATCTATCCTATAAGAATTTCAAAACTAGATTTTCTGGCTATTAATAAAGAATCCAGTTTTTTAAGCAACATTCTTTTTTTGAAAACAGAATGAACAGATTATGAATGCCATCCAAACTTTTCAATAATTCTGATTTTGACTTGACAAAATCAATGGAATCAATTTCTATTTTTGCAATACATGTTTCTTCAGAAACTGAATCTACATAAAAACAGATAGTGCCATTTCCTTTTGCTTCAATATCCAAATTGCTCAAAGTTTTGTTGAATTCTACATTTTTAAGGAAAGTCCAGGCTCCATCTTCTTTTGACTTAACTGCAATTTCTTTAGGATTTTCTTCGTTTTCATAAATAATATCACTGCAAGTTACCATGCATGTTCCTGCGACTAAATTTTTTGGATTAAGATTTGCAATAGCAGCTGGTCCTTCATTTGTTGCTTGAGCCATTTTGATAGAAACATCATTTTCATCAATCTGGATTTTGTCTACCGCTATGCTTCTAAATCCACCATTGGAACCAGCATTTTTCTGCAAATTCATAGTGTGATGAAATAAATACCATTGTCCTTTATATTTCTCTAAATGAGTATGATTGTTGCTGTATTCAAATCCCATTTCTCCAGGATTTTTAAAATAGTGCCCTTGATAAATCCAACTTTTACTGTCTAATGGTGTTTTTGTAGTCATGTAAGCCATGCTACATAAAGGAGATTTTTCTCCCCAGCGGTCTTGCCATTTTGAACGTTTTTCCCAGCAATTGTTAAAAGTGTATACAAAAGTTCCATTTATAAAATTTAATTCGCTAGCTTCAAAAAAATAAGGTGCTTCCAAATCCACAAAATCACTATCAATAGAAATCATATCTTTTCCTAATTTGATAATTTTGGAACATCCTGGCAAATCACGAGTATGACCTTCTACAACTCCACCGCCAAAAGCAAGCCATCCGATTCCATTATCATCAATACAAACTCCAGGATCAAAAGGAGCAGGACTGTTAAGGCCAGGCATATCGTAATTAATCAAAGGTTTCTTAAGAGGATCAGTCCATGGACCTAAAGGGGAAGTTGCAGTTATGACACCAACACCACAACCGCTGTTGGAAAAATATAAATAGAAATGAGTAAGACCATCTTCTTCAACTCGTTTACAAATAGAAGGTGCCCATGAATTCATAATCCAAGGTGCAATTTTTCCTGTATTTATTTGACCGTGATATGTCCAGTTTACCATATCTTCTGTTGAGAAACATACAAAAGATTTTATTTTTTCATAGGTATTTTTTTCTGTAGTTAAATATTGTTCATGATCATTTGTTCCATAAACATAAAGCCGACCTTCAAATTCCACTGCTGTAGGATCAGCGCAGAAAACATTTCCTGAAATAGGATTTCCAAAATCTAAGTTTTTCCAATTGTTTAGTTTTAATTTATTCATAATGACTCCCATAGTATTTCCCAGGTTGATTCCATTCCCCATTACTTTTGTAAATTGTAAAGCATTCATTACTTCAAAATCAGATTCATTAAAAGTTTTATCTTCAATTTTAGATTCTGTATCTTTTGCAAATAACATACATGAAGTTCCAAAAATTAAAATAAGCAAAAAAAAGCAAATAGATTTTACTTTTTTCATATTTCTCCCATAAAAAGTCAACTATAGTATATTCATAGGACAAATGTCGAGTTTTGCATCGCAAACTCGCGCTTTTTAGGGTTCCGTACGCACTTCGTGCTACCTTCATTCCTTCGCTACGCTTCGGAACTGGCTACGCCAGCCCTTACAATCCTTGCCACTGTTTAAAATTAAAAACTCGAAATTGAACCTCATAATCAAATGTATTTGTAATTTTA
>JALFAW010000015.1 GCA_022773305.1 Spirochaetia bacterium
AGCATTGGACAGATAATACGCCAGTTGTGTAATTACAAAGGTGTAGAAATCATAGAAGGACACTTGATGCCCGACCATGTACACATACTAGTAAGTATACCACCAAAATACAGCGTGTCGCAATTTATGGGATATTTAAATGGCAAGAGCAGCCTGATGATATTTGATAAACATGCGAACTTGAAATATAAGTTTGGAAACCGCCATTTCTGGGCAGAAGGATATTATGTAAGTACAGTTGGCTTGAATGAAGCTACAATTGCAAAATATATCAGAGAACAAGAAGCCCACGATATAGCGATGGATAAAGTAACTGAAAAAGAATACGAAGACCCTTTTAAGGGTAGTAAGTAGTACCAAAGGCCTTTTAAGGGCCTGCGAGTGACAAACTGCAATAGGCTTGAACGTATGTGAAAGCGAGAGACTTGAGTCTCAGCTTGAGAACCTAGCCTTATAGGCTAAGTGCAAACCACCCGTTTGACGGGTGGTTATGATTAAAGAATTAGTATAATTTGGAGAAGATATGAAAAAAGCTTATTGCTTACTGAATCATTCGTTGACAGATAATCAGATAAAAGAATTAGTGGAAGAATATAATATTTCAGAAATAAAATATCCAGATGCAGAATTATCAGCGAAATGGATGCAGATTCCTGCTTCAAAAAATCTGGATATGAATGTAATAAAAGCAGTGCTTGTTTGGATTCAGGATGCAGAGAAAGATGATGTATTAATAGTGCAGGGTGAATTTGGTTCAACTTTTTATATTGTTGATTATGCGCTTAAAAATGGTTTAATTCCTGTTTATGCTGTAACAAAAAGAGTAGCGGAAGAAAAGCGTAATGGTGAAGAAGTTGTAAGACAGTACATTTTTAGACACTGCTGCTTTAGAGAATATAAATATTTTTCAGAATATGATTATTAGTAGAGGGAAAGTCATGACGGTTTATTTTGATATGGACAGAGTTCTTGTGGATTTTGCTGCTCAGGCAGAAAAATATAGAATTTTGAAAAGAAATCAAAGAGTAAACTGGGTAAAGGTCTTTTTGTACGGGGAAAAATTCTGGAGCCAGATGAATTTTCTTTATTTTGCAGATTATTATTTCAGAATGATCTCAATGTATTGTGCAGAACGAAACATATCAGTAAAAATTCTAAGTTCGGTAAGATTAAAGTCTGGAAAAAAAGGTAAATTAAATTGGTGCAGAAAAAATCTTGATTTGGAAAAAAAGGATGTTATACTTGTAAAGGCTGCAAAAAATAAATATAGATATGCTGAAGCAAATTCGATATTAATAGATGATAATATAGAAAATATTGAATGTTTTGAGGCAGCAGGTGGAAATGCATTCAAATTTGAAAAATGGAATGAAATAACTTTTAATGAGATTTGCAGAAAAATAGATTGTGTGTATGAAAGAAATAGAAATTAATAATAGTTTGTTCGAAATACAAGAGTTAGCAGAAGAATATTTACATATTAAATTCTGTAAACAAAATATTCAATTTTCAGAAGATATTTACCTTTTTGATGATGACTTTTATGCAAGAATAAAAAATAAAAGCCTGTTGATTACAGGTCGTGGGCCAGTTGAACTTTACAGTTATATTTCTTATTGGTGTGTAAAAAAAGGTTGTAAGTCAATCATAATAAGAGATATGTCTTTGGGAAAAGATTTCGAAATTTACGACCGTGATAAAAAAACAGAAGAAAGAGTTCCCGAATGGCTGAATATAGAACAGAAGGATGAATTTTCTGTATGGCAGATAATTACCTCAAAGCAGAATGATGGAAAGTGGTCAGAAGCAATAATAAGTTCGAGTTGTTTTTATTTTAATCTAAAGAATAGTGCTGAAACTGTTATTCTTACAGGAAAAGGAATGCTTCTTTTTTATTCCTGCTTAGCATGTTCTGCGGCTGCTAATGGATATGATAATGTGTTTGTAAATAAGCCTACTGAAAAAGCACTTATAAAAATAAACGGAAATATTTTCCCGAATTATAAGAAATCAGATAAGAACGGTAGGATGATTGGAATTTTGGGGGATCCTAATAGCGGGAAATCTGTTTTTTCAAGAACTTTTGGTGCACTAATGGATTTATATTTGGAATCAAAAGAAGTTTGGGTTTATGATTGTGATGCAGCCGCGTTAACTTCGGACTGGTATATATATGGTTTGCAGCGGGCAGGGGCAAAAAGAGTAGAGGAAGAATATAAAAAAGCAAGAAGTTTTATAAAACAAAAATGGACTACTGAACTTGAATTTGAAGTTTCCGAAAATATGAAAAAAGTAAAGGCAAATTTGACTTATGTCATTGCTGATTTACCGGGAGGCTATCATAAGGCCGAAGAAAATATACATCGAAGAATTCCAGATAGCGGCAGGGCAGAGATGCTTAAGAACTGTGATAGCTTTATAATAATTGGAAGAAAAGATAGCCCTGAAGTTTTTGGAGATTGGAAAAAAGCTCTTGCTCAATATAATCTTGATGATAGAATTATTGCAGAGATTACTTCTGTTCATCACGAAAATTTTCCTGCTGTTTTGGAAAAAAATGTTGATGAGAATGGAATTATAAAGATTTCTTTAGACGGATTAGATAGAAGTCATGCAAGAAACGATTTAATTGAAGCTTATAAAAAAGCTTTTGAGAATTTAATAATGAAAATAAAAGAGGAGAAATAAAAATATGAAAAAACTTGTAATATCATCAATGATGCTGGCAGACAGACTGATTCCAGTTCACTATCCACCAAAAGGTAACTTTGTAGAAGATTATAATGAAAAAGTACATTATGCAGTTAATGCTTATCTTGCAAAAACATTAAAGGAAACAGATGAAGTTAAGGTTTTATTGTTAAAAACTACCGGTGGAGCAGAGGCTGGTGAAAAAAATGCAAAGGTATTCATAGATGAATTGAATGGAATTAATTCAAAGATAGGAGCAAAAATTGATTACAAAATTATCGATATTGAATTTGATCCTTCAAATGTTGAATTCCAAAAAATTTTTACAATTCTGGCAAATGAAATTAAAGAATATAAAAAATGTGATTTGATAGCAGATTTTACTTATGGAGCAAAAACTACTCCAATATTGCTGCTTAGTGTTTTACAGTTTGTTCAGAAGTTCTTTGAATGCAGAATCCGTAAGATTCTTTATGGAAAGGTTGAATTTGAAAAAGGTAATATAATTCCTGGTTCCGAAGCACTTTATGATGTTACTCCGCTTTATACATTGATTTCACTTACAAACAATATGAATACAATCTCTGGTGAAAAGGCGCTGGAAGCAATTAATGAGTTCTTTGAGTTGTAGAAAGGTGAGAGGAAGTTTATGAATAACGAAACAGTTGATACCCATCTTGATGAATATTTTCAGAGAATCAATGAAAGGTATGCAGAGCTGATTGATGGTAATGAAGAGATTATTTCAGATTTTCGGAAATCAAAAGACAAAGAAAAATTTAAGGATTTTATCAAGAATAACAATGCAGCATACGGAGAATTAGCTTCAGAAATATGGAGAATGCTGGAACATTCAAGATTCAAAAATAAGATACAACTTTGTGCTGTAGAAATAATGGAAACTATTAAAAGCAGTATAAAATCCTATAATTCGAATACCTCTAAAATTTCATATAGTCAGTATATTTACACTTCACTTCGAGATTATGCATTCATCAAGAAAACTTCAGGCGATGTTGAAAATCAGAATGATTATCATATTACAGAAAAACTAAAGAAAAAAGTTAAATATATAAAAAAATTTATAGAAGACTTTCAACAGTTGCATTGCAGGGAAGTACATTCTTCAGATGTTAAGGTTGTTGCATGGATTTCCAGACAGAGTGGTTATTCTGAAAATGAAGTAAAGTTGATTATTGATTATTTAAATCAGTCAACATTTTCGATTAATGCAACTGGGGACGATGATGAGTATGCTGGCTATGAGTTGTCTGATAATTCAGAGGAAAATAAAGAACTGCAAAAGCAGTATATATTGCTGTATATAAATAAAGCAGAGGAACTTTGGAATAAGAAAAAAAAAGCAGATATAAAAAAAAGAATATCAGTATTATTTACATGGAAAATACTTAATGAATGTTGTGTTCTTTCTGAAGATGATTTGTTTAATCTTCTATCAGATAATAGCCATAAAATAATTGATAAAAGGTTATTGAAAGATTTCATGGATGGAAAATATACAGATGATTTTTCGCAAAAGAGAATTGCAAAAGAACTGAAAATAAGCAAGGATCTTGCCAATAAAACCTTAAAAGAAAGGTTTTTAGATGTACTGGAGGAAAACTTAAAGAATCAGGAAGATTTGTTCGAAGAATAACGCCTTTATCAAAGCATCTTCAAAATTGAAGGTGTTTTTTTATTTAGGATTTATTACAAACCCTAAAAACGGCGAAGTCAAGGCTTTAAGCGTACGCGTGCCTTGACTCGTCGTATTTAAAATGTCAATTTTTCATAGATTTGTTCACTTATATATTTTAGATATATAGGAGATTTAATATGAACAAAAGAACATTAGTAAAAATTGGCTTATTGGTTATTGGATTTTTAGTTTTATTACTTTTTGTTGTTAGTATTTTTCCCGCAAGAACTAATTATGTAATTAAAGAACCCCAGCTTGAAGAAATTAAAACAATGTGTGCATTGGGAACTACGGAAATTGATTATAATAATGTTGCTCATGTAGAAAAGGAAGACTGGTTCTTTGGAAAAAAGCAACGGAAAATGTGGATTGAGTATAAAGCGATTGTAAAGACTGGAATTGATGTAGAAGAACTTGAAATGGAAAAAAAAGGAAATAAAATAAGAATAACAATACCTGCAGCAAAAGTTCTTTCAATCGTCTGTGATTTAGATTCCTTTAATGAAGAGTCCTTCAGGACTTCAAAAGCCTTTCCAATTAAGTTTACAGCCAAAGACCAAAATACATCAATTTCGGAAGCTAACAAGAACATTAGAGAGGCCACTGAAAATAATAAAGACCTGATGAGAGATTCCCAGTTACGAGCAAAAAAAATAATACAGAACTATATAGACGAATTTACAACCGCTGATGGACTTCAATACGAAGTGGAATGGGAACTTAAATAATTTGAAAAAGGAGCTTTTTGAAAATGCGGGCTCCTATAATTTTTATAATCTGAAAGTTAATATTTGACTGTGTGAAAATTAAAATATAAACTTATTTACATTATTGATATAGAGGGAATTATGAATATCTTAATTACAAATATCAGTGTTTTACCAGTAAAGGAAAACAAAGATGGCAGTAAGAGCAAAGGCAATTTAAGAAAGTATAAAGTTAATATCGGCGATTATGATGGAGCAGAAATAGAAGCAATTCACACTAACGAAAGTATTTTAAAATGTGTTTCTCATATAAAATCTGTAAAAGAAACTGGCGGAATAAATAAGATAGTTGCTCTTGTTTCCAATAAAGTAAAAAATGATTGCATTGAAGCTTATCAGTCTACGGCGTTAGATTATTATTGCAGCAAGGTGCAGGAATGTTTTGGAGATATAGAGATTGTAAAAATTAGTATTGAAACAGATTCTGTTGATTCCGTCCCTGTAAAAGAGGCTATTATCTTAAAGCGAATATGTGAACAGATAAGTAAAAAAGATGTTGTTTATATTGATAGTGCCGGGGGTGCCAGAACAACAAGCAGTCTTATTCATCTGTTTACGAAAATCTTAAAATACAACGGAATAAAAAATCCATATTCATTATATTCTGACATTCAAAATGGAGCTCAGATTTACGATACAACCTCTTTTCAGAAAATGACCGATATTGCAGATTCAATGAACGAATTTATGACAACTGGAAAATCGGATCAGTTACAGAAGTATTTTTCAGATAAAAGTCTAAAGCAGGCGTATTCAGATTTATTAAAAACAATGACAGAATTTTCTGACAAAATTAGACTTGGAGTTGTAGACTCTTTAGATTCATCCGTTGAAAATTTAAGAATTTGTATTGATAAATGCCAAAAAGTTTCTGTTGATTCGGAAGATGAAATTGGAACAGTAATCATAAATGAATTCCTTCCAACAATTGAAGAAAAACTGCTTGGAGATATGCAGGAAGGAATTGATTATTTAAAGATTGTAAAGTGGTGTATTGATAACGGACTGATTCAGCAGGCTATTACAGTTTTCAACGAAAAAATACCAAGATACATTCTCAATAAAGGCTATATAAAAGTTTCTGATTCTATGAGAAATCTATGTGCTGAAAATAAAAAAGAATATGATTGGGAATATGTTTCTTTTTGGAATTATTTAGCGGGCTGTAGAATAGAACACCAGGAAAATCCTTTAATTGATGAATTTAAGGCTGTTTTGTTAGATGGAAAAAGTACAAAAAATTCTGAAATTAATAAGGTTGTAAAAGATTTAAAAAAAATGCCTTATCCAATTCCGCTTAATTATGAGCTTAATCCGAAATATAAATGTCTTTATAAGTTAAATTGCAAAACAAAGAATGCTTTCCATAATTCAATTTGTAATGATCCTAATATAATTGCAGAACTTATTGGACTTGATAGAGAAAAGCGAACAGACGAAAAGAAAAGAGAAGATAATTTTAATTCAAAATTTGTTGGAATAAAAAATATTGAAAATGGAATAATTTCAGAAGGTTTTAGTTTTTCAATTAAAAAAGAAAAGATTGTTACTATTTTGTATGGATACAGTTATATAAAGGCTTTAAGAAATCAGATAAATCATGCTTCTGCAGAAGAAAATCTGAATGAAGAGCAGAAAAATATATTAGCAAAATATGGTTATAATTTTGATGATTTTTCATTAAAAACCGTAAAGGCCAATATTGAAAATGCTATTCTAGCTTTAGATATTTTTAATACTCTAAAAATCGAAACAGAAAAAAAAGATGTTAAGGTTGTTGAAGAGCCAGCAATCTTTAGTACTGATTTGAAGGTTGGAGAAATTGTGTCTGCAGTCTGTGTAGGGGCTAAAAAAGTAAGAATAAAAGGCTATGAATATGATATTCCTCTTGTTCTGCCAGAATGGGAAAATCCTATGGACTATGTAAACCAAACTCTGAAAGCAGAAATAAGACAGATTTCAAAATCACAGAAAATCTGCCAGGTAAAATTCATAGAAATAGAAAAATAATTAAAAAAAATCATAAAAATGTCAACTTCTTGTAATCTCGCTTCTTTGTATAAGGTGTAAACGAAATACATTGAGTATAGGACGTGTACTGCACAGCCCTTACAAGGAGTAAATTATGACAAAATCAGAAACAATCAAATGTAATGCAATTATTCACGCCGCAGCCACTAGTGCTGCTCTCGTAGGCGCAGGTTTAGCACAGCTACCTGTTTGTGATAATGCAGTCTTAGTTCCAATTCAAACAACAATGATTATTTCACTGGGAGCAGTGTTCAATATCAATCTAACAAAATCAGCAGCAGAATCAATTGCAGGAACAGCAGCAGCAACCTTGGTAGGTCGTGGAGTTTCGCAGGCTCTTGTAGGATGGATTCCAGGTGTGGGAAATATAATAAATGCCTCAACGGCAGCATCAATAACAGAGGGTCTGGGATGGATAGTAGCAAAGAACTTTGAGGGCGGAAAGTATTAAAATCAATGTTCCCCACCTTTAGGAATAGAGGTGGGGCTTTTTATGGGAGACTTAAGAAATGAATAAATTCGTAACTGATTTGTGTAAATGTGGAATTGCAGTGGTAGGAGTGCTTGTAGTGGCTTTGTTATGTTTTTCAATTTATAGTGGTGCTCAGAGAAAGCTTCATGCAAAAACGACCATATCTTCAAGCAATGTAATCGAACGGATTATGGATAATGAGGAAGTGCGTATGGCAAAAGTGCCGTTTAATGGAATAGCAGAAAAGAAGTAGTTAGATAAAAATGGACTTGAAAGGGATTTATACTTGGTAAGATATTGTGGGTTTGTAACTTTGGGAACAGATGAAAGAATAGCTTTTGATAAAAATGATGCTGAGAAAATAATAAAAGTAAGAGTGCCTGATCCAAAGGTCTTAGATATTGAAGTTGATTTTGACAGTATAGATTATATTTTTACTAAGAAGAAATACGAAACCGAAATGATAGCCCAGGATTCTTACCGGGTGTGTCTTGATGATATGAGTGAAGAAGTAAAGAATAATGAAAGTATATACATTAAGGCCAAGAAGAATACGGAAAATATTATAAGGGCATTGCTAAAACCGGCGTTTGAAGAAAATACAATAGAGATGGAATAGAAAAAAAAGTAATGAATCATAAAAAGAGAGGAGAACACCTTATGAAGTGTTCTCCTCTCTTTTTTAACAAGCCCCACAGTAGTTTGGAAAGAATCTTTCAGACCATTGTTTCAAATGTGGATATGATGGTGAAATTAGATTGTCTTAATCCCCTAAGCGGGAAAGAATCTTTCAGACCAAGAAACCAATTCTTTGATGCAAGTGACAATGTAGGGTCTTAATCCCCTAAGCGGGAAAGAATCTTTCAGACAGTACCCATTGTAACTCCTTGTAATACAAAGAATTAAAAAGGGATTTCCGAAAGTCTCCCTAAAAAGGGGCAGAAAAACGGAAAAAGTCTGAAAAATTAAGTGCCAAAATCTCCTAACTCCTTATTCTGCAACGAATTACAAAATGCGAAAGTCTCCGTTCCAAAAGATTCCTAAAAAATGCCGTAAAATCCCTAGCAAACACTATTATATCATGAAAAAAAATTATTTTAAATGTCAATTTTTTATAAAAAAGGCTTTTATATACAAGTATAACATGGAGGAAAATATGGCTAGTGTTTATATTGTATCTGAAATTGGAAAAATCAAGAAAAGTAATGAAAATCTGATTTTTGAGAATAAAGATGGAGAAACAAAGCGAATTATGCCAGATCAGACAGATTTGCTTGTTTTAAATAATCATGTTTCGGTTACAGGCGAATCTCTTACCTTGCTGGCAAGGAACAGCATTCCTGTGTATTTTCTGCAAAATGGATCAATCCCAAATATAACATTGGACTTTGGTAACAGCAAGAATGGTTTTTTGAGACAGAAGCAGTATTTAATATCCAGCGATAATCATAAAGCTTTGAATATAGCCAAAAGCATCGTAAAAGGGAAAATCAAGAATCAATTAGTTTTTATGAACAGACTGAATCGTGCAGATACGAGAAATGATTTGATTCTGCCGGTAACAAAATTTAAAGTCCTGATAAAGAAAATTGATAAATGCAAAACAAAAGACCAGCTTCGTGGAATTGAAGGAACTGCTTCAAGATTATATTTTGATTTATTTGATTGCCATATTATTCCTGATTGGGCTGTGTTCGGAAAAAGAAGCAGGCAGCCACCACAGACAAATGTAAATGCCGTAATGAGTTATTTATATTCTTTACTCGCTGTTAGAGTTCAAAATGCGTTGGAAGCGTACGGACTTGATACAATGTGTTCAAATCTCCATGAAATGACTTACGGAAAAACTTCCCTTGCTTATGACTTAATGGAAGAGTTCAGAACGCCAATTGCAGATACACTTTGTTGCAGTCTGTTTAATCATGGTGTGCTAAAACCTGATGATTTTGAAGAACGTGATGGAGGTGTTTATATGACGGTAGAAGGTTGCCAGAAGGTTATTCAGGCTTTTGAGTCGAAAATGAGGAATGAAATAAATTCTGATAAAGAAGAACAGAGATTCAGTTATCTGGAGTTGATTTTTAATCAGGCAAATAAATACAAAAAATTCATTATGAATGAGGAAGAATCTTATGTTCCTTTTGCTATGAGGTAGAGTGCCTATGGAAAAACTGCATTATATCATAAGTTTTGATGTACATGATAATAAAAGACGGCGGCGGCTGACTAAATGGCTGGAAAGTTTTTGTGAAAGGATTCAGTATTCTGTGTTCGTAATGGGAGGTGATTTTAAGCGGCTTTCTAAAGTTCAGGAAGGAATAAGACGTTCAATTACGGAAGATGATTCTGTGATTATTTTTCCAATAGATAATACAAAATGGAATGCAAAGCAGATTTATGGAGCTGAGTGTAAAGCTCTAACAGAAATTGATTCCGAAGTCTTGATTTTATAAAGAAGAAGGTAAATAGGGCACCTTGAAATTCAAGATGCCCTATTTTTTTTGCGAAAGAATCTTTCAGATCGCGTACCCATTGTAACTCCTTGTAATACAAAGAATTAAAAAGGGTTTCTGAAAGTCTCACCAAAAAGGGGCAGAAAAATTTGACGATGTATCATAAAAGTGATACATTATTAATATGAATGCAGACGAATGTGTAATCTATAAAGGTTCATTTTTTCAAATTGAGTGGTATTATGATTCAGATGGGAAAAGTCAACCTTATGATTATTTCCAGGCCTGTGATTTATCTCAAAAAAGAAAGTTCTTGATGTTATGTCAAAGAATGGGTGATTTTGGAAAGATTCTTGATGAACAGAAATTTCGAAATGAGTCAGATGGAATTTATGCTTTCAAACCACAACCAGACAGATATCTATGTTTTTTCAAAAAAGGAAAGAAGATCATAGTTACTAATGCTTATAGAAAACAAAGTCAAAAACTTCCAAAATGTGAAAAGAATCTGGCATTAAAGAATATGGCAGATTATCTTGCAAGAAATCCTAATACGGAGGAAACAAAATGACAACTTTTGATAAATTTTTTGAAGAAAATCCTGACCAGAAATCTATTTACGAAAAGGAATATAATGATTTCCTGCTTTCGGAATTTATGTTAGAAAAGATGGCAGAAGAAAATATCTCAATTCGAGAGCTTGCAAAACAGGCAAATGTTTCGCCAACAGTTATTCAAAAACTCCGTTCCAAAGATGCTGAAAAAGTAACGCTCACAACTTTTACTTCTGTTTTACGCTGTCTTGGATATCAGATTAAATTGGAAAAATGTCCATCCCATTAAGTATAAATAAATATTTTGTATAGGATTCCGAAGTTTTGATTTTATAAAGAAGAAGGCAAATAGGGCACCTTGAAATTCAAGATGCCCTATTTTTTTGCGAAAGAATCTTTCAGACTCAGAAGATAATGGTAAAACTTGGAATCAATCTAATATTAGTCTTAATCCCCTAAGCGGGAAAGAATCTTTCAGACTAATTTCCCTCAAAGTGACCTATCATTTGATAAAGAGTCTTAATCCCCTAAGCGGGAAAGAATCTTTCAGACATGCGATGTCTAACGAAAAATCTAGCAATGTTTGGACTAGCGTCTTAATCCCCTAAGCGGGAAAGAATCTTTCAGACTCATCAAATAATGGTTGGTGGATCATGGAACAAAACCGTCTTAATCCCCTAAGCGGGAAAGAATCTTTCAGACAGTACCCATTGTAACTCCTTGTAATACAAAGAATTAAAAAGGGGGTTCCGAAAGTCTCCCCAAAAAGGGGCAGAAAAACGGAAAAAGTCTGAAAAATTAAGTGTCAAAATCTCCTAACTCCTTATTCTGCAACGAATTACAAAATGCGAAAGTCTTCGTTCCAAAAGATTCCTAAAAAATGCCGTAAAATCCCCAGCAAAACTATTATATCACGAAAAAAAAATATTTTAAATGTCAATTTTTAATAAAAATATTCATTATATGTAATTGAAAGAGAAAATGTAGTTTTAGGCATCTGTAAATTAAACTGAAAATTTCTTGATTTACGGAATTTCTGGTGTTATAATTATTTTGGGATTTTTTATGCAGCTTAAATATTCTAACTTTATTTTTAAAATCAGTTTTAATAAACTCGTAAAATTTAATACGGATCCTGTTTTTATTTTAAGAAGTATTATTGGGTCCCAGCTAAGAAAGCTCTGTTGTTGTTGTGAAAAATCCTTGTGTCCGGGGTGCCTTTTTAAGCAGTCTTGTGTTTATGCAAATCTTTTTGAGACAATTTTACCAAAAGACAATGATGTACTGATTAATCAAAACCGTGGTGCTCATCCTTTTTTATTGCGTGCTGGAGAAATCTGCGATTTAAAAAATCGATTTGATTCCTATAAATTTGAAATTCAGTTATACGGTGACTACATTTCAAATATTAAAGAGATTTATATGGCGATTTTAAATGGCGGCAAAGAAGGTTTTGGTAAGACCCGAACTCAATACACAGTTTCTTCTGTTACTTGTGCTGGAAAGGAATTGCTGAATGGAGAAAATCTGATTCCTGATTTTTGTATTGAAGAATGGAATGAAAAACAGTTTGAAAATTCTTCCATGGAAACGGGAGATATACTGGTGGTATTAAAATCACCATTACGCTTAAAAATTGATGGTAAATATCTGAATGATTTTACTGCTGTGCAGTTTATGAATGCAATTCAGCGACGTCGAAAAACTTTATATGGGCTTTACGGCTTTCTTGAAGAACAGTCTTCTGTTTATGAAAAGACTGATTTTGAATTGTGTGAAAAAAACTTTTCTTACAAGGAAGATGTCCATTATTCAGCAAGACAGAAAAGATCTATGAAGATGGGTGGCATAATCGGAAACTTTGCAATGCATGGACTGTTTTCTCAGCGAGATTTAATGCTGCTGGAGTTTGCAAAAACTTTTGGACTTGGGAAAAATACGATATTTGGACTTGGAAATATTGATTATTGGAAAAGAACAACAAAGATGGAGAAATAGTAAATGGATGTGTCGAGATATGTAAATACTGAGAAAATAGATTTTACAGTTGAATTTCTTACTCCTTGCTTTTTAGGTGGTGCTGATCAGAATGCAGAAGTGCGGATTGCTCCGTTTAAGGCAGGTCTGCGCTACTGGTGGAGAGTTTTATACGGTCAGAAATACGGTGACAAACTAAAATCTGTTGAAGATGAGATTTTTGGAACTGCCAAAAGCGACGCAAAAACTAGAGTCGGAAAGTCTAGGGTGATTTGGGAACTAACAGAGAATAAATGTAATTTTGCAAAGGATAATTTTAGAAATCCAAAACCTATGATGGTTAGCCATACTATGCGGGACAAAGTTACAGGTGCACCCTTCAAAAAAGCATTTCCTGTAAATCCTTTAGATTATTTAGCTTACGGTAAAAACGAGTACTCTAAGGAAGAAAGAAAAAATATATATAAAAATACATATATCAAAGCAGGATCAACTATTTCTTTTCATATATTTATCGCAGGAACTCATTTAGCAGAAGTAAAAGATGCTTTGAAATTCTTTATTACTTATGGCGGTGTTGGTTCCCGTTCCCGTAATGGATTTGGTTCTATGTATTCTAAAGAGATTTCTGATTTAGCATGGTCGGGACAGATTGTTGTTTCGGACAAAGTTTCTGAATATCCAGTTCTATCAATTCAATCAGGAATGTATGTAGAAAAGCAGAATTGTTCAGATTGGGAATTCTCTTTGTCGCAGATAGGAACTTATTACCATGATGTGCGAGGTTCTTTGGAACGGAAACATAATTATGAAAAACGAAGTTTAATTTCCAGACCTATAGAAGTTAAAGGGGAAGATATTCCAGCAGAAATTAGAAAACAGCGTTTTCCTAAAGATATTTTTATGGGAATTACAAAATCTGGTAACGGAGTAAGGGGGTATATAATCGTTCTCCCAATAAAATTTTATCATCAGTCAGAGCAACAGGAATATTGCGAAGTGATTAAAAAAATTAAAGATGGTTTTGCTTCTGTTATGAACGAAAATACTTCTGAATTTGTAAAAATGATTGGAGGTACAAAATGAGTAACTCAACTTACTGGCAGGATAAATTAGCGGCATGGCTTTATTATCCGGTTACAAAAGTTTTTGGTGTTTCAATGTATCGCCACATGTCGGCTTCTGTAAATGCTGTATTGTTCAAGGATTATGAAAATATTGATAAATGGCAGAGCCGCGAAAAAGATGAAGATGGAAATCCATTGGAATTGGGTGAGGAATATATTCATTTTCTTAGAGCAGATATGATTGCCACCGAAATGACTCGAGCCGCAGTTCCTGCTTATAATCAGGAAAAAAAACTGAACGGTGCTGTGGAATTTAAAAACTGTGCAGAATTGAATCATCCTCTTGTTGGTAATCAGAAAATTGAACTTAAATTGAATTCTTCTATATTAAATAGCATGAATCTTGATTCCCTTAAAGAAAGTTCCACAGAAAACAAAAAAACTGAGATTGATAAGTTTATGATTCCTGTAACTGCCCTGCTGAAAGAAATTGCAAAAGAAATGGAAACGGTTTCTGACTTGGAAGAACGTGCTCGTTACATTTTTAATTATCTTTATTTTGCTTTTTCTCGTCAGCTTCGTGGGAATAATGTTTTACAACTTGGTGCTTTGTGGGATTTGCTTCCGTCAGATACTCGAATTCCTGATCATTCTTTGTGGAATCATGCTGGGCTTACTTCTGCAATTTATTCTTCCAAAAAAGGAATGGATGATGACAATCTTTGTATGAATGTTTTTTCAATTACTCCTGTTCAGGATTTTATTGGAAAAGCTAGAAAGCTTCGGGATTTTTGGTCTGGTTCTGTAATTCTTTCCTATCTTTCGTTTATGGGAATTTCCTATGTAATGAAAACTCTGGGACCTGATCATGTGGTTTATCCTTCGCTGCAGAATCAGTTTCTTGTAGATGAATTTTTAAGACAGGAGTGGAAAGCTTCAAAGCTTGATGAAGGGCTTACAGAAAAAAATGATGTGCTTAATAAATTGAATAAGCTTTCTTCTGGAATTGCGGCTTTTCCAAATAAATTTGTTTTTATCTGTAATTCAGAAGATTCAGAAAAACTGAATGAGGAAATTAGGATATATATTCAGAAAGAATGGTTGAAACTTACAGATATTGTAAAAGCCTACATTGCTGAAAAACAGGATTTTGTTAAGGTTGCTGAAAAATACGAAAACAGTGCCCAGATCTCTGCAATTTGCGAAGAAGCTGGAAAGCAGGGAAGTGCTTTCTGTGCTATTTGGGATAACACTGTTGAAACATTCTGGAAGTTCTCTTGGGCGGCTACAAAGTTTGTTGATATTTCTGAGGATGGCAAAGCGGCTGTTGGTCGGCTTTTGACAGAAAAAAAATATAAATCTGAGCTGGAAACTCTGGAAATCTTTAAGAATACCAAGAATCTGGATGCCACACATTTGAAGGCTGGATTGTTTGAAAATGCAAAAATGTACGGTGCAACTCATTCACTTGTTCAGGGGTTGCTTGCCGCTGGTAAAACAAAGCCAAATATGCTGAAAAATTCTGAACAGGGAGAAAAATGCCCTTTGTGTGGAGAACATCAGGTTCTTCATAATTTTGTCACAACAGGTGCTTTTGGTGCAGCGGAATATAATAAGGCTACTCAGGCTTTCTGGACTACTTTAGGTGATGCAGTTGATCACAATAAAAATAAGGCAGAAAAAGATAAGGAACATATTCAGATTGGTAAAAAAGAACGGCTTTGTGCAGTTTGCGCCACAAAACGACTTTTACCATTAGCATTGGAAAAATATAAATCTCATCTTTTGTATAAGACTTTGGCAGATGGTGTAGAATCGTTCCCTTCTACAACCAAAATGGCTTTGTGGGAAGTAAATAAAGATAAATCTGAATCTGAGCAGAAAAAACTGGCCCAGAAATATCATAAAAACGAAGTTTCAAGTGAAGAGTCTATTGATGGCAGCAGAACAGATAAGTATTATGCATTTCTTTTGATGGATGGCGATAAAATGGGTGACCTTGTAAATGGTGATTCTATTGAGGCTACCTGGAAAGATGTTCTGTCTTCCGAACTTGTTAAGCGTTTTGAAGATAAACAATTCTGTCCAGATTCACCATTTAGAAAAGATTGTATGAACAGGAAACGTTCTATTAATCCTGCGCTTCATGCAATGATTTCTGATTCATTAAATAACTTTGCCCGTTATGGCGTTCAGCCTGCTTTTTATGATGAGAAAGGTAGAGAAGTTGGACGCTTAATTTATGCAGGTGGCGATGATGTTTGTGCTATTTTGCCTTTGAGTGAGGCTTTTAGAGTTGCAGATTCTATTCGCCGCACATACACTTATTCATTTGCGGGAATTAATTCAGAAACAGGTAAGCTGGAAGAAATTAAAGATTCTCATTCTGATTTTACTAAGTATTCAAAAATTGGAATGCAATTAGGCTCTGGCGCTGAAAAAATTTCTATTTCTGGGGCAATTATTATAGCTCATCATAAACAGCCTTTGCGGGAAGTTATTATGACTGCTCATTCTGTCCTGGATGGTGTTGCTAAAACGAAATCTGGAAGAAACTCTATTGCAATAAGATTTATGGCGCGTTCTGGTGGTGATCGTGATGTGTGGTTTAAATGGGATGAAAAAGGACTGTACGGTCATAAGGTGCGACATGCTTTTGAATATGTAGTAGAAAGTGCAAAATCAAAGGAATTAAGCACTTCTCTTCTATATAATATAGAGAATTTACGTGGATTGATTGAACCTCTTAGCGATTTGTCAGAAGTCCATAAAACTCAGATTAAGAAATTGTTTGAATATGAAGTGAGTCATAGCCGTGGAAATTCGAATGATTCTAAAAAACTGGCTGAAGCTTTGGCTACCATTTGTATTCCTTATTCAAAATCTGAAGAACATAAAACAGACTGGTTTAATCCTGATGCGGCAGTGTTAGCTAATTTTATAGCAAAGGCAGACGGTAAGACATCTGACGAAGTAAATGAATACGAAGAAGGTAATGAGTAATGAGTATAAGTTATGAAATGCAGCCTTTAGATACATTATTTTTTAGAGGAAGTATTCCAATGGAAGCTGGAATGCAGAATGTTGTTTCTGTTTTTCCTCCTCCTGTTACAGTTTTGTCTGGAGCTTTCTGGACTGCTGCCTGTCAGTTGGCGTGCAAAGGAACTGTTGATTATGGAAAACCTTCTGATATGCCAAAAGTTCAGGGATTTTTTATAAAGAAAAATGGTGTTTATTATGCACCTGCTCCTTCAACCTGGTATTACGACAGCGAAAAGAAAGCTAAAACAGGTAGAGACTTAAAAGGGGTTTCTTTAAAAGTTGCAGAAAAATTAAATGAAAGGATTTCTGAACAACTTGGAATAAAGACTTCTGCTGGTGATGTTGTTTTTGTAAAAGCTGAAAACGAAGCGCAGCCTTTAGCTGATTGCTGGGTTAAAACATTTTTTTTTACAGAAAGTAAATCTGTCTTTGATGAAGATACTGTTTTGCTAAAAAGTGATGTGTATGTGGTTGAATCAAGAACTGGTGTAACTTTGGATAATCATAAGCACACCGTTGAGGGGCAGCTTTATACAGCAACTCATATCAGATTAAAAGATGATATTTCCATGGTTGTGGTTTTTGAGGATAACGAAAAACTGAATTTTTTGGGAAGTTCTGGAAAGTTGCAGCTAGGTGGCGAAAAACGGGTTATTCAATATAAAGTGGAAGCTGGAATGGGCAGCCAGAAATGTGATTCTGAATTGTGGGTATCTTCTGTGCCTGTAATGGCTGAGAATAGTCTGTTAAGTGAAAAACTGATTGCTTCTGGAAAGCTTTTTGTAACTTCCGGTTGGGATTTTGCAAAGAAATTCCATAAAGAAACTGTGAACTGGATACCTGCAGGAGCGGTATTCAATGAAAATGTAAATAATTCATGTTTGCCTTTGGGAAAAAAGGCTGATAAATAGGAGGAAATAATTATGTTTGATAATACTTCTTTAGTAACTTTGTATGCAGTAACACCTTGCCATGCAGGCAGTGGTTCTTCAGTTGGTGTTGTAGATTTGCCTATTCAGAGAGAAAGACATACTAATTATCCGATTATTCAGGCATCTGGAGTAAAGGGTGCTTTTAGAGCGAACTTCAGAAACTTTAAAACAAAGGAAAATGTAGGAGATGATCTTCAGTTTAATAATCTTGAGGATTTAATTTTTGGTTCTTCGGACCAAAATAATGCATATATGGGGGCATTGGCAATTACAGATGCAAAAATCCTGGCTTTTCCAATGCGTTCAAGTGTGGCTCCTTTTTTATGGATTACTTGTCCTGCTGTATTAAAAAGACTTGTAAAAGATTTGGAAATTGCAGGTTTACCTTCTGGAGATATTAGTTCGGTATTGTTGGCTGCAGATTCTGAACAGGCATATTCTGTAGGAAGTGAAGCTGTGGCTGATGGTAAAATCTTACTTGAAGACATTGCTGTTGAAGTAAAAAAGGGAGTTTTGCCAGAAGAATTGAAAAAATATTTTGCACAGGCAGAAAGACTTCTTGTCGTTTCGGACAAGGTTTTTGATTATGGAATTACTGAATGTACTCAGATTATGGCTCAAATCAAAATTGATGATAAGACTGGGGCAACTTCAAAAGGTACTTTAAGATATCAGGAAGAGCTTCCTGCAGATTCAATTATGTATACAGTAATTCATTGGGAAAAATCTACTCACAAAGAAGGTATTGATGACTTAAATAAAACTGTAAAAAATTATGTTAAATCTGTTATTGGTAACCACATTCAGATTGCCGGTGATGAAACTTGTGGTCGTGGTATTTTTTCAATTGACTGGACTGATTCAAAATCGGAATAGAGAATAGGGGAACATAAATATGGAAAATATACAGCAGGAACGAGCAAAATTTGCAATAGAACAACTTGAAAAGATTTCAAGCAATCAGGTAATTGATAAAGATATTGCTACTTTTATAGTAGGGATGCCAAATATGATTCTTTCAAACGGAATTGGTCAAACTATGGCATTCTTGCTGGCTAAGACTGATAAAGAAAAAAAAGTGTATAGAATCTTAAAAAACTGGATTTGTAAAAAATACGCTAATTTGGGATTTACAGATAAATCTGACATGGATTTTATAAAGACTTTCTGTACCTTAAAGCAAGATAAATATCTGGAGATTCAGAGAGAATGTCTTCGTCTTTGTGAATGGTTAAAGAGATATGCCAGAGCTTTCCAGGAAGAAGATAAAGATAAGCAATAAGGTGGTTTTGTATGAATGAAAGAAATAATAACGGATATCATAAACAAAATCCTAATCAATTCCATAATCGGAGTTCTTATAATAAACCTTATGATAAAGCAGATAAGCCACAATTCGAAACTTTTATACCGATTCCAGATACAACAAAGGATTTATTAAAATCCACAAAATCAAACTTCGGTCTTTACTCTCCAAGAATGACAGTTTTGGGAACTGATGGAAAAGCTTCTAAGGATAATATTTCTGAGTTGATGATTCAGAGCAGAAGTTGTTACGAAAATGTTGTGTCGTTTCTTAATAAGAAGAAATTAGTTATGAACTCTTATATACAGGAAGCAAAGAGTAATGGTTATATTGTATATGAAAAAACAATGTATACGAAAACTCCATTTATCAGCGGTCTTGGTTCTGGTCATCCAACTGAAACAGGAATGATTCTTGATAGAAACCTGGGAGTTCCTTATATTCCTGCCAGTTCTGTAAAAGGAGTCTGTCGATTAGCGTACGCTATAAACGAGGCTGTAAAAACTGGTAATTCTATAGTTGACGATTCAATTTTCACAAAATATTTCGGTTCAACTTCGGATAAAAATCCAAAGCGTGGAGAAGTAATCTTCCTGGATGTTTATCCTTCGGAAAAACCTGAATTAAAGCTGGATATAATGAATCCTCATTTTCAGAAATACTATAATGGAGATAAAGATAATACAAAGCCATTGGAAAATGAAGAGCCTGTTCCTATTAATTTTCTAGTGGTTAGTGAAGGGTGCGGTTTTACTTTTAGATGTCTTTATAAACTTTCAGAAAATGAAAAGAAAGAAGATATTGAGAAAGATATTGAGGCATTCTTTGAAACTGCTTTTACAGAAGTTGGTTTTGGAGGAAAAACGGCTGTCGGTTATGGTAGATTCCAGAATGAAAAAATTCAGAAACGGCCTCAGATTCAACAGCAAAGAAGTAATTCTGGAGATTTAAAAGAGGCTTTGAGTAAAACTTATAAATCGAATGAAGAACTGCTGTTTAAGGGAAAAGAATATGAAGTTTCGCTGTTAAAACCAAAGAAAGAAGGTAAAAAATGGAGAGGTTCCTATCCTAATGTTATCAAACCGATTGTGCTTAATAAGAAAGAAATTCCCGGTAAATCTGAAGGTGATAAAATCAAGTGTAGAATCGTAAATATTAGCGATGATGCTTACGAAGCTGAAATTTGTGAATAAGGCGAATATTTAATTTTAACCTAATTAGTTGTTTTATACGGATTTGTGAAAAAAATCTTAAATAACTATCACTATTTAATAGTCTCATTAGTTTATATTTGTAATATATGATAATTATGACAGATGAAAAAACAGAAAAAGATGATGAAGTTAAAAAAAAGAAACAGAATAGACTGTATAAAAATTCCAGGGTTTGAAGGAATGCCAATTGCTACAGATACTATGCTGTGTCCTAACTGCAAGAGTATTATTGGTTGTTTTGCAGGGCCGCCACCTGTGTGCCCTCATTGCGGGAAAAGAACTTACGGGCTGTCTTTTGGTGGTGGAATCTTGAAAAAGCTGCTTAAGAAGAAGTAGGTGTAGGGGAGGTAACAGTATGACAAATTCTAAATACGATTCATTATTTTATGGCATTACTCTTCTGTCAATAAATAGCCCAATCGAAATGAAAGTGTGAAATTTATTCTGTAAATTCAGCAGACTGCAATAAAAAATATTAACGCGAGTTACTCGCTTGCAGCTGACAGCTACTGTTTATGTTTCGAATATAAAATACACTTGTTTTTTTTCAAGAGTCAAAAAATTTTAAAGACAACTTGCCCCTATAAAGCTGAAGTGCCTTTTATTATTTCTCGTTTGCCTTCTGTCATTTCCACTTTGTATGGGGGAATTTTGTCTTTTGCCATAGTAGGCTCCCATAAAAAGTCAAGAAGATTGTTTCAACAATCGATTGACTTTTTACGCTGTTCCGTAATGTAATGAGGAACAGCAGTTCAATAATAAGTTTGCAACGCAAACTTTTGGTAAGATAAAGTCGCGCTATTTTAGCGGTTTTATCTTACACTCCTGTGTTTTATTTTATCACAGACCTACTATGTTTTGAATTTACAGAAAGATTTTCACAGTCTCAATATTTGTCATATAGAAAAAAATTTGTCAACTTTGTACATTGGCAGTTCCTTATATATATTGTTGATCAACAATAGGGAAGTACCGGGCTTCGTATAACCGGAATAAACTTAATTTTTATAGAGGAGATAATAATAACTATGAAAGATTTTAATCAGAATGACATCGATGAAAATATGGAAGAAAAGGTTGGGAAAAAGTTTGAATCTTTTGATTCATATACGGAAGACGATGCTCATAAGGTAATGGATAATCAGGAAAAAATTGAGAAAATTGCTTCGAATGAAACTCTTCATAAGTATCTGAATGATATCAAATTTTATTTCCAGATGCTTGGTAATGTTTTCACAGGCAAATATAAAAAGGTTCCTGTTGGTACAATTGCAGCCATAGTCGGTACACTTTTGTATGTTTTGTCACCAATTGATTTTATTCCGGATTTCATGCCTGTTGTTGGATATCTTGATGATGCAGCAATGCTTGCCGTTTGCTTGAATTTCACAAGATTTGATGTAGAAGAATATAAGAAAAGTCGAAAGCAATTTTCGGCATAATACATCTTTATGATTTGCTGAAAAAGGATGGAAAAATGAGAAGCACAATAAAATGGCATAAAGAACTGATTGGAGGGAAGTGGTTTAGTGTCGCAGACATAGAACATGTACCGATGATTGAGCACTGCAAAGACGGTTCGTATAAGGTCAGGAACTGCAATGGCAAGGCAATCATTCATATTCCTGCCTTAAGAAAGATTCCGAGTATAAAAGCAACTGTCAGGCGTATGATCCAGATGTTCTGGAAGCAAGTTTTGGTCTATGTTCTTGTAGTTTTGATATATACAGTTGGCGTGTATTGGGTTGCTAAACCAATACTGTTAGAGAGATTTGCCGGATTAAAGTGGTATGAGGTGTATTTTTACCCTTTATATCATTTTATATTACTCTTTAAGAATAGATAGGAGAATTTGAATATGAATTTTCTGCCGCCTCGATATGGAGAGCTTGTTCCTCTAATATGTTTGAAATGCCACAAGCACTTTGTGGGTCCAAATCCTACTGGGGACAGGAGTTTTGAAGATTTATTGAAAAAAAGAAAAAAAGCCAAGTGTCCTGAATGTGGAAGTTCTAGGGTTGTAAGAGATCCTTGGGTATTGTTTTAAAAAAATTGTCTACTTAGTGATTTTTGCGTTCCTTATCTATTGTATCAATGATTAAGTATGCGTATTATAATAATAAAAAAATAACAACATGAGGCTTAAATATGTCAAAAGAAATCGTTTATTATGAAACTACCAAGTCGTATGACGGAGTTCCGACAGTCGTAAACTTTTGAGCGAAACGATAAATAGTTTCGAGCTGTTCTTTCGAAGAGTCGTTAAGAAAAATACTTTGCTTTTTTCTTAACGACTCTTCGATTGTAGGCATGTCTGAGCAGAGTCTGGAAGTTGAAGCTTCCAGGTGGAAGATTATCACGTTGTCCGCCGCAGACGGATTGGGAAGAGAGATTTTTATTTTGGAAGATGAAACTCGGAAGAAATGTATCAGAAAGCGGAATGAGTGAGCTGTCTGTTTGCTACCTTTTTGGAAGATAGCACTAGAAATGTAGTGAGCGAAGGCGGTATGAAATACGGCCGAAGCGAACGGCTTTGAGAAGCCCCTTTTTTGAGATTTTTAATTAAATAAAGTTCTTGTCTGATATGATAATATAATGATATAATTATGATAATAAAACTAACTGATAAGTGAGGTTCTTTTATGACACAAATAAGACCTGTATCTGACTTAAGAAATAAATTCTCTGAAATCGAAACTCTGGTTGCTGAACGACAGGCTCCGGTGTTCCTTACAAAAAATGGTTATGGCTCAATGGTTGTTATGAGTCTTGATTTGTATGACCGTCTTACTGATAACATTGAATCAAAGCTCGATGAAGCTGATATGCAGGCTAAAACAGATCCGACTCGTTATACTCACGAGGATGTATTTTCTTCGATTCGTAATCAGATAAGGGCAAGATAATGGACTATACTTTACGCTACCTTCCTATCGCGAAACAGGATTTAGCTGATGCAATTAATTTTATTTTGAATGAATACCAAAATCCGATTGCAGCTGAAAATACCTTGGATAAAATTGAACAGGCAATTATGCAGCGTCTTGAAGATGGTCCGGAATCCTTTGCAATCTGGCAATCTGCAAAAAAGCGTGAATATCCATACCGAAGAATAAATGTTGGAAATTATACTGTCTGGTATGTTGTGATTGATAACGTAATGGAAATTAGACGAATCCAGCCTGCAAGACGTAACGAAGAACTCTTTCTTTAGCAAATAATGCCTTTTTCTGTTTCTCAGCCCTCAGGGCTGATAGGATTGAGGGGGTAGTACAACCCCTCAAAACGGCGAAGTCAAGGCTTTAAGCGTTAGCGTGCCTTGACTCGACGTATTTGGGAGTTAAATTATGTTTGAATTTGAGATTTGATTTGATAAAAGCGATACGACATTAAACGACATTCAAAAATCTTTGGTCGTCGAATTTCTTATTTTATGCTAATATACATATATCTTATGAATAGCCTTTGAATATCTTTGATTTACGTTGAAGATATGAATTATAACTTCCAAGCTGATGACGAGGGTTCGACTCTATGGCAAACGCATTTTAAAGACTTTTAAAATAAATACTTAACAAAGTATAGTAGGACAAATGTCGAGTTTTAAATTTTTTTTCTTTGGGTGGCTTTTTGCTTCGCAAAAAACAGGCTTTTCAGGGTTCCGCTAACGCTTCATTCCTTCGCTACGCTTCGGAACTGGCTGTGCCAGCCCTTACAATCCTTGCCACTGTTTAAAATTAAAAAACTCGAAATTGAACCTAGTATTTAAAAATCTAAAAAAGCATTAGAATTCTTTCAGGAGAAAAAAAATGACATTGAAAGAATCACTAATGACAATAAAAGATTTCAGAATTGACAGATGCAAGAAGCATAACCTGTACGATATTTTAATGATTGTGCTGATAGGATATTTGACAGGCTGTAAAGATATGGAAGAAATACATTTCAGTGCCGAAGTTAGCGAAGAAATGCTCAGAAAATATCTCGAACTTCCAAACGGAATTCCAAGTACAGATACAATTCTTAGAGTTCTTGCGGGCATTGATGGAAAAGAACTCGAGAAAGTTCTTGCGGATTATGCACGAGAAACTTTTGGTTCCCGAATCCCAGAGAAAGAAGTTATAGCTATAGATGGTAAAACAATCAGAAGATCTGAATATAGAAATCATAATGATGAATCCAAATCACATAAAGCGGCTCATGTAGTTTCTGCATTCGCAAGTTCGATGGAAATATGCTTTGGACAAGTCAAAACTGAAGATAAATCAAATGAAATAACAGC
>JALFAW010000136.1 GCA_022773305.1 Spirochaetia bacterium
ACCAAAACTCAGGAAAAAGCGAGATTTACAATTATAGCTTCTATACCCCAAAAAACGTCTAGCGCATTATTGCGCGTTTTTGACCTGTGAATCACGACCGGGAGCCAGATATTACAACTAATCATTTTATAATGCGTTTGCACTAAAAGAAACTCTCTTTGTCTTGAGAAATCTTGCCATTTTCGTTATAATTAACAGACATTGATTAAATTTTGGAGTTCAAAAAAAATGATAGATAAATGGGAAATTGTAATTGGCTGTGAAATTCATACTCAGCTCTTGACTAAAACAAAAGCGTTTTGTGCCTGCGAAAATAAGTATGGTGGTATTCCAGATACTCGAGTTTGTCCTGTTTGCTTGGGACTCCCTGGTGCTATGCCTCGCATTTCAAAAGGTTACGTTGAACTTGGAGCTGTTGCTGGTCAGGCTTTGAATTGCAATATTGCTCGTTTTACAAAATTCGATAGAAAACATTATTTTTATCCTGATTTGGCAAAAGGTTATCAGATTACTCAATATGATATTCCACTTTGCACAAACGGTTATGTAGATTTACCTTTTAGAAATTTCCCAAAAGATGAACAGCCAGGCGGACAAAAATGTCGTGACAAAAACTTTATTGGTGAAAACTGCATTATTGAATCAAACGGCAGTAAATATCGACGGGTTCGCGTTGAGAGAATTCATTTGGAAGAGGACGTAGGAAAATCTTTACACTTGCAGGGTGCTCATTCTTATATTGATTATAATCGTTGTGGAACTCCCCTTATCGAAATTGTCACAAAACCTGACATGACAAGTCCTGAAGAAGCGGCTTTATTTATGCAAACTGTTCAGGAAATTTTGCGCTATGTAAAAGTAACAAACGGAAATCTGGAAGAAGGAAATATGCGTTGTGATGCAAACATCAACTTAAATGTTTGGGAAGATGGAAAACTGTATCACACTCCTATTTCTGAGATTAAAAACTTAAACTCTTTCAAAGCAATCCGCGAAGCTTGTGCTTACGAAGCGCAGCGTCAGCTTAAAGAATTCCAGGAAGACAGGCAGGAATTTAATCCAGGATTTAAAGTGACAATGGGCTGGAATGAGGCTGAAGGTAAAACAGTAGTTCAGCGAACAAAAAATTCTTTTGTTGATTATAGATTTGTGGTTGAACCAGATATCAAACCTTTCAGTGTCAGCGAAGAATTGATTAATCAGGCAAAAGAAAAAGTTGGAGAACTTCCAGAAGCAAAACGTCAGCGTTACAAAAAGCAATACGGCATGACAGATTTTGATGTAGAAACTATTACATCTACAAAAGATTTGGCAATGTTCTTTGAAGAAGCTGCTGTAAAATCAAAAAATCCAAAAAAAGCCGTAAACTTGATTCTTGCAGAACTTCTTGCAATTTTGAATGAAGAAAAACTTACAATAAACGATGTCAAAATTACACCATCTCACATTGCCGATTTGGCAGATGCTCTTGAAGATGGAAAAATTACATCAAAACAGGGAAAAGAAGTTTTTGCCCAGATGTACGAAACAAATCAAATGCCATCTCAAATCATCAAAGAAAAAGGCATGGAAGTTGTAAACGATTCTGGAGAAATCGACAAAATTGTTCAGGATGTTATTGCTTCAAATCCAAAAGCGGTAGAAGACTTCAAGAGTGGAAAAACAAATGTAGTCGGCTGGCTTATGGGACAAGTTATGAAAATTTCGCATGGTAAAGCAAATCCAAAGCAGGCAACTGAAATTTTGAACAAATACTTATCGCAAATGTAAAAAACATTATTCCAATAACTTTGTGTTTGTGTATTTTGTACATCGATGACAAACCCGGTTTATGAAAAGTGATTTTTTGCAAAAGACATTTTTGAAAATTTATGACAGATTATTTTATTGCATTGAGTTTCGTAAATATTTCTACTCTTCTTTTGCTTTTGGTTTGCATTTTAACCGATACAGTCATCAATAAAGAGCAAAAAAAGCATTTTCTTATAACAGTTCTTGTTGTTTTTGTAATCTGTGTTATGGAAGTGCTTTCAATAGTTTTCAACGGTGCTTCGGTCAAATACAAATGGATTCATATTGTCTCGAATTATTTTGGATTTTCTCTTACTCCTTTTGTTGCACTTTCGCTTATGAATTCTATTTATCCGAATAAGAAAACCCGGTATTTGTATATCTTTTGTGCGGTTTATTCTGCATGGCTTATGATTTCTTTGATTATGAATAATGGCACAAGTGTTTTTTATATTGATGAAAACAATAATTATTTTAGAGCAAAAGGATTTTTTGTCTACGTTATAGTTTATGCAGGCTGCAATGTTTTCTTTTTTGTCGAAAATCTTGTTTTATCTTTGAGATTCTGGCACACAAATAATATAATATTGCTTGGCACAATGCTGTTTTTGTGTGCTGGAACTACAATCCAAATCATAAATCCAAAAATACAAGTTACATGGCTTTGTGTAATTATTTCAATTATGATTTTTTATATTTATAACGACACGCTTTATCAACAGATTGATGAACATACTTTCCTGAAAAATTCAAATTGTCTAAAAAAATGGCATAGCAGTCAAAAAAAAGAAGCTGTAATCATTGTTGCTGAAATAGATGACTATTTCAAACTTAAAATGAATTATAAACGTACAAAAATTTCTCAAATTGTCTTGGAAGTATCCAAAAATTTCAATGATTTTTTTAAAAAATACGGCACTTGTTACCGACTTGGAAGTGAAGAATTTTGTGTAATCATAGATAATCCTACTCTTGATTTTGATGAACTTGCAAAAATCTTTTTTATAGAGTATGTAAAATCAAACTTCAAGACGCAAGAGCTTCCGCTTCTTTCCATAGGATACGCAAAAATATCACCAAAACAGGACTTATATCAAGTTCTTTCTACTGTCGATATGAAAAAACTCGATTTTAAAAAACAAAGACTTAATTATCTTTATTCATCTCCATTTTCACCAAAACACTAATTTCACTCAGGCACAAAAATGTATCCAGATTTACTTACAGAAACAATATGTTTTGGATTTTTTTTATCTTCTTCAATCAAACTGCGCAGCGAACGGATATTTACGTAAATGTTACTTTCCAAAGTTTTTTCGTCCGGTAGAGATTCTTTCCAGACATTCAAATAAATAGACTGAAAAGATAAAATTACATTTGGATTTTGAATAAAATATAACATTAAATCAAACTGCTTTTTTCTCATAGAAAGGGGAACTTTATTTTTATAAACAAGACCTTTTTCTACATCAATTTGAAAAATTCCGCTTGAATATTCGGTGGAAATCATTTTTTTCTTCATACCCATAAACGAGAATCGTTCAATCATTCTATCTACTCTGGCAATTAGTTCATTAATAAAAAAAGGTTTAGTAAGAAAATCATCGCAACCTTCTCTAAAACCCTTTAATTTTGTTTTATCATCCTGCATAGAAGAAACAATCATAACCGGAAGCATTTTGTCTTGCAGTCTGATTGAATGCAAAATATTCATTCCGCCAGTTTTTGATTCATCACCCAAATTTAAATCCAAAATCACTAAACTAAAAAAATTCTTAGCAAGCAATTTATACGCTTTTTTTTCAGAAAGACATTGAATCACTTCGTAATTATTTTTTCGCAAGTTTTTTGAAATATAATCATTTAAATATTCAGAATCCTCAACCACAAGAATCAATTCTTTTTCATCTGAATTCTCATTAAGATTATTTTTTTTCTCGATAAATTCATCATCAAAATCATTATTTTTCTCAGTGAAATAATTATCATTAAATTTGTCTATCATAATACACCTTATCCAATTTTCTGAAATTCTAAAGTAAAAATGCTGCCATGTTCGGCTTTTGTATTTTCCTTATATTCAATATTAATATTATTCAAAATGCAAAGTTCATTGATTACGAAAAGTCCAAGTCCAATAGATTTTTCTTTTCCTGTAGTTTTCGAACCGATATCAGCAAAACGATTAAACAAGACTCTTTGTTTTTCCTTTGAAATTCCCTGACCATTATCGCAGACAGAAAGAAAAGTGTTTTCATCATCGCCAAAAATCTTTACACAAATATTTCCATTTACATCTGTATATTTTATAGCGTTATCTACAAGATTGATATAAATTCCATTCAGACAGTTTTCATCACAGAAAACTCTGGGATTTTTTAAATTACATTCAAAAGTGAATTTCTGATTTTTGAATTCGATTTTTGAAGCAAGAAACTTATTCTGCCTTTCACAAAAATTTTGTAAATTTATGATTTTCGGAGAAACAAGAACCTTTCCGTCTGAAATTTTGTACGAATTAAGCACATTTTGAATGATGAAATTGATTTGATTCGTACTTTCTTGAATATTTTTGAAAGTTTCTCGTTCTATTTGCAAAATGTTTGAGGCATCTTGATTTATTTTTTCTGTTTGTTGTGCAAGATTTTCAATTTCATTCAAAAGAATAGTAAGCGGAGTGTTTACGTTGTGCGTCACAAAATACAGAAAAGTTCGTTTTTCTTTTTCTGATTTTAAAAGTTCTTGATTCTGAAGATACAGATTCTGATAATCATAAAGCGTTTTGATTCTGGTGAGCAGTGCAGATACATCAAAAGGGCGGATTAAAAAATCATTAATCTGCAAGTCGTGATTTCGTTTAATGATGTAAGAACGATATTTATTCACAATCAAAAGAATTTGAAAATCGAGCAAAGTAAATTTTTCCCTTATTTTGGTGCAGATTTGAAAACTTTCATCATCTTCTTTTTCGTTTTCAGGAAGAATAATCAAAAGGTTAATCATCTTGTCTTCGATAAGAGAAACTGTTTCTTGTTGCGAACTGATAATGCGTGTAAAAAATCCATAGGATTGTAAAATAAGACGTAACGTCAATCTTTCAGAAGTTGGTTTTCCAAAAATCCCAATAGAAAAATCTTTATAAAACTTGTCATTTTTTTCCTGTTCTACATAAAAATTTTCAAAATCATAAGGAATTTCGTTTTCAGCAGTATCATCATCCAGATTGTACACTTTTTCACCGATTATTTTTTTAATCTGCTCAGTATTTTTCTGCATGAGTGAAAGTGCAAAACATCTCGTTTCTTCTTCGCAGTTCGAACTTAAAATGTTCAGTGCAGATTCAATCATCTGCAAAGGATATAATATATGGTTTAAAATGATTTCAAAAGAATCAATCTTATTTTTCTTATTTGTTTCAAGAATAACAGGAGAATTTTCCTTTGCTGTCATTAAATAATCCTGTACAGTTTCAGTATTCTTGGAATTTGAAAATCCAAAGCAAATCAAAAAGTTATATAAAATTAATATGGTAATAAAAATAATACCTATAATAAAGACAGTTCTAAATGTATTTGGAAATAAAATATAATAAATCAGAAGAAAAATCAGTAAAAAAATAGTAGCTAAACTGATAATCAAGTTGATAATTTTTTTCATTCTAAAATTATATAGTAATAAAAACAAAAAATCTTTATAAAGTCAGATTTAAATCAAAAAAAAATCAAAGGTTACCCAAAAAACGTCTGTCTAATTTTTTTATACAAACAGTTTTTAATAAAAAAAGGAGGATTTCTTCCAGAAAAATATAGTTTGAAATTTCCAGAAGAAACAAAAGGTAACCTTTGAATAAAAATAGTGCGTTACACTAAGTTAGAATTTCAATGTGAATTTAGCGTTCAACCAGTATGGCCAACCAGTTTCCAAAGTTACACCCATCTTGTCTGTGAAGAACCATGTAGCACCAGCGATTCCACCCCAGTCAAACCCAAAGGCTGGATCAAGTCCACTAACGAAAGAACTATTTACTCCCAAAACTACACCAGCATAAACATCAAGTGGTTCAACTCCAAAATTAAAGTGGTATTTTGCAAGTGCATCTACATTAAGACTACTCCATCCAGAACCGAAAGTAAATCCAGCAGCACCACCAAAAGTGAAAGGCAACATATCATTGATATGAACAGCTTTTTCATAACTTGCATTTACATGTAATCCAAAACCGCTGAATAGAGATGGTGCAGCACCAATATGAACGACACTATCACCGTTTTTAATTCCTCCGCCATATTCTTTCCAGAATGTAGCTCCGTCAAATGCTGAAACAGATGCAGCAATCATAAAAGTTGCAAACAATGCAGCAAAAATCTTTTTCATTTGAAACCTCCAAAAAAAAGAAATACATTTGAATAATATAGATTTATCGTAATAATAAAAACTAAAATAAATCTAAAAAATAAATAAAATATTTGATTTAACAGAAATTTTATAATTCGTTTGAATGTCGAGTATTTGATTGAGGGGGTAGTACAACCCCTCAAAACGGCGAAGTCAAGGCTTTAAGCGTTAGCGTGCCTTGACTCGACGTATTTTTATATATATGGATGTTTTTTTGTTGCTTTGACTACGCTCATTCTAGTTGTAACCTTCGATGCCCTTACAATCCTTGCCACAGTTAAAAAAATAAATGTATATAGAATAACAAAATATTTTTTGACAATTACTAAAACTGGCTTTATCATTTTACTTATTATTATAGAAGATTTTGGGATTTCGTTGAATTCAAAATTTCAAAATGAATTAGTAGGACAAATGTCGAGTTTTGAATTTTTAGGGTGGCTTTTTGCTTCGCAAAAATCAGGCTTTTCAGGGTTACGCTATCGCTTCATTCCTTCGCTCCGCTTCGGAACTGGCTTCGCCAGCCC
>JALFAW010000214.1 GCA_022773305.1 Spirochaetia bacterium
AGTATTCCGGGCTCGCTCAAACCGCTCGGTGCGTCGCAACAAGTTGCTCATGCACCTGCCTTCGGCAGCCCTTCATGTTGCTAACGCGTTTTAGAGTGGAAAAAAAGGAGACAGACCTTGATTTAAACCACAAGTTTTTCCTTAGTTTTGGAAAACGTGGAATTTAATTTTCCATAAAGGAAAAAGAAAACTCGCCAAAACTCAAGGCTCGTGCAAACATAGCGGATATTGGTGTGAAAGTGTTTAGCACGAGACAGGGACAGACCTTGGTTTTCTTTGATTAACAAAATTGAAAAAAAACGGTATATTATTCTTATAGGAAATATCATGTGCAAAAAATTGATTTATGTTGAAAATTGCAGAATTGAAAACGATAAGGATGTTTTTATCAAAAATTTGTCTTGGACAATGAATGAGGGTGAAGTTTGGCTAATAATTGGTCCAAATGGTGGCGGAAAAGCTGATTTTGTAAAAGCATTATCAAACGCAGAAAAGGTTAGGTTTGTTCCATCGTTGCAATCTGAAAGCTTTTATTCAAATTACTTTGGAGACAGCGTGGAAACAGTTTCTCTTGAACGTGCCGCACGCTTAATTCAGGAAGAACGTGAAAATGATGAAAGTGAATATATCGAAGGCGGTGTGGATATAGGTAGAACGGGTCGTGTTTTCATTGCAGAAGGTGTTCTTGGCTGCGTCAAAAAAAATGCTCCCCTGCCAGAAGAGTTTTTGCATCTTGAAGAAAATGAAGCAGTTAAAATCTGTGGAATTGAAAGAATTCTTGACCGTGGCATAAAATACATGTCTACTGGAGAAATAAGAAGAACTTTACTTGCACGTGCCTTGATTTCTGGAAAAAAGTTACTTGTTTTATCTGACCCTTTTGCGGGGCTTGATGTTCAGAGCCGCACTATTCTGCTTGATTTTTTCAATAATATTGCTCAAAAAATGTCTGAACCACATACAAACGAAGAGTTTAGTAAAAATGAAAAATTTCCTCATATCATTCTTGCAATGGAACGCTGGCATGAAATTCCACCTGCTGTCACAAATGTCATTGAATTTTCGCAAAAGCAAGTGACTTTCTGTGGAAAAAAAGCAGATTATGAAAAAATCCTTGAACAGCGTAGACTTGATGAAAAAAAATCTGAAGAAAAGGAAAAAGCTGCTTTTTCTGGTGCGCTGAATCAAACTTTGCAGGAAACCAAAGTGTTGCAGCAAGATAATCAGCTCAATAATGAAATTCTTGTGCAGATGAACAACGTTAATGTTGGCTGGGGCGATAACCGTGTTTTAAAAAATCTATCCTGGGAACTTAAAAAAGGTGAACACTGGCTTGTGCGCGGGCCAAACGGCAGCGGGAAAACTACTTTTTTGGAATTAATTACTGGGGATAACAAACAAGTTTATTGTAATGATGTTCGATTATTTGGAAAAAAACGCGGAACTGGTGAATCTATTTGGGATATAAAAAAACAGCTTGGAATTGTTTCCTACCGCCTTCATGTTGAATATAGAATGGTTGGTGACACAACGCTTGAGAATGTAATTATCAGTGGATTTCGTGATTCTATCGGTTTATATGAAGCTGCAACTGATGTGGAACGTGCCGCAGCAAAAAAATGGCTTGAACTCGGCGGTTTTCAGGGCAGAGAAAATAACACTTTTGGAAGTTTAAGCTACGGCGAACAGCGTGCCATTTTAATTTTGCGTTCTGCTGTAAAATGTCCAAAAATTTTAATTCTTGATGAACCCTGTCATGGACTTGATGAACAATATCGTAAAAAAATCCTTCAGCTTATGGAAGAAATAGCTCAGGGCGGTACGACAACTCTTCTTCATGTTACTCATGATGCATCGGAAGTATTGTCATGCGAAAAACACATTCTAGAACTTATTCCAAATCATAATCCGATGTATAACATAATAGAAAGAAATGTCTGATTATTCTTTTATTTCAAAGTAGAAAAGGAAAATCCATTGCGTTTTACTGTTTTTTTCAGTAAATTAAAAGTATAAAATTTTTATGAGGTAGACTATGGCTGATCAAAAATTGCTTGATACTGTAAAAGAAGCACTTGAAATGTTTAGACCTCAGCTTCAGGCTGATGGTGGTGATATGGAATTTGTTTGCATTGATGATGAAAATAAAGTCCACCTTAATTTGACTGGTGCCTGCGGAAGTTGTCCAATGGCTTTGATGACTTTGAAAATGGGAATTGAACGATATTTAAAAGATGCCTGCCCTGAGATTTCTGAAGTAGTTCAGGATAACGCTGTTGATTATGGCGAAATGGGAATGGATTTTTAATTCTTGTTTAAAAGTCTGTCGCTGATTATTTAAGTGATTTTGGGGGTAATATGAAAATTGAAAATGAAAAATGGGTTGCAATTCATTATACTTTAAAAGATGATGATGGAAATCAGCTTGATTCTTCTGTTGGTGGTGTTCCGCTTGGTTTTGTATACGGAAGGGGATATTTAATTACTGGTCTTGAAAAAGAACTTGCAGGTAAACAAGCTGGAGATAAGTTTTCTGCTGTAATTCAGCCGGCTGAAGGTTATGGCGAATATGATTCCAGACTGATTATTGAAGTAGACAGAAAACAGTTTGAGTTTGACGGTGAACTCCAACTCGGAATGCAGTTTTCTGTCATGACTCCTCAAGGTCCGTCTTTTGTGCGCATTGTGGAGATTAACGGAGATAAAATCAAAATTGATGGAAACCATGAATTAGCTGGAAAAGTGCTTCATTTTGATGTAGAAGTAGTGGAAGTTCGTGATGCAACTGAAGAAGAATTGACACCACCTTCTTGTGGAAGTGGCTGTGGCGGCGGATGCGGAGGCTGCGGAAGCGATTGCGGTGGCGACTGTTCAACAGGCTGTGGTGGATGCGGCTGTAATTAATTATAAAAAATAATTTAGGATAAAAAATTGGGAATTATACTTTGTTTTCTGCCTTTGATTATAGCACTGGTAATTTTTACTTTTGGGTTTAAACTAAACTTTTTTCATCAGATTGTTGCTGTTTTGATTGGACTTTTGACAGTAATTCCCATTTCTTTTATCCAGTTTTTTCTTCCTGATATTCCTTTTTTACTCCAGTTTCCTTTATGGAATACTTTGTTTAAATCTCTTGTGATTTATGGGTTTGTGGAAGAATTAATCAAAATGTTTATGACTGTTTTACTTCCGCACAAAAAAAGTAGTACCTTACAGTTTTTATTTCTTGTTTTTTTGATGGGAATTTCGTTGGGCTGTTTTGAGTCTGTTGTTTATTTTTTGGATCATCTTCAAAAAGCAAATACTAGAGGTGCACAGTTGTTATATGGTCAAATTTTTATGCGCATTTTTACATCTGACATAATTCATTTGACTTGTGCTGGTTTGGGCGGTCTTTTTGTTGTTTCTTGTCGTCAAAAAAAAGTAAAAGTTTCGATTTTTGTTTTTTCTGTAATTCTTCACGGTTTTTATGATTTCTTTGCTGGCTTTGCAAACTTTTTTAAATATTTTTCGTTTATTGTAATTTTGCTTGCAATTGTGGAATGCAGGATTAAATATTTTAGTTTAAAAGAATAGTAATTTTTTTTGGGTTGATAAAAAGTTGACATTTTAAACTCCAGCCAAGCGATAGTAGTGGCGCACGAAGTGCGTTCCGGAGCGAAGCGGAGGAATGGAGCCGAAAGGCGGAACCACGAATAGCGCGGTTTTTGCCTGTACGCCTTGTGCGGGAAGGCAAAAATGGCCCCAAATTATAATAAAAATAAATTTATTTAAAAAAATTATTCCCTTTAAACATTTTTTTTTTTAAATTATAATGACAAGTTACAATGAATTATGAGAATCCATTAATTGTTCAAGGTGACCGTTCTCTTTTACTTGATGTACACGCTCCTCTTGCAGAAGAGTGTAGGAATGCTTTGATTCCATTTGCTGAGCTGGAAAAATCGCCTGAACATTTACATACATATAAATTATCCCCACTTTCTCTATGGAATGCTGCTAGTGCAAATTTTTCTGCTGATGATGCTATTGCTGTTCTTCAAAAATATGCACGCTATGATGTTCCTCAGTCAATTATTGTTTGGATTAAAGAAATCTCCAACCGTTTTGGAAAAATTAAATTAATTAATGCTCCAAATGTTCATTTTTCTGACGACTCTGAAAAAACAATTATCAAGAAAACTGTAGATGGAAAGGAAGTTTTACAAAAAATAACGGAACACTATCTGTATTTAGTAGCTGATAGTTTAGCTGTGTTCAAAGAAATTGGTGCAAATCATTCTGTAAAAAAATATTTGACCGTTCCTATAACTGCAACAGCACCCGATGCTCCTGATTATTCATATATTTTGAAACTTACAGATAGAGGGACTATCAAGCAACTTCTTTTACAAACAGGTTGGCCAGTGAAAGATGAAGTTCCGCTTTGTGATGGTGAAAGTCTGTCTATCCATTTGAGGGAAAGACTTTCAAATGGCAAAGAATTAATTATTAGAGATTATCAAAAAAAATCGGCGCAGGCATTGATTGGTGATAAAGGACCAGGCACTGGATTTGGAACAATTGTTTTGCCTTGTGGTGCTGGAAAAACAATTGTTGGCATGACAATTATGGACATATTAAAAACAAGTACTTTAATTATCACAACAAATATTTCTGCCGTTCATCAGTGGATTGATGAACTTTTGGATAAAACAGATTTAAACCGTGACCAAATTGCAGAATATTCTGGTGAAAATAAAGAAATTAAACCAGTTACTGTTGCAACTTATCAAGTATTGACATGGCGCCCTAATAAAGAAGGACCTTATCCACATTTTTCTCTTTTTCACAAAAGAAATTGGGGACTAATTATTTATGATGAAGTTCATATGCTTCCAGCTCCTGTTTTTAGAGTTGTAGCTGAACTTCAAGCCGTGCGTCGTGTTGGTCTTACTGCGACATTAGTACGCGAAGACGGTTGTGAAGGTTATGTTTTCAGTTTAGTTGGTCCTAAAAGATATGATGTTCCATGGAAAGAATTGGAACGAGAACATTGGATTGCTGATGCAGAATGTATTGAAGTGCGAATTGACTTGCCAGTTTCGTCTGAAATTGATTACGCAGTATCTACTGCACGAGAAAAACACAAAATAGCAAGTATGAATATCAAAAAATTGCCAATTGTGAAGGAAATTATTCAAAAATGTCCAGATGATAAAATTCTTGTGATTGGTCAATACGTACAGCAACTTAGTTTGATTGCAAAAGAACTTGATGTTCCTCTCATCACTGGAAAAACTCCAAATTCTGAACGCGATAAAATTTATGCTGATTTTAGAAATGGGAAAACAAAGGTTCTTGTTGTATCAAAAGTTGCGAATTTTGCAATTGATTTGCCAGACGCTTCTGTTGCAATTCAAGTGAGCGGAACTTTTGGAAGCAGACAGGAAGAAGCACAAAGACTAGGTCGCATTTTACGTCCAAAAGAAAGAAAATCTCGTTTTTTCACTTTGATTACAAGAAACACTGTTGAAGAAGAATTTGGTTCAAACAGACAGAAATTTCTTGCAGAACAGGGGTATGAATATAAAATTGTCAGATATAACGGAGAGTTAAACATTGAATAATGATTTTGAAATAACTGCCTGGCAAGAATCTATAAATTCGCTCTCTGATAAAGAATTTTTTTATCTGATGCGTCTTTATCTTGGAGAAATAAAAACTCCGTATAATAAACTGAGACTAGTTTCTAATCTTGCAAGTTTCATTAGAAATCCAGAAAACCTTCAGAATATTCTAAATTTACTTGACGATTTTGATCTAAAAATTCTAACAGCAATTCATATAATTCATTATCCAACTCAGCAAGTTCTATTTGATTTTTTTGAGGGAGAATTCACAAAAGAACAGATTTATTCTAAAATTTTGAATCTTTCTGAACGACTCTTAATCTATAAAAAGACAAATCCGCAAACTTTGACAGAAATAATTTACATAAATCCGTTATTAATAAAAGATTTGGAACCTTTTTTTGATAAAAAACTTATTTTCCCAGAAGAAAATACAATGTTTTTTTCTACAGATGATGTTTTTGCTCTTTCTGCAAATTTCCTAGCGGCTTTTATATCTTTTGTCCAGAATAAAGGCATTTCCTGCAAGGCCGATGGTTCATTGAAAAAAAATGATATTTTGCGTTTGAATGAAATATTTTTTGGAAAAGAAAAAGTGATTCAACTTTTGACAACATCATTTTTAAATCTTTCGATATTTAAAGAAGGTGATAGAACTTTTGAAATAAATAATTCCAGATTACAAGCTTTTTCGCTTTTACCTGAAAATTTTCAGTATTCTTTGATTTGCGTGGCTTCTGTTGCAAGATTCAGCAATGAAGGTTTGAGAAAAGAAGCTCAGATTTTACTTGACTGTCTTTCATCGATTCCAGAAAAAGGTTTTTCCAAAAGAAACATTTTGCGTCTTGCATTTTTGGCAAGTACAAAACAATCTTCTACTTCCGTTGGAGGGCAAAAAGGCACAGGTCGCTTTAATCAGATTTTGCAGGCAGCACGACAGGATAATGCTGAACATATTTTGCAGGATTCCGCACTTCTTGCAAGCATGATTGACAATGCAATAGAGTTTGGTCTTCTACAAAAATTGGGAAAATCTGAAAAAAATATTGAGGTTTTTGTTACAAATCAACTTTTTTCAAAACCAATGGATTATCAAAACACCCAAAAAGTTCTAAGCATTGATTCAACTTTTTCTGTTAACATTTTGCCAGGTCTTGATTTGAAAACATTGCTTGATTTTTCAAAATTTATGTTTATCAAAAAGTATGATGTGGTGACTGAGTTTGAGATTACAAAACAAAGTGTTTCAGTTGCATTTGATTTTGGTTTTACTCCAGAACGAATTTTTTCACTTTTATCTGATTATTCAAATTACGAGATTCCACAGAATTTAAAAATCAATATTATAGAATGGTTCAATACTTATAACAGTGCAGTTTTGTATAAAGGTTATGTTTTGAAGGTTTCTGAAAATAATTCTTCTTTGGTGGAAAACAATCCGAAAATCGAAACTTTTATCAAAGAAAAACTAGCGCCTGGAATTTATTTTTTGAAAATTCCGCAAAATTCTGATTTAAAAGAATTTATTTCTCAAAGTGGACTTGAATTTTTAGGCAAAACAAAAACTTCTACAGAGTTTTCAGAATTCACAACTTTTCCAGTCTTACGATCTGCTCAAAAAATCTGTTTGCCAAATGAAAAATCTTCCGATTTTGATGCTTTATTAACAGAACGAACAAAAAAACGTCTAGAATTAAAAAAAGATTTACTTGAAACTCTTGAAAAAATGGAAATTGAAGAAAATCAGAAAGTGTCTCTCAAGTATAGAATTGAACATCAACTTATTTTGTGCGAAGAACATTTAAAACATACAGCTGTACGTGCTGAAATATTAGAAGCAAAAGGAACAGATTATGCTGGGAAAGTTCATTTGATTGAATCCTCTATTAAAGATGAAGATTTAATGGAAATTCAACTTCCAAGTCAGACTCCTATTATTCATCCATCTACGAATTTTGATGAAAATCAACAAAACGAAAATGGATTTTCTTATTTCTTGGGACATCCAATTGGAATTTCAAAAAATGAAGGAGAATCTGTTTTGCGTTTTGAGATAGAACCATCTGGCGAAATTTGCAATTTTTTAGTTAGTAAAATTACTAGTGTAAAAAGGATAAGGTACTAAAAATGAAACTTTACATTGTTAGACATGGAACAACAGATTGGAATGTACAATGTCGTTTTCAAGGTAGAATTGACATTGAATTAAATAGCAACGGACGAATGCTTGCTGGGAAACTTGGTGAAAAGCTTGAAAACGTTCATTTTGACTGCATTTATTCATCTCCTTTGAGTCGTGCTTACGAAACTGCAAATCTGATTCGTGGTCACAGAAATATTCAGATTATCAAAAATGATTTGCTTGCTGAAATTGCATTTGGTGAATTAGAAGGTTGCTTGTCTGATGATTTTTTGAATACAGACAACCCTAGAAAATATTTTTTTTCTGAGCCTCAAAAATATGTTCCACCAAAAGGCGGTGAATCTTTTGAACAGCTTTGTCAAAGAACAAAGAAATTTATTCAAACTATTATAGAACCAAAATTTCAGGAAAATCCAAATGGTTGTTATATGGTCGTGGCACATGGAGCGTTGATTGCGAGTATGATTTGCTATCTTGAAAATCATGGAATTGAAAAATTTTGGGGCAATGGTTTAAAAGGAAATTGTGAGGAATCAGTTTATTACTTTGATGGAAAAATCTGGCAAAATATTTCGTAAAAAAATTAGGTTAATAAGTTAAATATCGAGTTTATATATATTTTTTTTTGGGTGGCTTTTTGCTTCGCAAAAATCAGGCTTTTCAGGGTTGCGCTATCGCTTCATTCCTTCGCTACGCTTCGGAACTGGCTTCGCCAGCCCTTACAATCCTTGCCACGGTTTAAAATCTGAAAACTCGAAATTGAACACAATAATAATATTTTAGAAATTTGCAGAATAATGAAAATCACACAGAAGGTAAAAAAATGATAATTTCAAAAAATGATGAGAATTCAGTTCAAATAACGGCAAATGTTTTAAAAAATAATGGAATTGCAATTCTTCCAACTGACACAGTTTATGGTTTCAGTGCGAGCGTCAATCTTTCCACAGACAAAAAAATCAGAAAGATAAAAGGAAGAGAGGAAAACAAACCATTTATCCAGTTGATTGCAGAGCCAAAAGATATTTTTGATTATACTGATGATTTTATTCCTCCAGAGATTCTAGCAAAATGGCCTGGAGCTTTGACAATAATTGTTCATAATAAAGAAAGTTGTGATAATTCAAAAACAACAGCTTTTCGCTGCCCAAAAGATAGTTGGCTTCGAACCATAATAAAATCGTGTGGATTTCCTATTTTCAGCACCAGTGTGAACAAAAGTGGCAGTTCAATTTTAGAAACACCTCAGTCAATCATCGAAACGTTTGGTAATTGTGTAGATTTAATAGTAGATGATGGTGAAAAAAAAGGAGCGTTACCGTCTACATTAATAAAATTGGAAAACGGGAAAGTTCAAGTGATTCGACAAGGTGAAGTTGTTATTTAAAAAAACAACAAGGTCTGTCACTTCTTGTTACATAATCAGTTTCTGTAAATCTGCGTCGTCAAGAAATTTATATTCACCCAAAGAAAGGTTTTCATCCAGCTGCAGATTTCCCATAGAAATGCGTTTCAAGTAGACTATTTTATTTCCAACTGCCGTAAACATTCTTTTAACCTGATGATATTTTCCT
>JALFAW010000251.1 GCA_022773305.1 Spirochaetia bacterium
CATTCAGCAGAGCGGCGAAACAAACGGAAGAATCTGGGCTAAGGTTTTAGCTTACGTTACGGCACGTGCAATTGAGAATAGGCTGGATGAAGTCTGTGGTCCTGAAAACTGGAAAAATGAGTTTCGTAAGGAAGGGGAGAATGGAGAGTATCTTTGCGGAATCTCAATCAAGATTGACGGTGAATGGATTACCAAATGGGATGGTTGTTCAGCGTCAGGAACCAATTCAAACATTGACGGCTTCAAGACAGCATTGTCAGGTTCTATAAAACGAGCGGCTGCAACAGGATGGGGAATTGGAAGATATCTTTATTCTCTTGATGAAGGCTGGGCTGTTATCTGTGAGGATGGAATGTATTCAGCAAAATTGAAGGATTCAAACAAGTGGTTCAAATGGAATCCACCAGCTCTTCCTGCATGGGCTTTGCCTAAAGGAGAAGCAGAAAACTTTCAGACAACAGAAGGTAACAGTTTTACTAAGGATGATGAATCTTCTAAAACAGATTCAAAGCCAAAAGGAAGAAAGGCAAAGGCTGCAGCAAAGAGCGAAGAAGAAATCAAGGCACAGGGTAATACCATTATTTCCAGAATCGGATTGGTAATGAAGCGGGAAGAAAACGGAAGTATGGTTTTTACCGAGCCTGAAATTAATCAGATTCGCGGTCTTGTTGCTAACACTCAGCTTAATGAAAATGGAATTAAGGAACTTGAAGAACTTGAAAAGTTTGTTCGGATGGAACTTGAATCCAGGCTTTCAAAAATGGCTGCTTGAAAAAGCAAAATTATCTATGAAGCTCCTGCGTTACAACCGGAGCTTCTTTCATTTAGGGTTTAATACAAACCCTAAAAACGGCCGAGTCAAGGTCTTGAGCAAAGCGTGCCTTGACCGGACGTATTTTAAAGGAGTAATGCTATATGGCAAATATTTATTCATTTTCTCCATTCGGATACGAGGGGAGTCTGGTCAGTGTTGAGGTGGACCTTAGAAGAGGAATTCCTGCAGTTGATGTTGTAGGTCTTGCTGATGGAGCAGTAAAGGAAACAAGAGAGAGAGTACGCTCTGCGGTAATTAATAGCGGATTTGAGTTTCCATCGGAAAGGGTGTTGATAAGTCTTTCTCCTGCAGACCTTAAGAAAGAAGGGGCCGGATTTGATCTTCCGGTTGCTCTTGGAATCTTGAATGCAGAAGAACATTCGGGATTTATTAATGAGAATGTTCTGGTAATGGGAGAGCTGGAATTATCAGGAAGAGTCAGAGCTGTCAAAGGAATACACGCAGCCTGCAGTACTGCTTTTGATTCTGGCATCCAGTATGCAATTGTCCCAAAGGCAAACTTTGAAGAAGCCTGTTCAGTACAAGGTCTTAAAGTTGCTGGGGTTGAATCTTTGGAAGAAGCAGTCTCGGCGCTAAAAGATGTTACATGCTTTGGAAAAGCATTTGATATACAGGAAGAGTCTGCACAATCAGTTTCGTTCAGTGATGAAGAAGGTGAGGATATAGATGGACTGGAATTACCAAAAAGATTAATCCGTGCAATCGAAATTGCGGTGGCCGGAAAACACAATCTGCTTATTACAGGACGCCCTGGATGCGGAAAGACAATGACGGTCCAAAGACTCATTCCATTATTGACTCCAAATCTTACTGTTGATGAATCTCAGTCTGTAACAAGAATCTGGTCTCTTGCTGGTTTAATGAAACCAACTGAACCTCTTGTCAGGAAAACACCTTTTAGGCTTCCACATCAGACTGCAAGTATCGAAGGGATTTGCGGAGGTGGTCCAAACTGCAGACCGGGAGAAATCTCTCTGGCTCATAATGGAGTTTTGTTTCTTGACGAAGCAGCGGAGTTCAGAAGCTCAGTCTTACAGATGCTTAGAGTACCTCTTGAAAGTCACACAATCACATTAAGTCGGGCAGGGCGTTCTACTACATATCCTGCAAACTTCCAATTGATTATGGCTACAAATCCTTGTCCCTGCGGAAACTATGGCAGCAAAGAAAAAATCTGTCTGTGTTCTGCAAAATCTGTTGAGCAGTATTGGAAGAAGTTTTCTGCACCTTTGATAGATCGCATTGGAATCATTCTTAATATGGATGAAGAAGATGAAAAGTGTAGGGTAGATGTTGATGAACTTCGTAATCACATCAGAACTGCATTTGAGATTCAGCGTAAAAATTCAGATTATAACAATAACCTAAGCTCTTGGGATTTATCTGAAAAAGCAAAGCTTGATGATGAAGCTATGAATATTCTGGATTCCTGGGTAATTAAGCACGACGTTGGTACAAGAAGAGAATCAAATATTCTTAAGGTCTGTCTCACAATCGCAAACATGGATGGTCGGGAAATTATTTCCAAGGACGATGTTCTTGAAGCAATTTCGTATTCAAAAACTTTCGGATTGGCAACAGCATAAGGAGGATGCCATGAATGAAAATTATACGATCACACGACAGGAAAACTACAAAGATTATAATCGCATCATTTTCTGTCTCAAAGCGGTGGGAAAAGATTCTGATCCTTTATTCACGCATTACCTTCATGTAGAGAATGCAAGAAACGGAAGTCGTTTGATTGCAACTGACGGTAAAAGGCTCCATGTCTCGAATCTTTCAATACGTATTCCGGCAGGAAACTATCAGCCTGTTATCAAAGACTATTCAATCTCTTTTGGAGTATCGAAAGACATTGCTTTTCCTGCCTGGAAAAATGTGGTGCCGGAAGATGCCGATTACAAAGGACTTTTGCAGCTTGAAGGAATCAACAGCGGAAGTAAGGTTGAACGTGACGAAAGATTTACCAATATCTACTGCTCATTTCTGTTTGATACTGGGTTCAATGTAAATGTTGGTTATATCAAAGATTTACCAACAGCCAACTGGAAAATCTTCACAAAGAAAGGCCGCAACAATCTGGTTCTCTTGAGGAATCTTAAGGATGAGCAGAATCAGTTTGCTGTATTTGTTCCGGTAAGTGCATAGGGGAGGGGAGAGTATGCAGAATGGAATCAGCAGAACTTTGGCTGTAAAAAATATTCTGGATGGACTTGTCAGAGAAATCATTTCCGGCGGTGCTGTCAGGTATGTTACAGACAAAGTACAACGCTTTGATAACGGTGATACGGTAATACCGCTAAGAAGCTGGTCTATGTGTAATCAGATGATTGCCTTTTTCTATGGAACAAGAGACGCCAGAACATTCAATTCCTGGAAAGAAGTAGGAAGATTTCCGAAAAAGGGAAGCCATGCATTCCAGATTGTAGCCCCATTGTTTAAGACTGAAAAAGATGAAGCCTCAAATGAAGAAAAGCAAGTGCTTTCAGGATTCCGGCTTATCAATGAGTTCCGTGTTGAAGATACAGAGGGAGAAGAACTTCCTTACCAGACTCGCATGAAAAAACTGAAAGTTGAAGATCTTCCATTGATTGATGTTGCTTCAAAACTTGGAATAAAAGTTCAGCCAGATTTGTGCGGTTCAGCAGAAGGAAGTTTTTCTCCTTATGAAAGACTTATCCGTATGAACTGTACAGACAAGCAGGTATTCCTGCATGAATTGAGTCATGCCGTAATAGCAGAAATCAAAAAGAGAGAAAAAGTAAAACTTGATTATGGATTTGAAGAAATCTGTGCAGAGTTGAGTTCTGCTTTCTTAGGTTCTCTTTACGGAGTGGATGTGGATCTGCAGCAGACTAAGGCCTATATACATGGATGGGCTGGAAAAGGTCATGTTGCATGGAAAGTAATTGAGGCCGTTGAATGGGTAGAGAAAGTCTACCAGTTCATCGAGAACGTCAAAAAGAATAATTCGCAGAAGGAGGAAAAAGCTATGCGAAAAACAACAAAGGTTGCTGCAAAGCAGCCAAACGTCCTTCCGTTTAAGACAGAGGACTTTAAGGACAGAACGCAAATCTATAATCCAAGAATTAAAAAATGGGTAAAACGTGATTCTAAGACAGGGCTCTTTACTTCGGTAAAAGGAGATGGAAAACCTTTTAATCGTGTAAAGATAGAGGACAATCCATTCCTTGAAGTTGCAAAGGCATTGCCGGAAGACTTGCCTCCAGCAGCTTGAAGGACATGACTGACAGACAAAAATATCGGACCGCCTTTTTCAGGGCGGCCTTATTTATTGGAGGAAAGAAATGGCCAACTGGTGTAGTTTTAAAATGATGGTTCGAGGTGAACCTAAAAATGTAGATACCTTTTATGGTTATCTGACTGATTATGAAAACTCTCCAAGATATTTTGCCCGGATTTTCAATGCAGAAAAAGATTCTGAATCTTGTGCAGAAGGAATCAAAACATTGAGGCTTTCTGGAGATTGTGCATGGAGTGTGTACAGCTGTATGTGTGAAGGTGAATACACTTACTATTCCGAAAGTCATGAATCAGATCCAAAACTTACTTGTCTTCGGGAGGTAACAGAACTGTTACATCTTGAAGTTGAAATAAAGAGTGAAGAACCTGGGATGGGGTTCTGGGAGCATTTCCTTTACAAGGATGGAGACTGCCTTTGTGATGATACAGGTGATTTGCTTTCAGATGGCTTTGATATGGAAGATGTCGCATAGGGGAGGTTATAAAATGGGACTCATAACACGCTATGGTATCAAAATTGATACATCAGATTTTAGGAAATTCTGGCATGGAACTGTATTTAAACAAATGGCTCTTGTATAGGGGCCTTTAATATTTAAAAGGGAGGAACAAAATAGAATGTTTTTCTTATTACCAGTTATAGCTGGTGTAATTAGTTCTGCTGCGGCTACTGCGGGAAAGGTCGCTTTAGGAATTGGTGCTGCAACAGCAATAGGGGCTGGAATAAAGGGAGCAATTGATCTAAAAGATGCCTCTGATTATCAGGATATAGCTCGTTATAAAATTAATGAAGCTGTAGATAAAACAAAAAAAGAAATTTCCAAAACTCAGGATGAGCTGACAAATTTTGCCAGGTTGAAAGTACAAACTTTTAATGGAGTTTTGAAGAAAGCTGTGAATTATCTTAACTCAAATACAAAGATTCATCTTGAGCGTATAGGACGATTGACTAATTTGTATAAGGCAAGCAGTTCAAAATATGATGCAGGCATTTCACATGGTTCAATCAGTCTAAATTGTAATCAGTTTATTGGAAGTAATTTGGATTTAGACTTGGAAGATTTCGCGAAGATTGCTTTGGGAGGCCCTATTGCTTTTCTTTTGACCAGTTCTGAAAAACTTACAGAAGGAGTTCGTGCTAATGCTGAGGCAGATGTCCAATCAGAACTGCTAGAAGAAGATAGGAAAATCTCTAAGGCAATCCGGAAAAGTGTAGGGGAGGGAACAAAACTTATTGAGGCTTTTTCTTCCCGAATTGAATCTCTAATTTCCTGTGGACCTTCCGCAGCAGTTGCTGTTTTACCAATGGCAGAAAGTCTTTTTACTGTAATTGATGTGGATCTGGTTGATAGGGAAGGAAAGTTAATTGATTCATCTGCTAGTCTCTACCGGACGAAAATGCGGGAGGTTCTTAATGGATAATTCTATTATGCCTATTCCGCAGAAAAATTCTTTGTTGATACCAACTATTCCTGGTGTAATTAAATCAATTGCAGATTGCGTTTCTTATTGCCAAAAGCAGGAGACTATTCGGACAGATATAAACGCAAAAAGAGATGTAGCTGTATCTATGATTAAGGCCAGACATGAATCTCTTGAGCATTTATTAAGTCAAAGGTTTACAGAACGAGAGCGGCTTTTTGACCGCTATTTTCAGATGGCACAAAGCGCATTGGAATCTGGAAATGATGAAATCTTGAAGGATGTTTTGCAGAGCATCCTTGCTGTTTATGGTTCAGAAGTAACTTCTGGATCAGAAAATATAAATCAATTATTGGATTTTAAGCAGAATGAAAATGATGCTGCTTAAATAAGCTTAAGCCATAAAATAAGGAGGAAAACTTTTATGTAAGAAGAGAAGAAAAAACATGATTTTGGGAAAGGCTTCCTAGTTGGTGGCCTTGTCGGATTAGGTGTCGGTGTTGCCGGAACCTGTGTTGCCGCAGCTCTTATGTCTGATGATGAACCTGAAATTGAAGATCAGGAAGATGAACAGACAGAAGAAACAGAAACAGAGAATGAAAAATCAGGTTTTATTAGTAGCGTTGTACAGGCTGCTGAAGAAGTCGGAGAGGCATTTTCTGAAAATGAATCAGAGATAGAAAAAGTTTCTGATACAGATTAATAAAGTATTTATAAGACTGAAGGACGTTGTGCTTTCAGTCTTTTTTTTATATTTCAAGTGTAATTTCAGGTTCTAAGAGTTCTTTCAATTTTATTATTGTATTATGACTAATATTAGTCGACTGTGTTATTTGTGAAAAAAACGTGGAGTCAGTTATTTCATTTTTTGCAAAACAATCTAATAAAACTAAAATATCTCTTGAGTTCTGATTTTCTAAAGGGTTTTGATACCAAGATTCCAAATATTTTTTTAAGCTATCAAGAAGATTCTTGTTTATTTGAGTAGAAAAAAAAGCAAACGCCATGCTTTTATTATTTATTTTGTCTTTAGTTTTTTGATATATTCTTTTCTTTCCCTCTAATGCATTTTGAGTTAATTGAGTATTAACGGCTAGTTCTGAAGTAAAATTGTCATTATTTAATAAAGTTTCGATTGTATTAAGAGCGTTCTTAATTCTAAGAATCATTTTGTTATCTGAAAGTTTTATAAAATCTTGAAGAGTAAGGTTCTTATTTTTGATATATAAAATATTATCTTCTGAATATTTTTGGGTATCCCATTTTAAGAATGTGGCATTAAGATGCCTTCTATTTTTTGAATTTAATACGGGTTTTATGTATTCATTAGTTATATGCAAAAAATATTCAAAGGGATTTGAATTTTTTATCACAAGGACTTCTTTATGTTTCTTAGGAACAAAGTGTTTTCCTATATAAAAATCTCTTATATCATTTAATCTTTTTTCTTCGTAATTTTGTTGATTCTTTAGACATGAAAAAAGATATGACATATCGACAGATTTATCAGTCTCATCAGATTCATTGAGAAGTCTTTTTATTTCAATAGCATTTTCAGGAGCCAGTAGTTGAATTATTTTTCTTGCTTTGGTTTCTTCATCAAAATCTGATAAAGAAATAGAGAATAACCAATTTCCTAAATCCCTATGAAAATTTTCCTTACTTGATAAGTGAACTGAAGAATGATTATTGAAATAATCATCATTTAGTATTGATTGAACTGAATGAATCTTCTTTGAAGAAGTTTCGGTTTTTGTTGATTTACTTTTTGGTTCGTCATATAAGATATATGTATAAATATTTTTTTGCTGGTCCCTTCGCTCTATTCTTCCTTCTTGTTGTTTCAATTGTGCCAGACTGCAATTTGTTGAGAAGATAATACATCTGTTAGCTTCAGGAAAATTCATTCCTTCCTGATGCATTGTTCTTGAACATAAAAGAACTCTTGAAGAAGGATCTTTGGAGAATTGTTTGTATAATTCTTCTCGTTTGTCTTCACTGGTTTTACCGTGTACAATTATAGGATGATAATGAAGCATCCAATTTTCTCTGAAAAGATTATCGAGTATTTCATTCTCATTATCAAAAATTATTATTTTGTCGTCTTTTGGAAATGAAATTAAAAGAGCTCTTAAGATTTCAAGTTTTGTTGGTAAATAACGTGGATTTTTCTTTGTATATGTAAGCTTTGTTTTTAATCCGTTTTGTAATTCTAGCTTAAATCGTTGTACAGCTTGTTTACTTCTTTGTTCATTTTCTTTTGATACGAATAAATATTCTTCCCTAAACCATGAATAGGAGATAATAAATCCTTTTTTCTGTACGTTCTGCAAACAACAACTGTTTTCTGTAATTAAAAATCTTTTTGAATCATACTCAGATTTTATATTAAGAATTTCATGAATTTTCTTCATTTCTTTTTTTTCATCTTTGATAATAGGAGTTGCACTCATTGCAAGCATCAAATGAGAATTTAGTTTTTTTGCTGCACTTTGAAGTAGAGCACTTCCGTTTGAAATATGATGAAATTCATCAAATACAGTTAGTTTAAGTCCTTTAGTATTTGCAAAAAAAGAAGCTATAGAATTACTTGCAGGGGAGGTGTTGTCATTAGTTTTGTATACAGTTGATATTATTTTGTTTGTTGTTAAATAAACTTTTTTTCTGTCATATGGGAAAAAAGTTTTTTTGGATGGAAGAAAATAGGTATCAAGATTTTCCGTCGTTATAAATGCGTATTCATTAGCTAATACTAAATCCAATTCTTTTTTCCAGATAGTTTCTAATAGACCCTTATTTGGAGCAACTACTAAAGAAAAGCCTTCTTCTGAAACTATTCTTCGAATTGTCTGAACTGCAATCCTGGTTTTGCCATTACCGACTCCCAAATATAATAGACAATTGCAGAAGTCTTTGCCGGTACAATACGGACCGGCGAAATTAGAACGAATCTTTTCTATTGCGTTTATTTGTAATGGAGATAATTCAGATTGCATTATGAACTCCGCTTATGTCAAGAAAAGATTTGATTGAATATCTTCAAGTTTTTGTGTTAGTCCTGCAAGGCTATCAGTACAATCTTTTGATAAATAGATTTTTAATAAAATTCTTTCAGGTTTATTAGTATCTTTCAGAAAACTATATAAATCATAGTGATCTTTATTATCAGTATCAGGTGAAAATATAGTTGAAGTTGATTTCAAAAAATTAACAAGTTCTTTATTAGTACTATTGTAATCAAAATTTTGATTAATACCGTCATGGTCTTTTACTGCAGAATATATCTTCAGAATACTTGTTATTCTTGTCTTTATGTTTTGAAATGATGAATAATTCAATAGGTTTGAGTTTTTAATTAATTCTTTATCCATATTTTTGATTTTTTTAAGATAAATTTCTAATGATTGTATATAAATTAAAATAGAGCAGAGTAGATAAATAAAGGTATGATTATCAGTTGATGGAGTTATAATCAAAAGTTGTGGATTGGCAAAAATAGTCTAAGATAGAAAAAGAGGTTTGAATCGGATAAAATGTTTTTACCACAAAACAACAAACCGAAGGAAACCTCTTATGGCTATTTTACAACTAACGACAGAAAAAG
>JALFAW010000223.1 GCA_022773305.1 Spirochaetia bacterium
CGCAATAATGCGCTAGACGTTTTTTGGGGTATAGAAACTATTATAATGCCGCTCTCGCGGCAGCCCCAAAAAAAGTCTTTTTGCCCTGTGTCTCACTCCCTCGCGCCAACTTTTATAAAAATATTTTTTATAATGCGTTTGTCCTGATAATTACCTTTCTCGAACTTGCAACAAACAGCAAATTTAGATAAAATTAGCCATCAATTTCTATTAAATTCAACAATATGGGGGCTTTTATGACTACAAAAAAAGAAGAACAAATGATTATTAAGAAGCTCGAAAAACTTGCTGTCCACAATGATCCAATCAATCCTGAACTTTATCAAAAATATGAAGTAAAACGTGGTTTGCGTAATGCAAATGGAACTGGTGTTTTGGTTGGGCTGACTCGTATTGGTGATGTTGTTGGTTATGAAATTAAGGACGGTCAAAAAATTGCAGTTCCTGGACGTCTTATTTACCGTGGATATAATGTTGAAGACCTTGTAAAAGATGCTGAAAAAAATCATCAGTTTGGTTTTGAACAGTGTGCATATCTTTTACTTTTTGGAGAACTTCCAACTCAGGCAAATCTTCAGAAATTCTGTGATTATCTTGGTGAATGCAGAACGTTACCTCCAAATTTTACTGAAGACATGATTATGAAAGCGCCTTCGAACGATATTATGAATAAAATTGCACGAGGTGTTCTTGCAAGTTATTCTTATGATGATGATCCTGAAAATCGTTCTGTTGGAAATGTTATTAAACAGTGCATTCAGCTTATTGCACGTTTTTCAACTTTGGCAGCTTATGGATATCAGGCAAAACGCCGTTATTATGATAACAAATCGATGTTTGTACATAATCCAAAACCTGAACTCTACACAGCAGAAAACTTTTTGCGTCTGATTCGTTCTGATAAACAATATACACGTCTTGAAGCTGAAACTTTGGATTTGGCATTGATTCTTCACGCTGAACACGGAGGAGGAAATAACTCTTCTTTAACAGTCCATGTTGTTTCATCAGCAGATACAGATACATATTCTGCAATTGCTGCAGCTGTTGGTTCGCTCAAAGGTCGTCGTCATGGTGGTGCAAATATTCGTGTTGTGGAAATGATGGATGACATAAAAGCAAATGTAAAAGACTGGTCAAATGAAAATGAAGTTGCAGAATATATCAAAAAAATTGCTACAAAACAGGCTTTTGACCGCACTGGACTTGTTTATGGTATGGGTCATGCAGTTTACACAATCAGCGATCCTCGTGAAGTACTTTTGAAGGAAAAAGCTCGTCAGCTTGCAGTAGAAAAAAATTGTCTTGCAGAATTTGAACTTTACAGCACAATCGAAAAAGTTGCGCCCTCTATCATTCAGGAAGTTCATCATTCAGATAAAAAAGTCTGCTCTAATGTTGATTTTTATTCTGGATTTGTTTACACAATGCTCAATATTCCACGTGAATTGTTTACTCCATTGTTTGCAATTTCAAGAATTGCCGGATGGTCTGCTCACCGAATCGAAGAGATTGTTAGTGGTGGAAGAATTTATCGCCCGGCATACAAAAATGTTTCTGATGAACGTCCTTACATTCCTATGCTGGACAGAAAATAGAACATGGCAAAAGAACGTCTTGATAAACTGCTTTCTCACGAAGGTTTTGGTTCTAGAAAGGACATCAAAAAAATGCTTCGTTCTAGAACTGTTTTGATAAATGGAAAGCAGATTTTTGATTCATCGATTCAAGTAGATGCGGATAAAGATGCTATCATCATCGATGGGGAAAAAATCGATTTTCACAAAAATATTTACCTGATGATGAATAAACCTCAGCATGTTGTTTCAAGTTCCAAAGATGGCGAACATCAAACTGTTTTTGATTTGCTTGATGAAAGTCTGCGAACTCCATATTTAGTTGAAAAACTTCACCTAGTTGGCAGACTGGATATGGACACAGAAGGTTTGCTTTTATTTACGACTGACGGCGAATTAACACATCGCTTGATTTCACCAAAATCTCACATTAGCAAAACTTATTTTTGTGGACTAGAACATGCAGAACCTGAAAACAGGCAGACAGAGATTGCTAAATTGTTTAAAGACGGCATTTTTGTAGGTCCTGATGATAATGAACCTGGTTTTAAATGTCAGAACGCTTTTATCGAATGGAAAAATGAAAAATCAGCACTTTTGACAATTTATGAAGGAAAATATCATCAGGTTAAAAGAATGTTTACGGCAGTTGGAAATAAAATAGTCTACTTGAAACGCATTTCTATGGGAAATCTGCAGCTGGATGAAAACCTTTCTTTGGGTGAATATAAATTTCTTGACGACGCAGATTT
>JALFAW010000250.1 GCA_022773305.1 Spirochaetia bacterium
TGCAGCGGAAAACCAAATGCTGCAATGTGTTCTTATGTTGCAAATTTACAGCAGGTTGCTGCTGTTGGTCCTGATATTGCAGCATCTATTGTAAATGAAATTGAAAATCAACGCAGCCATTTAAAACTTGTAGCTTCTGAAAATTACTGCTCTTTGAATGTTCAGGCAGCAATGGGAAATCTTTTGACAGATAAATATGCAGAAGGTTACCCTGAACATCGTTATTATGGTGGTTGTGTAAATATTGATGCTGTAGAAAATACTGCAGCTCGAGAAGCAGAAGCTCTTTTTGGTGCAGATTACGCTTATGTTCAGCCTCATTCTGGTGCAGATACAAACCTTGTTGCTTACTGGGCAATTCTTTCTGCAAAAGTTGAAACTCCAACTTTGGAACAGCTTGGAGTAAAATCACTTAATGACCTTACAGCAGAACAGTTTGATGATTTACGTAAAAAATTTGGCAATCAGAAACTTATGGGACTTGATTATTCATGCGGCGGACACCTCACACACGGCTATAAAATGAACGTTTCTGCGAGAATGTTTGAAAGTCATCCTTATGGTGTTGATAAAGAAACTGGACTTCTCGATTATGATGCAATTGAAAAACAGGCAATGGAAGTTAAACCTCTCATTCTTCTGACAGGTTATTCAGCTTATCCTAGAAAAATTAACTTCCGTCGTTTCCGAGAAATTGCTGATAAATGCGGAGCAGTTTTGATGGTAGATATGGCACACTTTGCAGGTCTTGTTGCAGGAAAAGTTTTCACAGATGACTATGATCCTGTAAAATGGGCAGACATTGTAACGACAACAACTCACAAAACTTTACGCGGACCTCGCGGAGCTATGATTTTGTGCAAAAAAGAGTATGCTGATTATGTAAATAAAGGCTGTCCTATGGTACTTGGTGGTCCTCTTGGTCACATTATGGCAGCAAAAGCAATTGCATTCAAAGAAGCTCGTACTCCTGAATATCAGGCATGGGCAGCTCAGGTTGTAAAAAATGCACAGGCGCTGGCTGAAGGATGTAAAGCTCATGGAATTCCTTTGCAGACAGGCGGAACAGATAATCACCTTATGCTTTGTGATGTTACAGTTTACGGACTTACTGGAAAACAGGCAGAAGCTGCACTTTTCGCATGCGGAGTTACAGCAAATGCAAACGCACTTCCTTATGATAAAAACGGGGCATGGTGGACAAGTGGAATTCGTATCGGAACTCCAGGTCTGACAACTCTTGGAATGAACGAACAAGATATGAAAGAAGTTGCTGACATTATTGATTTTGTTTTGAGAGGAACAAAACCAGGTCTTACAAAAGAAGGAAAGCCGGCAAAAGGAAAGATTGACTTGGATCCAAAAGTTCAGGAACAAGCAAAAGCACGTGTAAATAAACTTTTAAGTGCACATGTTCTTTATCCTGAATTAGATTTAGATTTCTTGAAAAAAGAATTTGTAAAATAAGTTCAAATAAAATTCCATTTAAAAAAACGTCTGGTTAAATACTACTTACGTAGAAAATCAAGCCAGACGTTTTTTTTAAAGTAAAAACAGGGACACACCTAGTCTATTTTTTTTCATATTCTATTCTAAAAATAGGGACAGACCTTGAATCCTACAATACATATTCTTGTTTTTGAAGCAGGGACATAACGCGACTAAGTTTTATTTTCAACAAAGTGCATTCAGTTTCTTACTTAATTTTAGCAACAATCAGTTAACATTTCTTGATTTTTTAAGTAATTTTTGATAAAATCATAATTATGGAACAAAAAAAGAAAATCAGACTGGCAGATATTGCAAAAGAAATCGGAGTTAGTTCGGTAACTATTTCAAAAGCACTTACAGATAAAGAAGGAGTAAGTGATGATCTACGAAAACAAATCAAGCAACTTGCCGAATCAATGGGATATAAAACCAAAAAACTAAAAACTGTTTCAACATCAGCAGGAACAACTGGAAATATCGGAATATTGATTCCTTCACGTTTTTTTTCAAGAGATTCATCTTATTACTGGTATCTTTTTAATTTTCTTTCAAAAGAACTTTTAAGTAGAAATTACTACAGTATTATGGAATTGCTTTCTGATAATGATGAAAAGAATCTGGTTCTTCCTAGAATGATTTCTGACAATAAAATAGATGGCTTAATAGTTTTAGGTCAGACAAATGATGATTATCTGGAAGCAGTTTCTAAACTGTATAAAAATTTTATTCTTTTAGATTTTTATTCCACTAAGCTTGATGTGGACAGTGTTTCCAATGACGATTACTATTTTTCATATAAAATCACAAATTATGTTATTTCGCAAGGACACAAAAAGCTAAGATTTGTAGGAAATTTTGAGGCGACAACATCCATTTGCGATAGATACATGGGATTTCAAAAAGCAATGCTTGAAAATTCACTTCAGACAACTATTGGTGAAATAATTCCAGATCGAGATGAGAATGGAAAAAGAATAGAAATTCCACTTCCAGAAGATATGCCCACAGCATTTATATGTAATTGTGATGAAACAGCAGCACTATTAATAAATCAACTAGAAGAAAAAGGTATAAAAGTTCCAGAAGATGTATCCGTTTCAGGCTACGACAATTATGTATCAAATAATAAGCTGGATATAGGACTAACAACAGTTTATATTCATCCAGAAAGCATAGTAAGAATTGCAGCCGATTTAATCATCCGTAAGATTACAGGCACTCCATATATGAAAGGTCGCCATCTAGTGAGTGGAGAACTAATCATTAGAGAGTCAGTACAAAAAAACGACTTCATTTCCAGTAATTAGAAAAAGCAAGGTCTGTCCCCCTTTTTTAATTAAAAGTCTGTCCCTACTTTGTCATGCAAACAAGGTCTGTCCCTCTTTTATTCTTTTTTTATCTCCTTTTTGTTAGATAAAAAAAATTGACGATATCAATGTTGTTTATTATATTTAAAGCATGAGTGAACAAAAGAGTGATGAAAATTTAATTGTGTCTTCTGACAATTTTTTACCAAACAAACTTACTATTATTCCATTAACAAGTCGTCCAATTTTTCCAGGTATTTTTACACCGTTGATGATTGATGCTCCTGAAGATGTTAAAATCATTGAGGAATCTTGTGATAAAGACGGATTTATAGGAATTGTCCTTTTAAAAAATCAAAATGAAAATCCTACTGTATCTGATTTGTATAAAGTAGGAACTGCTGCAAGAATTATCAAAAAAGTTAATCTACCTGATGGTGGTGTAAATGTTTTTATCTCAACTCAGAAGCGTTTCAAAATTCGTAGGACACTTCATCAGTCTGCGCCAATGGCTGTGGCCGTTGATTATCTTGAAGATGAGGAAGCTGATACATTTGAAGTAAAAGCTTTAACAAGAGCACTCATTAGTGAAATGAAAGAGGTTAGTCAGAATAATCCACTTTTTTCAGAAGAAATGCGGCTCAATATGGTAAATATTGATAATCCTGGCAAAATTGCTGATTTTATTGCATCCATTTTAAATGTAGAAAAAGAAGAACAGCAAAAAATTCTTGAAACTTTGAATGTTCGCGAAAGAATGGAACAGGTACTTGTTTTCATCAAAAAAGAACAGGAACTTTTGCGTGTCCAAAAGAAAATACAAAAAGAACTGAACGAGCGTATTGAAAAAAATCAGCGGGAAAACTTTTTACGTGAAGAAATGCGTTCTATTCAGGAAGAACTGGGAGAAACGGCTGAAGGAAATGCTACTGATTATCAAAAATTCAAGAAGAAAATCGAAGAACTTGCCTTTGAAGGTGAAATAAAAGAAAGTGTCGAAAGTGAACTAGAAAAATTTCGCCTTTTAGATCCAAACTCGTCAGAATACATAGGAACAAGAAATTTTCTGGATTTAGTTTGTAATCTTCCTTGGAAAAATGATATTGTAAATGATTATGATTTAGTGCGTGCAAAAAAAGTTCTTGAAAATGACCATTTCGGACTTGAAGATGTAAAAAAACGCATTATCGAATATCTTGCTGTTCGTAAACTAAAAGGTGATTGTAAAGGCTCAATTTTACTTTTGGTAGGACCTCCTGGTGTTGGAAAAACATCAGTCGGACGCTCTATTGCAAACGCCATGAACAAACCATTCTATAGATTTAGTGTCGGAGGAATGCATGACGAAGCGGAGATTAAAGGTCACAGACGCACATACATCGGAGCAATGCCCGGAAAAATCATACAAGGACTAAAGATTACTAAATCAAAATCACCAGTTTTTATGATTGATGAGATTGATAAAATGGGCGTGAGTCATAACGGTGATCCTGCTGCGGCTTTGCTGGAAGTTTTAGATCCAGAACAGAATGTTTCATTCCGAGACAATTATCTGGATTTGCCTTTTGATGTATCAAATGTGTTTTTTATTCTTACAGCAAACAGCCTTGATTCAATTCCAGGTCCACTTTTAGACAGAGCTGAAATCATTCAGTTGAGTGGTTATATTGATCAGGAAAAAATAGAAATTGCAAAAAAGTATCTGATTCCAAAAAATCTTGAAAAAAATGGACTTAAAAAGAGTCAGGTAAAATATTCAAAGTCGGCAATAATAAAAATTGCTCAGGAATATGCAAGAGAATCAGGTGTCCGAAATTTTGAAAAGTGTCTGGATAAAATTCACAGGAAATTGATTACTGAATTTTTGATGAATGAAGACCAGACTCGGGAAATTCTTGAAAAAACAATTACAATTGAAGAAAATGATTTGTATAAATATCTTGGAAAACCTGTTTTTGATGAAAGTGAGATAAAAGTTGCTTCAAAACCAGGAACTGCAATCGGTCTTGCATGGACAAGCATGGGCGGGGATACTTTATTGATTGAATCTACATGCTTTGCTGGCAAAGGTGGACTTATTCTCACAGGTCAAATGGGTGATGTAATGAAAGAATCAAGTCAGATAGCTTTTAACTGGGCAAGAAAATTTGTGCTTGATCGTGGGGCAAAAAAATCAAAATGGTTTGATGAAAATATTATTCATCTGCATATTCCAGAAGGAGCTACACCAAAAGATGGTCCAAGTGCTGGAATTACAATGGCAACAACATTTGTTTCACTTTTTATGCACAAAAAAATAAAACCTCATTTGGCAATGACAGGGGAACTTTCACTGACAGGACAAGTTCTTCCAATTGGAGGACTTCGTGAAAAAACAGTCGCTGCTAAAAGAAATAAAATCAAAACAATAATAATTCCAAAAGCAAATCAAAAGGATTTAGAAGAGATTCCTGAAAATGTAAAATCAGGCATAAACTTTATTCCAGTATCTGACGTAAAAGAAGTTCTGCAGATTGCTTTGGGAATAGATTGATTTTTGATAAATTTGATTTCAAGTTATTTTAGTTTAAACTGTGGCAAGGATAGTAGCCCCTGCGAAGCAGTCCACTGGACCGAGCGAAGCGAGGGAAGCGGATGAGCGTTAGCGAAGGGCGAATAGCCTGTTTTTTGCGTAGCAAAAAGCCACCCAAAGAATAAAAAGCTTGAAATCATTTTTTTGTTGATAGGGCTGGCTTTCACTTAGTAAAAATAATTTACTCAATAATTGAAATTTCTTTAAGCCATTCTTTTAAACTTTCATTCCAGTGAAATGTTTTCATAAAGTCATTATCAACCATTCCAAAACCATGTTTTCCCCACTCATAAACAGTCAGTTTACAGTCAGGAATATTTTTTTCCACAAGAGAATCGTAAAGTCTGAGAGAGTTATGATAATCTACAACAGGATCGTCTTTTGCAACAACAATATAAGTTGGTGGCATATTATCTGGCACATTCAGTTCCATGGAAAATTCATCTTTTCTAGTTTGTGATTGATTTTTTCCTAAAAGACTTTTTCTAGACCATTGGTGGGCAATATCATCTTGCATAGAAACAACAGGATAAACAGGAACAACAAAATCTGGACGCAGACTTACATTAGAATCGATACCAAGTTTTTTGAGTTCATTATGAGATTCAAAAAATTCACCTGCCATTGTGACAAGATGACCGCCTGCAGAATAACCAATCACACCAAGTTTATTTTCATCAATCCCGAATTCTTGTGCATTTTCCCTTACAATCTGAATTGCCCGCTGAATATCTTCAAGCATTGCCGGATGATTATAAAAACTTTCGTTTGTCCGATATTTTAACATAAAAGCTGTAAATCCATTTTCTGAAAACCATTTTGCAGAACAAAAACCTTCATTATATAACCCCAAATGATGATAACTTCCGCCAGGACAAATAATCACACAAGGAGTTTTTTGATTAATTTTTTCAGTTTTTTTTGCTTTATGCATAAACATTACAGAAGGTTCATTTTTCATGCCTTTTACATCTTTCCATAAATAAATGGTAGCATCTTGTGCAAACAGAATTTGTAAACTCAAAAAAAACAAAATCAAAATAAAACAATTAATTCTTTTTATAATATTCATAAAATTGATTTTATCATTTTTTTAATAAATAAAAAAGGATGCTTAATTAACTTTTGGTTTTATATGAACATAGGTCTGTCCCTGTTTTATTATAAAAGAGGGACAGACCTCGTTTTTGTTAAAAGGGGACAGACCTTGTTTTAAAACCGCACGCTTTCCTGAGTTTTGGCAAAAGTCCAAATCCAGCAAAAGAAGGTAAAAAACAAATGTCAAAACTCTCGGCTCGTGTTAACTAAATGTTCATTGATGTGCCAGGCTAACAACACGAGCCAGGGAGACACCTTGTTTTCAAACCTCACGCTTTCCTGAGTTTTGGCAAAAGTCCAAATCCAGCAAAAGAAGGTAAAAAACAAATGCAAAAACTCTCGGCTCGTGTTAACTAAATGTTCATTGGTATGCCAAGCTAACAACACGAGCCAGGGACACACCTTCCTTTTTTTAAGGAGTCATAAAAGAGGGACAGACCTCGTTTTTGTTAAAAGGGAATAAAAAGGGGACAGACCTTGTTTTCAAACCGCACGCTTTCCTGAGTTTTGGTAAAAGTCCAATTCCAGCAAAAGAAGGTAAAAAACAAATGCCAAAACTCTCGGCTCGTGTTAACTAAACGTTCATTGGTGTGCCAAGTTAACAACAAGAGACAGGGACAGACCTTGTTTTATGTTAATCAATTTTTTGCGGCGCAAAATGTCGCTCCGTGTCCTGGACAAATAAGATTTCCGCTGAATTTTTTCATTACAAAATCACGTGTTTGTTTTGCAAGTACAGCGTTTGTTTCTACTCCTGTCATTAAAAAAGGGGCAATGCTGTTAAATTCTTTTTGTTCTTCGCTGAATCCCTTGATATTTACAAAAATGTCACCTGTGAATACAAGTTTCAATTCTTCACAATAAATTACAGTTTCTCCTTTTACGTGACCGCCTCTTCCTTCAAAAAACTCAAACGAAAGTCCGCAAAAATTAACTGTTCCAAGTTTTGACAAAAGTTCACCTTCCAAGAAATTAACTTTTTTTCCAACAATCTTACATTTTTCAAAATCAGGAAGTTTGTAATCTGAAATAATTTTGCTCAAAACACAATATGGTTCGTGAATCGGAGTTTGTTCGCGGAAATCTTTTTTTCCTTCCTTTTCCAGCTGAAAATTTTCCATACAGTTTTGATTCATATAAATTTCATCAAAAATCGGAAAAAGTCCAACGTGATCCACATCTGCGTGCGTAATAAAATTTATCTTTTTATATTGATTAAAATTCGAGAAAATTTTGAAGAAAAGATGTTGCATCTCATCCAGATAACAGGAAAACCCTGAATCCACAAACAAAAGCTGCTTATCATCTTCACTCTGAAGAATATATGTATTACTACCACAAGGCGGTTCAATTGCAAAAAGAGTGAAATTTTTGTGATTTTTTGCACTAACAAGCGGAAAAGTTGAAAGTTTTGCATTAAAAGCAGAGCCTTTTTTATCTTTTACAAATTTTGCAAAACGCCTGATGTAATCAAAAGTTTTAATGGGAGATTTATTGTTTTCATCAAGATTTTGCATGATTTTATTTGCATTAATTAAAACAATGTTTGTTTCTTTTTGATTTAAATTCAGTATATTTCGCATCTCATTTGCAAAAGAAACGTAAAAAATCGTGCCGTCCAAAAGTCTGTCTGTAATCTCGTAATCAAGAATTTTTATTTCACAGATTTTAGAGATTTCATCAATCAGATTTTTGATTTTTCTTGTGTCTTCGATTAAAAGTCCCATTTTAAAATATTGAAACTCTGTTCCGTTTTCCTGAGAACTGATGTAAGAAATGTTTACATCAAAGTTTTTCAAAATCTGTAAAACAGAAGTGACAGATCCTGGCTTATCCAAAAGTTTCAGAACAATCATCAGAATTTTTTGATTTTCTGATTCTGCTGCATCAAAAAGATATCCACATTTTGACAGTTCTTCTGAAATTTTTTGATGACTTTCAGCACTTGCTGAAACTTCAATAAAAAGAGTATGCAAATCAACAGCTTTATTATAATTTGCCCGAATTATGTTTCCGTCATATTTCGAAATAATCTGACTCGCAAGCAAAAAAGCGCCTGCTTTATCGGGCATTTTTGTTACGTAAGTTTTCTTCATAAAAAAATGAGCTTTCAAAAATTATGAAAGAATTTCGTCGGCAAGATTTTCTAACAGTTTTACAGTTTCATCATTCATCGCTGTTTTTATAGTAACTTTTGATGGAGTAAAAGTGATGTCTTTGCTTTTTTCAAAAAGAGAAGTCATGACTTTTGCAGCATTTGGAACCCACGAACCGTTTTCAATCAATGCAATTTTTCTATTTTGGAAATTTCTTTCAGTAAGCTGCAGAATAAATTCTTTCATGAACGGAAAAATGTCGCCTGCGTAAGTTGTTGTTGCTAAAACAAGTTTATCATATCTGAAAGCATCTTCTACACATTTTGACATTTCATTTCTTGCAAGGTCTACAGTAAAGACTTTCTGGCATCCTTTATCAATCAAAATTTGTGCAAGTTTTTCCACAGCCTGTCTTGTGTGACCATAAACAGAAGTATACGCTATCAAAACACCTTCGTTTTCCGGTTGATAAGAAGACCATGTATCATAAAGTTTAATGTAATGTTCAAGATTTTCTGTAAGAACTGGACCATGTAAAGGACAAATCGTAGTTATATTAACATTTGAAAGTTTTTTGAGAACCTGCTGTACAAAATTTCCGAATTTTCCTACAATTCCAAAGTAATAGCGGCGTGCTTCATCATCCCAATTATCATCTTGAACATCAAGTGCATCAAACTTTCCAAAAGCATCAGCTGAAAAAAGAATTTTTGAAGTTTTGTCATAAGAAAAAACAACTTCTGGCCAATGAACATTTGGTGCTGCAATAAACTCAAGAGTATGTTTTCCAAGTTCAAGAACGCTTCCTTCTGCCACAACAACCTGATTTTCAGTAAAGTCTGTACCAAAAAGATTTTTCATGATGGAAAAAGCCATTTTTGATGCAACAATTTTTGTATCAGGATAATTTTCTATAAACTTTTTGATGTTTGCTGAATGATCCATTTCCATATGATGAACAACGAGATAGTCTGGAATTCGTCCGCCTGCATCGTTTTTCAACACATTTTTAATATTTTCTAACCATTGCTCGCCAAAATTTTCATCAACAGAATCCATTACAGCGATTTTATCATCTAAAATTACATAAGAATTGTATGACATGCCGTTTGGAACTTTAAACTGGCTTTCAAATAAATCAATTTCATGGTCATTTACACCGACATATTTTACATCATCACAGATTGTCATTTTACACCTCGAATTAAAAAAATAGCAGAAACTGTTCAATCAAAAAACTTTCATTGTAAAACAGATAACAAAAATTCAATAACTGAAGACAATTACTGCTTTTTTAATAATCCGATTATGCCACATATGCCTCAAGTTTTCTAGACCTTGTAGGGTGCTGAAGTCTAATAATTGCATTTTTTTCAATCTGACGGATTCTTTCTTTTGTCAAATCACAAATTTCTCCAACTTCTTTCAAAGACATTGGTTTGTAACCGTTCAGACCAAAACGCATTCTGATTATTTTTGCTTCATTTGGTTTGAGAGAATCTACGATATTGTTGATATCATTCTTCATAGCATTATCGATTGCTTTTTCTTCAGGACGGTCGTATGTGTCATCCTCAAAGAAATCACCAATTTTTGCATGATTGTTTTCACCATCGTTGATTTCTGCATCAAGGCTTATCATATCGCGACTGATGTTTATCATTTCTCGAACATGAGAAGGTTCCATGTTGAGCATTTTTCCAATTTCTTCATATTCTTGTTGTTCTGTTTTTTTGTGACCCAAAACTTTTTTTGCATGTTCAATCTGTACAAGTTCATTTGCACGATTTAATGGTAAGCGAATAGGGCGACTTTTCTCGCAAATAGCTTTCAAAATGCTCTGTCGAATCCACCAAACTGCATAGGAAATAAAATGGTAACCTTTTGAAGAGTCAAACTTTTCTACTGCAGTCAAAAGACCAAGATTTCCTTCACTTATTAAATCTGTTAGGTCAAGTCCATGATTTTGATATTTTTTTGCAACATTTACAACAAATCGAAGGTTTGCATTCACAAGTTTATCTTGAGCTTTTTTATCACCTTTTTGAGCTTTATCTGCAAGGTCTGATTGTTCTTCGTGAGAAAGCATCGGAATTTTGTTGATATCTTTCAAATAAAGTGCCAAAATATTATTTTCGTGTGCCATAATGGACCTCCAATTTATCATTTATATTATATGTAGCAAGTAACGTGCCAAGTGGTAAAAAAATAAATTTTAATCTTGGTTTTTCTGATTTTTTTTTATTATGTGAGTTTATGTTATGAAATTATGGGTCAAAATGAGAAATTATATACAAAAAAGAAAAAATATGTGTAATTTTGACACATTAAAAAAAGTAGAAAAGAAAAATGGGTGATTTTGATACACAATTTATGATGAAGTAAAAAAAAATAACACTATTGTTCTAAAAACTCTTCTAAATCATCATCTAAGAGCTCAAAAAAGTCAAAATGTGTAATTTCTTCTATATAATTGACAGAACATTCGAATTGCTCCCAAGAACCTGTTTTTTGAATTCCCATTTGATTTGGCATGCTTACACAAATAATTTTTGTATTCTCATCGATTCTATTTAAATCATCATTGCCATTAGACAATACCAGGATAATCTTCCAGCAGAATTCAGGAACATTCAATGTATACTTTTTGTTTTCATCATTATCATTTTTTGGATTTATGATGATTTTTTCAAAGTATCCTCTATTACCTATTCCTCCTGTACCGTATCCTCCAGCAAAAATGTAAAGTTCATTTCCTTGCATGACAAGTTCTCTTTCATAACTTTCTAAATCTTTCCACACAATTCTATTACAGTCAGGAGATTGAGGTATCATATTAGTCATTAAAAAAGTTTCTTGATTCATTTCATTGCTCGAGGTTCTGTCTGCAGAGGGACAGACGTGACCGCGGTCAAAACCATAAGCTGGAAATTGATAGTCATTTTTTTTTACAGCATACCATTTTTGAGGAAGTGATTTATCCGATATAAATTTATCTGATCTTGTGGATTCTCCTAAATCGTCTTTTGTCAAATGCCATGCAACCCAATTTGGACATAGCGTATTGTTGTTATAAGAAACGGTATATCCCTGTTTTTCAAGAAGAAAATTACATTCATTAGTGATTTCATCATCAGTTGCATCAGAAGGATTTCCAAAATAAAGAGGATTGTTTTCTGCGTATCCATAATCAAGAGTTGTTGGGACTGCAAAACTATTTGAAATTCCATAGCAAATCAAAAAAAATGTAAAAAAGTACTTTCGCATAAGTTAATTCTATCACAAAACCTGAATTTTACAAACAAGATAATCAACATTCATATTAAGTTCATAAAAGCTATAATTTTTTATTAATAGGTTCAATTTCGAGTATTTGATTTACAAACCGTGGCAAGGATTGTAAGGGCGGGCGAAGCCAGTTCCGAAGCAGAGCGAAGGAATGAAGGTAGCACGAAGTGCGTACGGAACCCTGAAAAGCCTGATTTTTGCGAAGCAAAAAGCCACCCTAAAAATTAAAATTCAAAATTCGACATTTGTCCTAATAAACTTTTATAGAAAACTTCTTTCAAATAAAATTAATATTTTTTGTTGTCTTGTTTAATTTTTTTAATTTTTTTGATATTATCATTGATAGATAAATTGATCATGAAGCATTTTTTTTATCGTATTTATATTTGACTTGGAAAAACGAGAATTTATGAATATCTGTCTTTTTTTACCTGAAGAAATAAACAAACCTCTAAATCTGCATGATGAAAGAGCTCAGCATATTTTAAAAATTCTTCACAAAAAACAGGGTGATTCTTTTACTGCTGGTGTTATTAATGGAGCAAGTGGAATTGCCACAATTAATAAAATAGAAGATGCTATTTATTTTGATTTTGAAGAAAAAGGAAGTGGAAAATTATTAAATCCTTTGAAAATGATTATTGGTTTTCCA
>JALFAW010000278.1 GCA_022773305.1 Spirochaetia bacterium
ACCAAAAACATATAGTGCAAAAACTCATTGGTATTTGTTACCTACATTTTATTTACGGGAAATATGTGCAATTATTTATCAATGTATTTTATAGACTATGTGAATATATTAAAATAATCGTATAACACATATAAGGCCCCAGCTTGTCAATAAGAATCCTCAAAAAATGATCACTTAAGGCTGTTTTTTTCAGGCAGTCTTCTTTTTTTGAGAAAAGTAGAGCTTCCGTTCAAAATAAAAAAGCAAAGCCTGAATCGCAATTCAAAAAAGATTCCAGGAAAAGCGTCCTGAATCAAACACATATAGTCGGTCACGGCAAACCTGAAAAACAGATTGAGAAAGTCAGAAAAATTCACCAGAAGGATTCGGACGAAGGATTCGAAGCCGTAAGCCTTCCCAATGCCCTTGACTCAAAATATCCTTCAGGCAACAAGGAACTAAAATGGCAATGGCAATTTCCGCCATTTCTTTGGAACTCACCTGCCAGAATCAGGCTACAACATACGCACCATACAGGAACTTCTCGGTCACAGCGATGTGAGCACCACCATGATTTATACCCATGTTCTAAACCGCGGGGCTGGCGGCGTGGTAAGTCCGCTAGACAGAATGTAGATTTTTATAAATATCCGTGTAAAATATGTACTAATTCACAGAAAATGATATATAATAAGAAAATAAGTAAGAATTGTAAAGATTTTACACCGACATTTTTTGCAGTGTAAACATTTTACAATGGATACGGAGAAATTGTGTTATGGCGACACGCCACTGGCCCGCTTGTGTTACAAGAAAAAATCCGCCAACAAATTTCTCGAAGAAATTGATTTGGAGGATATCAATGAGAAAATTAAGTTTTGTTTTTATTATTCTACTACTATCAGCGACATTTATGTCGTGTGCAACAGCAATTACAGTTGGTAAGACGATTCCTAAATACGAATTATCAAAATTATATGCTTCGCCAGAGATGGATTTTATTGGCTATAAAATAGACACAAATATTCTTTCAACTAGTTCTAGCTCACAATTATCAGCAGGTGTTTGGACCCCAAATGTTGATACTATCATGTCTGAATTTGACCAAGCCAAGGCAATCGCCAATACAAAGAGTTTACGCCAATTAGGTTATAACTTAGAAAATAACAAAATAGCAAATAATAAAGCAGATTCTTATTTTGGAATTTATTCTTTACAGGAAATGGAATTATATAAAAGTGACAGCCGATATGTATCTTTTGTCGAAGTAGCAGAAAGTAAATTAAACTATAAAGACAATAAAGGATCAAAAAATATTTTAGCGGGTGTCGGAGGTGGCCTTGTTGGAGGAGGAGCTCCTCTTATTGCTGTTGGAGCTGTTTATAAAGATGATCCATATGTAAATGATTTGGCAAAAAGTTATATGACTTGGGGTGGAATCTGTATGGGTGCAAGTGTCCCATTTTTAATAGCAGCATTACTTCCTACAAAAACGAAAGTATATTTTACAGGATTATATAATATTTACATTTATGATACAGAAACAAAATCTTTAATAAGAAAAGAAGCCGTTAGTGTAAATTGCGAAGAAACATTCAAAGGTTCATATACATATGATGAAAATAGTAAAGAAATTGTTCGTGATTATGTTTCTCAAAATGTTTACAATGCTTTACTCAAAAAGTATGATGAATTAAGTACTTGGTTAGAAAAAAGATAATCATGTAAAAAAATCCAGCCAAGTCAAGCTTGTCTGGATTTTTTTTTGTCACGGAATTTAAATTATACTTGACTTTTGTAACAGTATAATGTTACACTTTTTTATGTGAATAAAGAAAAGAAAGAATACATTTTATATAAAGGCGAGAAGTTCACTGTAGAATGGTACTACACTGAGAAAAACAAAAGTCAGCCTTTTGAATACTTTAATTCACTTGATTCGCAACAACAGATGAAACTCTTGTATTTGGTAAAACGTATGGGAGACTTTGGAAAAATTTCGGACAAAACGAAATTTAACTTTGAAGAAGATGGTATTTGGGCATTTAAGCCTAAGCCAGACAGGTTTCTTTCATTTTTTACAACTGGAAAGAAAATAATCATAACAAATGCATTTGAAAAGAAATGCCAGAAACTTCCGCCTGCAGAAAAAGAGAAAGCTGAAAAATGCAGAGAAGATTATGAAAACAGAGTAAAAGGAGGAACTTACTATGACAACATTTGACCGACTTATGCAAGATCCAAAATTCAAGGATGAATTTGAAAAGGGATATAATGAATTTTTAATCTCAGAATTCATGATTGAAAAAATGGAAGAAGAAAATATCTCAGTAAGAGAATTAGCAAAAGAAGCTAAAGTTTCTCCAACTACTATCCAGAACTTACGCAGTGGAAATGCGGAAAGTGTAAAATATAAAACCCTTTCAACTATAATGCAAAAATTAGGATACGCCCTACAGCCTGTAAAAATGACTACATTGTAATGTATAAAGAAATATCCTTGCTTGGGAAACAAGCTGTATCTCCTAACACATATAAGGCCCAGCTTGTCAATAAGAATCTTCAAAAAAAACAACTAAGGCTGTCTTTTTCAGGCAGTCTTCTTTTTTTTGAGAAAAATGGAGTTCCCATTCAAAATAAAAAAGCAAAGCCTGTATCGCAATTCAAAAAAAGATTCCAGGAAAAGCGTCCTGAATCAAACACATATAGTCGGACACGGCAAACCTGAAAACAAAAAAAAGGGACAGACCTTAAATTTTAAACATCTCAAAATTTTAATATTGTATTGAAAACATTTTGAAAATAAGTAAAATAGAATTTTAGATTTTTTGGTAAAAAAGGTTATTATGATTGAAATTAACAGCAAGCAAAGAAAAATACTTGAAAAATTAGCTCATGATTTACAGCCAGTTGTGATTGTTGGTGGGGCAGGTGTAACTGACGGTGTTTTGGAGATGACTAAGAATTCGCTTACAGCTCACGAATTGTTAAAAGTGAAATTTAATGAATATAAAGACGAGAAAATCGAACTTACAAATCAAATCTGCGATTATTGTGATGCGAATTTGGTTAGAATTATTGGAAATGTAGCAATTCTTTACAAACCAGCAGAAAAAGAAGACGACCGAAAGATTATTTTGGAATAATTTGTGCATAAGCCCAACGAACTATTGCAATTGCATATTTCATTTGATTTTCAGGAACATAAATGTAATATTTTCGTTCATCGCTAGATATCTGCATGACTGAATTTGTGATTGAAGAAACGGCGGATAGTTCTTGAAGTAGAATTTCGTAGTTTTCTGATTTTCCTAGAACAATAATTCGTTTATCAGTTACTACAAAATCTCCTTCCTGATTTTTTTGTGTGGTTTCGGTTGCAAAAATTATTTTTTCGTTCTCGTCTAATTCTATCTTTGTGAAATGGACTGTAGGAATTTTGAAATTGGCGTCCAAGGGAAGTTTATATTTTTTTGTATCAACATAAGGATTTTCATAGCTGTCTGTTTTTTTCTTTGCTTTTAAATTTTGCCAGATAATTATAAATAGCATAAACAAAAAGAACATTATCGTATAAAAAGATTTTCCAAGTGCTTTTGATTCACCTTTCTGTACTTTTTTTGGTAGTTTTGAGTTTTCCTTTTGAAAAATATCTTCATTTTCTTTTGCAGAAGGATTTGCTCCAGATTGTGTTGCTTTTTTAGCACTTTTTTGTTTTTCACTTTCATATTGTGATTCTACATTTTGATTTCCGTTGCCAAAAGGCAATCCAGAGCCTGAACCAGATTGATTTGGTTCAAAGAGCATTAAAAAACAAATAATTGCGACATACACAATTGTCATAATTCCCGATAGAATGAATTTGCGTTTTTTTGACCATTGTGTTGAATACCACATCAGCACAAGTCCAATTGGAATAAAAATTACGGAGCAAAAACAGATTATAGTGATGATTGAAAAAGTTTTGTTTCTTTGCATTGAAAATCTACTCCAAATGTAAGTTTTAAGTTTTCTGGTGTCATAATTTCATCAGGCTTTCCAGAAATTATACTATGTTTTGGAGGTAAAAGACAAATTTTATCTGCAAAAAAACAGGCGAGGTTAATATTATGAACAATCGCCAGTATGCTTATGTTTTTTTCGTGTGCTATTGACTGCAACATTTGCATGAGTTTGGGTTCATAAACATAATCCAGATTGGAAGCAGGTTCGTCCAGGAGCATAAACTCAGGTTTCTGGCACAAAGCACGTGCAATCCTGATTTTTTGGAATTCGCCGCCAGAAAGAGCATTTACATTTCGTGATGAAAAATCAGATAAATTCATTTCTTTTAAAACTTGATTGACGATTGCAAAATCATCGTTAGAATAATGTCCGCCGTTTGAATGACAAAATCTTCCCTGCAAAACAAAATCAAAAACAGAAAAATCCCACATTGAAAATTCATTTTGCTGCATATAGGTAATATGTTTTGCACATTCTATTCTTTTGATTTTATGAATGGGAATTTGATTAATAGAAGGCAATTTTTGTGCTGAAATAATCTGCAAATTTTTGTTTGGAATACCGCTGAGAATACTGAGTAAAGTTGATTTTCCGCAGCCGTTTGGTCCGCAAAGGCACACAAATTCTCCAGGATTTAAACAAAGACTCACGTCTTGTAAAATGAGTTTTGTGTTTTTGCCTTTTTTGTAAGCGGCAGTGATTTTTTCGAAAGATAAAGTACTCACTTTATTAATATATCACAAATTTAAAGTTTGGGGGAAGTTATAAAGAAGCTTAGTTTCAGAGAATTGAAACCAGGCTTTCAAAAACTTCCCCCTTTTATTCAGGGGGTAATACAACCCCTGAAAACGAGCGAGTCAAGGCCTTGAGCGAAGCGTGCCTTGACTCGACGTATTACTTTTTATTTGTGTTAGTTATTCTTATTTTTGACTAGAACAATCCTTTCTGAGAATCAGCTTTGTTTGCAAATGGACCTGCAATAGTTTTACCAGAACGTTTTTGCCCCAAAATATCAGTATCAAAAGTGATTGCACTTCCGTCTGGATTTTCATATTTCTGTTCAGATTCAAATGCTGGCTCAAGACTGTCTGTGTTCAAGATTTCAAGATTTGCTTCTGGAATAAAATCGTAAAGATTTGTAGAAATGCCAGGTTTTCCATCTTTTTCTTCATATTTTATGAAGATTTTGTTTTTGTTGTCAACGTATGGCGCTTCTTCTTTAACGCTTGGAACAGCTCCATTAAAATAGAGATTTCCTTTTGTCCAAACAGGAAGTTTATCATAGTAGCGATCTGTTGTAACTGAACCCATTCCACAGTAACAGTTGAACTGTTCTTTCCATTCTTCGTAAGTTGGATATTTTGAGAAGATGTTTGTTCCAGTTTCCAGGTTATGGTCATCCCAATCGTTGAAATGAGTTTTTGTAAAATCCATAACATCTTTCAAGTATGGACGCATTTCCTGCTGAATGAAAACATTGTTGAAGAACTTGTCATCACCGTGAAGAATTGTCATAAAACCTGCAATTTCTGTTCTGTGCTGGAGATGATATGGTGTGTAGCGAGCAGACGGAATATTTGGAGTACCATTATTTGTACCAATTCCAACTGAAACAAAAGAACCTGCAATGATGTTGTGGAGCATTGCAACACCCTGAGTTGGAAGTTTTAATGCTCTTTCTGAAAGGAAAATGTTGTTATCTACAAGTGTTGGTCCGTGTGAAACTTCGATAAAAATATCTTCACCAACACCACCGATACTCTTTTCGTTCATATTGTATTCTTTTGGTAATGTGTTATCGTGGAAAATGCTTTGAGTAACGCGAGTTCCCTGAGCCTGCCAGTCTAGCCACATTCCTCTTGTACAATGGTGGATATGATTTCGACGGTAGATACAGTCAATAGCGGCATGCATTTTGATTCCACCAATTTCAGCACCTGCAAGATTCTGTTTATTATTGATATGGTGGATATGATTGTCTTCGATTACTGAGAAAACACCACCAAGATGACCTACAATACCTGTCTGTCCGCAGTCGTGGATTTCGCAACGTCGAATCGTGTGTGAACCTATTCTTTCTTTTGACCAGCCTTCGAGTTGAGCCTGACAGATACATTCACGTTCTGTTTGAGCACCGTCTTTTACAACAATTTTTGACCATTTATTATTATTTTGAGGCTGAAGATATTTTCCTAAAGAAATTCCTGAACATTTTGATTCATAAACTTCACAATCTTCGATAACCCAACCTTTTGACCAGTGAGGTCCAATCATTCCATCCTGATAAGCAGTTGGTGGAGCCCATTGTGTTGCAGCCTTTGAAACTTTAAAACCGCTCAAAGTGATATAGTTGATGCCTTCTGCTTCTGGAAGGAAACAATCTTGACGAACAGAAATTTCTACATTTTCTTCATTTGGATTTTTTCCCTGGAAATTTGCGTAAATTACTGTTTCATCATTTTTTTCATCCTGTTCTGTGTACCAAGTGTAAACAGAAAATTCCTGATCCCAAGAAGGAATGAAAACTTCAGGTTTTTTTACAGAATCAAGAGAAGTAACTTCATACATAGATTTTTCATTCAGGAAAACATCTCCAGTATGAGCAATCATATATGCAATGAACCAGTCACCGCTAACCAAAGTTTTGTATGGATTATAATCACCAAAGAAAGAATTTTTAATTCTTGTAACCCAAACATCACCTTCGAATTTTTCCCAATTTTTGATTGATTCAGCTCCCGTGATATGTGCAGCCTTGATTTGTTCTGAACGATAAACAATTGGCTTACCTTCTTCACCAGCATTTTTTGGATTTACATATTCGCGGTAAATCCCAGGAGCAACGATAATTTCGTCACCAGCTACGGCAACATCTGCTGCCATTTGAATTTTTTTGAAAGGACTTTCCTTTGAGCCATTTCCACTTTTTTCTACAGAACCATTTACGTAATATACCATAAGTAATAACTCCTGATTGTTGGAAATTGTAATAAATTCCATAATCTTGATTATCTATATTATACTATATTGTAGAAAAAAAAATAATGTAAATTCCTTAAATTATTAGGGCAAACGCATTATAAAATGATTAGTTGTAATATCTGGCTCCCGGTCGTGATTCACAGGTCAAAAACGCGCAATAATGCGCTAGACGTTTTTTGGGGTATAGAAACTATTATAATGTCGCTCTCGCGGCAGCCCCAAAAAAAGTCTTTTTGCCCTGTGTCTCACTCCCTCGCGCCAACTTTTATGAAAATATTTTTTATAATGCGTTTGCCCTGCTTAAATTATAATTAAAAAGTGCAATAAACCAAAAATGTCTAATTTTTCAGTTTTATGATTTATTGCACTTTTATTTTTTTTCAATAAAAGAAGAATAAGAAATCAAATTAAGATAAATTCTTAAAAAAAATAATTTTATCTTTTATTGAAAAAAGCTGCAAATGGATTGTAAGTTTCGCCATCATCACTGCCGTAATTTCTGCCGTTTCTTGATGATTGTGACTGACGTTTTGCATCTGCAGATGAACTTCCCGATGTGCCGCCTTTTTTGACCACTACAACTTTTTTTCCACCTTGTGAAGAACCACTTGATGCATTTCTTGGTTTTGAAGCACTTTTTTCTCCAGTTCCAGCACGGCCTGCTGCATCACTTTTAAGCGAAAGTCCGATTCTGCGTCTGTCTACATCAAGCTGAATGATTGTGAATTCAAATACATCTCCAACTTTTACAACGTCCATAGGATTTTCAACAAAGTTATCGCTCATTTCACTCAAATGAACAAGACCAGTTTCATGCAAACCAATATCAACAAAAGCTCCAAAATCAACAACATTTCTGATTTTTCCAGTAACTTTCATTCCTTCTTTTAAATCTTCAAACTGCAAAACTCCTTTTTGCATAATTGGAGCAGGATAACCATCACGAGGGTCACGATTTGGTTTTTGCAATTCTTCTACGATATCTTTTACAGTAGTTTCGCCAAGATTATATTTTTCTGCAATCTTTTTGATTAAATCAGCGGGAACTTTTTCTCCGTTTTGAATTAAAGGCAAAACTTCACGAGCTGCATCATAGTTTTCTGGGTGAACCCAAGTATTATCAAGAGGATCAGAACTTTCGGCAATTTTTAAAAATCCTGCACACTGTTCAAATGCTTTTGGTCCAAGTCCTGGAACTTTCTTTAAATCTTCGCGACTTGTGATTTTTCCGTTTGCATCGCGGTATGCTACGATTTTTTTTGCTGTTGATGCATTGATTCCTGAAACATATTTCAAAAGTGAATAAGAGGCAGTGTTTAAATTTACACCGACATTGTTTACAACAGAACCAACAACTTCATCAAGCTGTTCAGCAAGTTTTTTCTGATTTACATCATGCTGATAAAGACCAACACCAATTGCTTTCGGGTCAATTTTTACAAGTTCAGACAGAGGGTCTTGCAAACGTCGCCCCATAGAAATTGCTCCACGAATTGTCAAATCAAGTTCCGGGAATTCTTCGCGGGCAATATCACTTGCAGAATAAACTGAAGCACCCGATTCATCAACAACTGTATAAACAACATCATTATAGTTCTCGCTGATAACCTTGCTTACAATTGCCTGAACTTCCTGACTTCCAGTTCCGTTTCCAACAGCTACAACCTGAATATCATATTTGTCGATAGCATCATTTATCATTTTGTATGTGCCTTCCGGATCAGTTACCTGGAAAAATTTGAAATAACCAAGATATTTTCCAGTTTCGTCAAGAGCGGCACATTTTGTTCCCGTTCTGATACCTGGGTCAATTCCTAAAACACGGCTTCCTTTAATCGGCTGAGTCATCAAAAGATTTTTTAGATTTTCACTAAAAATGCCGATTCCGTGAACATCAGCTTCATCAGCCTCGTCACTACGAATTTCTCGAACAACAGCAGGACTTAAAAGACGCACAACTCCATCTTCAATTGCATCTTTATGATAGTGATTGTGGATTTCAACATTTTTTTGAAGCAACGCAACAGCTGAATCAACATCAACATCAATAGTAACTTCCAAAGCACCTTCGCGTTCACCACGATTTATCGCTAAAATACGATGTGGTTTTACCTGATTTAAAGGTTCTTTGTAATCCCAGTACATCTGATATGTAGAAGTTTTTTGAGCCTGTTCTTCTGTCTGACCTTCTGGAACAATTCCTTTTGTAACGATATTTCCTTCTTTTAAATACAAATCATGGATTTTTTCACGATTTGAAGTTTCCTGACTAACGCGTTCAGCAAGAATATCTTTTGCTCCATTCAAAGCGTCTTCTGCAGTTTCAACATTCAAGGCTGCATCTTCATTATCTGTTTTGATGAATTTTTCTGCTTCTTTTTCGATTGCAGAATCATCCATTACAAGCATAGCATCTGCCAGCGGTTCAAGACCTTTTTCTGCAGCAACCATTCCGCGAGTCTTCTTTTTCTTTTTGAACGGTGCCCACAAATCTTCAAGAGCTGTCATAGTTGTAGCTGACATAATTGCGTTATAAAGAGTTTCTGTCAATTTTCCCTGAGCAAAAACTCCTTTTACAATTTCAAGACGTCTATCTTCAAGATTGTGATATGATTTATAAAGATGATCACAATCGCGAACCTGCACTTCATCCAAATTATCATGCTTTTCTTTTCGATAACGGCTGATAAAAGGAATTGTACAACCTTCTTCAACCAGACTGATAACCGCACTAACTTGCTGAACACGAATATTCAATTCTTCAGCAATTTTTTTCATAATTTCCACTTCGTTGACAACGAGGGCGTCGATATTTTCTTGTGTAAATTCCATAGTTCGCCTATTTTAAATTAAAAGAGAATTCAAGTAAATAGAAAAACAGCGATTTTTATTGATTTTTTTT
>JALFAW010000282.1 GCA_022773305.1 Spirochaetia bacterium
ACCAAAAACATATAGTGCAAAAACTCATTGGTATTTGTTACCTACATTTTATTTACGGGAAATATGTGCAATTATTTATCAATGTATTTTATAGACTATGTGAATATATTAAAATAATCGTATAACACATATAAGGCCCCAAGTTGTCAATACTAATTCTAAAAAAAATACAACTTAGGGCTGTTTTTTAAGATAAAACAATCTTTCTTGTGAGAAAAAAATAAAATTCCCGTTCAAAATAAAAAAGCAAAGCCTGTATCGCAATTCAAAAAAAGTAAATTCCAAGCAAGGATATGTATTGCTTGAAAATGATAAACCTGGTGGACTTCTTCAATATAATTTATTCTGGGACAATACCCCATTTTGTACAATGCTTTTAATTGATTGGAATAATCAAAAAAAGGGATATGAAAAGGAATTATTAGAATATTGGGAAAAAGATATGAAATCTCAAGGATATGATTTTGTCCTTCCTTCAACCCAGGTAGATGAAACTGCACAACATTTTTATAGAAAGCTTGGATATAAAGATTGTGGAGGTCTTATAATTGATATCCCAAACTATGAACAACCAATGGAAATGTTTTTGATAAAAGCAATTTAGTCATAGCAGAATTTTTTTCATACTAATAATTTACAAGGCGGATCAAGTCTGCCATTAAAAAAAAGAATTTACCTTTAGTACCATTTTCTAGTATCATATATTTATGAACTTAAAACATAAAAAGTTTATCAAAGAATTTTTAAGAATCCTCTCCAATCAGATATTGAATGGAAAGATATTGAAAAATTCTTAGAATCACTTGGAACAAAAATTTCTGAAGGAAATGGTTCTCGAGTTCGTATTGAATTAAAAGGAGAAAGGATTGTCTTCCACAGACCTCATCCAGAAAAAGTTACAGACAAAGGTAGCCGACAACGGGTCGAGCCCGCTGCGGTACAACCCATTGTTAGATTCCGCCACTCCGCTATCGCTCCGGTTTTTCAGACCCGCCAAAGGCGGTGGCTCCACGCTCGGTGCGCTGCATAAATCCCAATCTGCAACTCACATTTCAAACTGACGAAATCAAAAAAGGGACAGACCTCGTTTTCAAACCGCACGTTTTCCTGAGTTTTGGCAAAGTGCAATTCCAGCAAACGAAGGTAAAAAAAATGCCAAAACTCTCGGCTCGTGCAAACCAAATGCTCATTGCTGTGCCAATCTTAAAGCACGAGCCAGGGACAGACCTCACAAATTTTTACTTCCCTTCACTATTCAAAGACGAATAAAAATTTTCAAGTTTTTCACGACACTGCAAAAAAACAGGACCAAGTTCCGGATCAAAGTGATTGCCCAAATCATTTTTAATAATCTCAAAGGCTTTGTCAAAAGTAAAAGAATCTTTGTAACAGCGTTTACTTACAAGCGCATCAAAAACATCCGCAAATGCCATAATTCTAGCTTCAATCGGGATTTCCTTTTCTTTTAAACCTTCAGGATAACCATTTCCATTCCATTTTTCATGATGATAATGCGCAACATTCACAGCAATCTGCACAAATTCAGCATCATCAACATTTGAAAGCACCTGACGGACAATTCTTGCACCTTCAGCAGAATGTTTTTTCATCTGCTCATATTCGTGTGGTTCAAATTTTCCAGGTTTACGCAAAATCACATCATCAACGGCTATTTTTCCTAAATCATGCATCGGAGCCGCTTTAATTAAGTTTTTACAAAAACTTTCCGTAAAATGCCATTTATTATTTTCTGGCTTCATCAGCTGCTCAACAAATATTTTTACACCTTCACTAGTTCTACGAATGTGACCACCAGTACTGTTATCACGACTTTCAACCATTGCAGCCATTCCCGAAATAATTGAATCCTGAATCTCCTGAACTTTTTTTGTTTTTTCCTGAACTTTCGTTTCCAACTGAGTGTTGTACGTGTTAATCAAATCAATATATTTCTGCTGCTTGGAAACATCACGCATTTCTATTAAAAAACCAACTTTTTTTCCATTATATTTAATATCTTTGATACTGCAAGCCGCTGTCACATCATCTTTTGTATAAACATAATTTTGATGATGAATTTCATCCCATTGATAAACCCAAGGCATTAGGTTATGACATAATGCACATTCACAATTATCAATATATTTTTCAATCTTAGAATCAATACGAATATTCTTTAATTCTGGAAAAAGTTTTAAAGCAAATTCACTTGCACCCACATAGCGATACTTTTTATCCAATGCAATGTAACCATATTCAGAACGCTGTTCATAAACACGAAGAAGATTATCAGACATATCGTACATGCTGGCACGTTTAAAAATCATAATGAACATTATGTCCATCACAGTAAAGGCGATTGGAAGTCCATCTTGTTTTAAATGGAAAATCTTTGGCAATATATAAACTATTGCAGAAGTAAACAATATCAGCAATAAAATGCCAGCAATTCTTGTAGAAAAAGCTCTTTTTTTAACAAACGCTATGATTGTAAAAACTATACAAAGAATATTTGTCCCAAAAATTAAAATCAGCAAAAGAGAATGTAATGGACCATATACTTTTCTCAAAAAAGCCAGATTTCCTTCCCTAACAAATTCATAAGAAACATAGTACAAATCACTTTTATCAATCGAAATCACTAAGAAAATAAGAAATAAACCGTAAAGAAACAGTCCTCGTCGCAGATATTTATTATCCTTGAAACCACAAATCTCACCAATCAAAAGAACCATCATCATCATAGAGAGCATGTTTCCGATATAATAAAACACATACGATGTCAGATACGCTTCCAGAGTATTCGAAGTGACAGCACAAAAATAAGAAATATTTGAAAGTGCCGTAAAAATCAAAATCATTAACTGCTTTTGATTAACTTTATTCAAAGTCGTTTCAAAATAATAAACTACACATCCCAGAGAAATCAAAGCAGTGAAAAAATAGATCCACATCAACATTCTACTATTATAATATGCTTTTTCCAATAAGACTAGAAGTTTTAAACGTACTTAACGAATTCTGTCAGCCTTGTAAAACCCCTTACTTCAACAAATATTCTACAGTATTCACAACACGCACATTTTTTTTATCTTCAAGCCCAACTGCCGCATCTTCAATAGTAAAAAGTCCTTGAGTTGCTTTTTTTATTTTCCCAACTTTGCTATTAGAATCGTGAGCAAATTGTTCCGCCGCAGTTCTTGCATTTTTTGTAGCTTCCGCAATCATTTCAGGTTTTATATCATTAAGTTTTGTAAATTCATAACTCACTTTCGAATCATAATCCTGATTCACAGCAATTCCAGCCGAAACAAGCTCCAAAGAATCAGCATAAGCACTTTTCACCGCCTCAATTTTTCCAGAACGCACCAAAATCGTCTGCCGTGCAACAAACTTATACGTAATCTTCGTTTGATCCATATAAGAATTTAAAGAGTTATCCGTAATTGCAGCAGGTTTTACAGTAAAATCACTTTCTTCCAATCCGTGTTTTATCAAATATTTTTTTATAACCTCAGTTTTTTCCAAAATAGACTTTTGCATAGATTCAAGACTGTTCTCGCCCATTGAAAAACTCATATTCCACACAGCAAGATCCGCATCCACTTCCCTTTCAGCTAATCCTCTCACAGACACACTTCTTTCTGGAGTAATAATATTTGCAAGCCCTACTGCCAAAATCACAGCAGCCATAACAATGGAAATTCCAATTTTTAAACTATCCAAAATTTTCTCCTTAAATTTTATCAGGAGGGTCCGGCCTTTGGCCGTCGCTACGTTCCGTGTTCCGCTATCGCTCCAGCCTCCTCACTACGCTTCACATACGTTTCGCTCCGTTGTGGTGGCCGCTTCGCGCACTTCACATCGCTACCCCAAAATCCTCCAGACATTCAAATAAAATTCCAACCTTCCTAATCATTCCTCTATAAAATAAAATCTACTGAATTTCTACCTCAATTTCAACCTTTCTAAATTCTTTCAGAACATCATTTTCCTCTGTCAAATCAAGAACTGGTTCCCCATCTACATCAAAATGAACACGTCTTATTCCACTTGAACGCGGAGCCTGAGTTCCAGGTCTGGCATGATATGTATTCCAAACTACACCATCTTCATCAATCACATAAGCATTGTGACCAGTTCCAAACTCACCCTCAATACTGCGAGAAGAAAGCAAAGGATAACCCGTTTTTTTCCAGTTTTCACGCTCCAAAGGATTTTTTCCTTTTTCAATCTGTAAAAGTCCAACTACGTAAGAAGTATCCACCGCCGCACTACTGAAAGTCACAAAAAGTTTATCCCCACGAATAAGAGCAAAAGGTCCTTCATCCACAAAAGTATGATTATTTGCCCAGCCAAATTCAGGTTTAGAAAGCAAAACAGGTTCACTTTTCAGTTTCCATGGCTCATTTTCATCAAGTTTTGCAATATAAAGCCACGCACCTAAATCAACAGGTACAAATTGTCGCTGTGACCAGATTACATAATATTCATCCTGCCACAAAAAACACGTCATATCCAATGTAATAACTTTTCCAGCTTCACAAAGCTCACTTCCATCCATTCTGCAAATTCGTTTTGGCTCAGACCAGTCATTACGATTCATAGGATTTCCACCCTCTTTCAAACACATAACATGACTTTCTTCCCAAAAAAACTCACCTGAAGTAGCTGCAAAGAAAATAAATAACTTTCCATTAATTTCATGAAACTCTGGTGCCCACAAAAGTCCACCAATATTTTTATAAGTACTTGAATCCAAAATTAAACTTTCAGATGCATTTGCAATCTCTTCTAATGAATCAGCTTGCCTCATAAACAAAGTATGATTTTGGTCAGCATCATTTGTTGCAATAAAATAATATTTTCCCTTCCATTTGAAAACATCAGGATCAGCTCTGTCCGATGCAATTGGAAATGCAAAATGTGGACAATATATTTCCCCATAAATTTTTTGTTTTCCCTTTTGTGAAAAATCAATTCTGTCAAAATCCCAAATGATTTTTTTTGTTGCAACAGTTCCGTCACTGTAAACTGCCTCTGCCCTCACCATTTGCAAATCCTTTTTTGAAGTGACTTTTATATTTTCTGGCAGTCTGATTTCAACATTTTTTCGTTCACCAAGTTTTTTACACAAATATTCATACTTTTTCTCAGAAATCTGAATTACATTACAAGGTAAAGCACCTTCAATCTTAGAAACTACATTTTGTAATTGCTCCACTTTATATTTGAAGTTTTCAGGCTCCAATTTTTCCATCTGTAAAAAAGCATTTTTCTTGATTTTCTCGTAATCTTCAAATCGAATTTTTTGAGATTCGCTATAATGCACAAAATCATCAGTGAAAAATAAAACAGCACTTTTTGATTTCTGGAAATCCTGTCCATCAGGTCCCAAAAGAACTGCTGCCACTGCATAAGTTGTTTCGATTTTGATTTTGCTGGAAGGAAGCGTTTTGTCACTATCAAAACAAACAATCTCTAAATCCTGCAAATCTTTTGTTGAAAGGATAATCGGGAAACCCAAAGTTTTAGGATTTAAACTGCCATCATCATTTTCACTGGCCTTTGCAAAAAGAACACCAGAATTATGATTCAAAGCAACAAAATTCTTTCCATCTTTACTTACAGCCAAATGCAAACTGAAAGCAAGTCTTGCATCATAAAAAACACTATCAATCTCTTTACGCGTATAACTCAATAAAAAAGGCATAACAACTCCAAGTTTTTTTAAAATACATGGTAAATATAAATTATTCTATCATTGAAAACCCTTATTTGCAAAGAAAAGATGAGCAGAACTGATTATTGTAGAAATCTTTTTCGTAATACCCTTCCGGAAAAACCATATAGTTTTGCTTATTTTTTTAATCATCAACTATCTCATACATCATTTTTAGATTTGAATGTACATCTTTTTGAATGAGCATTTTTGACTTTATCAGCTTGCAGATTTCATTTATAAAGGGTCTGTGAGTTGCTTTGTCATTAAGAATTACACCAATCTGACGTGGAAATGTATACCAGATTGCAAGCGAATCAAATTTTTCCTGATGATTTGAACAAAGATAAAATTATATTGGGAGAGTAGGCAAAAAGAAGCAAGGTCTGTCCCTGTTTTAACCTTATTTATTGGGAAGTTATTATTCAAATGGCTGATATTGCGCCATTTGAATCACTTTTGAGTTTCTTGCGAAACTCTTTCATTTGACTGTCCGCTTGGCACGGACGAATCATAAACTTTCGAAAGTTGATACTTTCTTCAAGTTTATGATTTTTTAGGAAGGTATTATTTTCCGAAATATCTGTCAAGCAAACCTTTCAAAGCTTTACCGTGTCTTGCTTCATCACGAGCCATTTCGTGTACAGTATCATGAATAGCATCAAGACCGTTTTTCTTTGCACAGGCAGCAAGGTCAAATTTTCCTTTTGTTGCACCAAATTCGCAATCAACACGCCATGCAAGATTTTCTTTTGTAGAAGCTTTCATATTTTTTTCAAGGTCAGTACCCAAAAGTTCAGCAAATTTTGCAGCATGTTCTGCTTCTTCAAAAGCAGCTTTTTCCCAATAAAGTCCAATCTCTGGATATCCTTCTCTATGAGCAACACGTGCCATACAAAGATACATTCCAACTTCAGCACATTCACCCTGGAAATTAGCCATCAACTGCTCAAAGATGTATTTTTTGTCTTCTTCACTAATATCAGGATTATTTTTTACAGTTTTAGCATAGATACCGAATTCATGCTCTGCAGCAAGCTTCATTTCTCCTTCAACCTTAGAAAATTTTTCACCTTTTGCATGACAAACTGGACATTCAGCTGGTGGAACTTCACCTTCATGCACATAACCACAAACAGGGCAAACCCATTTATACATATTATCCTCCATAGAGTAGTCAAACTATTGACTTTTAGCGCTGTTCCACAATACAAAGAGAAACAGCAGTTGAATAAAAAGTTCGCAACGCAAACTTTAGGTAAAATAAAAACGCATCGATTTAGCTATTTTTTTCTTACACTTCATAATAAAAGTACGAATATTTCACACTCTTAAAAACGATAAAACAATTTTAATACGAAAAAGAATTCAAGTCAAATCTGAATAGGTTCAATTTCGAGTTTTTTTTAATTTTAAACAGTGGCAGGATTGTAAGGGCTGGCGTAGCCAGTTCCGAAGCGTAGCGAAGGAATGAAGGTAGCACAAAGTGCGTACGGAACCCTGAGAAGCGCGAGTTTGCAATGCAAACTCGGGACGAGAAAATGCTATGCATTTCTCGCGTTTTTTGCGAAGCAAAAAGCCACCCTAAATATGAAAATAAGAAACTTTCATTTGAATTATTATGCTGACCTGTTATACAAAAGTCCTTTCATTTTGTGA
>JALFAW010000287.1 GCA_022773305.1 Spirochaetia bacterium
ACCAAAAACAGGGACAGACCTTGTTTTTAAACAAAACTATCCCCGAGTTTTTAGCGAAGCGTTAAAAAAATCTCGAGGCTCGTGCAAACTAAATGAACTTTGATATTCCAGCTTAAAGCACGAGCCAGGGACAGACCTTGAAATTTCAACTCTTACTAATTTATTTTTAGTGGTGTTTATTCTTGATGAATTTGACAAAATTAATTCGCCAGTTTGAAATGTAGATTGCAGAGTGTGATTTAAACAGCGTACCGAGCGTGGAGCCACCGCCTTTGGCGGGTCTGAAAGACCGAAGCGATAGCGGAGTGGCGGAAGGCGACTGACTAACTGCACTTTGCTGAAAAATAAATTATGCAAGTAAGTTTTTTATTTTCCTAAGTTTATTAAATTAAAATAAGTATACTTGAAATAATTCTATAAAAATGTTAAATTGTATGGATAAATTGTATATTTAATAACAAAAGGAGTTCCCATGTCAGGACATAGTAAATGGGCCACCATTAAACATGCAAAGGGATTAGCCGATGCAAAACGTGGTAAAATTTTTACAAAATTTATTAAGGAAATTTCTATCGCAGCTCGTATGGGTGGAGGTGATCCTAACTCTAACCCTCGTCTTCGTACTGTAATTATTAAAGCTCGTGCTGCAAACATGCCTAAAGATAACATTGATCGTGCTATCAAAAAAGGTACTGGTGAAGACGGTGGAGCAGCTTACGAAGAATTCCTTTATGAAGGATACGCTCCTGGTGGAGTTGCTGTAATGGTTGAAGTTCTTTCTGATAACAAAAACAGAGCAGCAGCTGACATCAAAAATATTTTTAATAAAAGTGGCGGAAATCTTGGTACAACAGGTTCTGTTTCTCGTATGTTCCAGAGAAAAGGTACAATCGAACTCGATGCTGAAAAAGTAAATGAAGATGAAGTTATGGAAGTTGCTTTGGAAGCTGGTGCTGATGACATTGTAAACGAAGATGGAATTATTACAGTTACAACTTCTCCAGATGCTTTCTCTGGTGTTGCAGAAGCTTTACAGGAAAAAGGTTTTGAAACTCTTTCTGCTGATGTAGGAATGGTTCCAGATGCTTACACTCCAGTAGATAAAGACACTGCTGCAAAAGTTCAGAAGATGATTGACCGTCTTGAAGATAATGATGATGTTCAGAACGTTTATCATACTGCTGAATATCCAGATGACTTTGAACCAGAAGAGTAATTCTTGTTTCTCTTTTGATAAAAACCGCTTTGATTTAATTCATGGCGGTTTTTTTTATGCTTTATGATAATATAATAGCAATGACTGAAAACCTTTTTAAATCCCTGCCAGGAACCTTTATAGAATCTAAAAATCCTCACCAAAAAATTAGACGTGTGCTGGGAATTGACCCGGGTCTTGCAAACACAGGTTTTGGAATTGTTGATTTTTATAACGGTCGCTACAGAATGGTTAGTTATGGCTGCATTTCTACAAATGCTGATGAACCTCACGGGCAGCGACTTTTAAAAATCTACAATCACATTTCTTCTATAATTATGGAATTTAAACCAACAGAAGCTGGCATGGAAACTTTATATTTTGCAAAAAATGTAACTTCAGCGATGAATGTTAGTGAAGCTCGCGGTGTTGTTTCTCTTTGTCTTGCACAAAACTGCGTTCCGCTTGGAGAATGGACTCCAAATCAGATAAAGCAGGCTGTTTGTGGCACTGCCAGTGCTGATAAAAAGTTGGTGCAGCAATATGTTAAGCTTTTGCTTGGACTTGAAACTGAACCAAAACCAGATCACGCTGCTGATGCATTGGCCGGAGCAATTACACAACTACATTATTCATTTTCTTCCATTTGATTTATCTGCTGTTTTATTGTATTATTAGTTTATGTTTAATTCGATTACTGGAATCGTGACGGCAAAAAATCCGAAACTTCTTTATCTTGAAAATAATGGTATAGAATGGGAAATTAATGTTCCCGACAGCAATCTCGAGATGATTGGTTCTGTTGGTTCTGAAACGAAAATCTATACATGGCTTTTGCATACTGATGTTTTGATGAGTCTTTATGGTTTTTCTTCTGTTCAGGAACGTTCTGTTTTTCTTGATTTACTGAAAGTTGATGGTGTGGGACCAAAAGGTGCCTTGAAAATTATGAGTTCTGTTTCAAGTTCAAGACTTATGGAAGTTTTGGAAAAAGGTGATTTGGAAATGCTTGAAAAAATTCCTGGAATCGGTAAAAAAACTGCCGGTAAAATGATGCTTGCCTTAAAAGGAAAAATAAAAATTTCTGAGAGTGAAGGGAGTAAAAATTCAGGTTTTTCAAACGGATTTTCAGATGTCATCAATTCTCTTGCAGCTATGGGATATGATAAAAAAATTGTTGAACAACAAGTTTCCCTGCTACTTGAAGAATTACAGTCTTCCCCTGGATTTTCAGAAAAATCTCAAAAAGAAAAAGAAGATATCATTTTTAGACGTGCAATTGTGGGATTATCATAATGGAAAAAACAGACAACGAAGATTTCAGCGCTATTGTTCGTGCTGATTTAAAAAATTCTTTTGATGATCAGGATAATAATCTGCGTCCAAAACTTTTAAACGATTTTTTGGGTCAGGAAAACATAAAGCGAAATTTAAAAACTTTTATTCAGGCTGCAAAAGCAAGACAAGAACCTCTTGACCATTTACTTTTGATTGGACCTCCTGGTCTTGGTAAAACTACTCTTGCTCAAATTACTGCTTATGAACTCGGGGTTGATTTTAAAGTAACAAGTGCGCCTGCTTTAGAAAAACCAAAAGATTTAGCTGGAATTTTAAGCACAATCACCGAACGAACTGTTTTTTTTATTGATGAAATTCACAGACTTAAGCCCGCTATTGAAGAAATGCTTTACATTGCTATGGAAGATTTTGAGCTGGATTGGATTATCGGACAGGGAGCGGCTGCACGAACTGTGCGCATCCCTATTCCTCCTTTTACGTTGATTGGTGCAACAACAAAAGCCGGAAGTGTATCTTCTCCTTTGCGTTCAAGATTTGGATTTATCCCAAGATTTGAGTTTTACACGCAAAAAGAACTTGCTTCTATCATTAAACGTTCTGCACACATTCTGCAGGTGGAAATCCAAGAAGATGCTGCTATGCTTTTGGCGCAATGTTGTCGAGGAACTCCTCGTGTTGCAAACAGAGTTTTACGTCGAATGCGGGATTTTGCACAAATTGGCGGAGACGGAATAATTACAAATGAAATTGTTCAAGCGGGATTACAGCGTCTTGAGATTGACGAAATTGGTCTTGAAAAATATGACCGGGAAATTTTGCTTTCTATAATCAATAATTTTGGAGGCGGTCCAGTTGGTGCTGAAACGCTTGCAATCAGCATTGGTGAAAGTATGGATACTCTCGAAGATTATTACGAACCATACCTGATTCAATGTGGGCTTTTGCAAAGAACGCCACGAGGGCGAACTGTCACTGATAAAGCATACAAACATTTGGGATTGTCAAATCTTTCCAAAAATGATGATAATGCACTCGGGCTTGAAATTTAATTTCAGATTTTAGGATTTATTATGAATACAAGCGATTTTAATTTTGACTTACCAGAAGAACTGATTGCACAACATCCAAGCGGTGTGCGAGGACAGGATAAACTTATGCTTTTGGGGAGAAAAAACGGTCAAATTCAACATTTTATGATGGACGATCTTCCAAAGCTGATTCAACCAGGAACATTAATGGTTTTTAACAATAGTCGTGTTCGTCGTGCAAGAGTTTATGGCATAAAAGAAACAACAGGTCGCGAAACAGAGTTTATGTTTTTAAACACAATAGATAAAGACTGTTTAATCTGGAACACAATGGTCAAAAATGCAAAAAAACAGAAACCTGGCATGAATTATAAATTTCCAGATGGAACTGTTGCTCAAATCATAGAACATGAAGGTAACTCAGGTACAGAATTTCGTGCTTTGAAATTTGATTTTCCTATCGATGAAAATTGGTTTGAAAAAAATGGCCATATTCCTCTTCCTCCTTATATCAAGCGAGGTGATACAGAAGAAGATAGTGAAAGATATCAAAATGTTTACGCAAATATGACGGGTTCTGCAGCGTGCCCAACTGCTGGTCTTCACTTTACCAATGAAATGCTTTCTCGTCTTGATGAATGTGGGATTGACCGTGCTTTCGTAACGCTTCATGTTGGACTTGGAACTTTTTTGCCAGTTCGTGAAAGTCAGATTGAAAATCACAAAATGCATGAAGAATGGTATACTATTTCAAATGAAACTGCAACAAAAATCAATAATGCTAAAAAAGAAGGTCGTCCTGTTCTAGCAGTTGGAACAACAAGTGTTAGAACTCTTGAAAGTGCCGCTCAAAAAATCATCAAAAATGGTGGAATTCCAGGTAAGAATGCAGAATGGATTCAGGCAGGCACAAGTTCTACAAACATTTTTATGTATCCAGGATATAATTTTCAAGTTGTCGATCAAATGTTCACAAATTTTCACACTCCAGAAAGCACTTTGATTATGCTTGTAAGTGCTTTTGCGGGTAGAGAAAATATTTTAAATGCTTATAATATCGCTGTTCAAAACAAATACAGATTTTTTTCTTATGGTGACTGCATGTTTATAAAATGATTTCAATAAACCAACGATTTTTATCCCAGTTTTCAAGATTTTCACTACTAGGACAAATGTCAAGTTTCGAATTTTAATTTTTAGGGTGGCTTTTTGCTTCGCAAAAATCAGGCTTTTCAGGGTTCCGCTATCGCTTCATTCCTTCGCTCCGCTTCGGAACTGGCTTCGCCAGCCCTTACAATCCTTGCCACGGTTTGTAAATCAAACACTCTACATTGAACCTAGAAATAAATAGAATTGTCATTCGTAAGTGATAAAGTGAATTTGCAAAAATGAATTTTCACGTTTATAATTAAAACTATGAGATAATTCAAAGAATTAAAATGTTTTTAGAAAAATGGCATTCTAAGCAACAAAACATTTTATCATGACAATTTTCCCATAATTTACAACTGCTGGAGATTTATATGCCCAAAAAACTTAACATTACACTTATTGAAAACAATGAAAAAAAAGAAATTTCTGTTGATGAAGGAATTAAAGTTCATTCAATTTTGCATAATTTTCAAACATTAAAAAATACCATTTATGGAATTAAAATAAACAATGAAATATGTTCTCTTGATTCTAAACTCACTTATGATTGTGACATTGAACCTGTTTTAAATAATTCCAAAAGTGGAGCTGAAATTTATCGTCGTTCACTTTGCTTTATTCTTGCAGCCGCTGCATATAATGTTTGTCCAGAAAAACGACTTCTTGTGGGACACAGTCTTGGTCACGGATATTATTATACTTTTGATGGTGAAACTTCTGTTTCAAATGACCTGATTAATTCCCTACGTAAGGAAATGGAAAAACTAATTTCACAGGATATTCTGATTCAAACTTCAAATGTTTCATATCAAAAAGCCTGCCAGATTTTTGACGGACTTTGTCTCAAAGAAACTCGTAAACAACTTGATTACAACTGCCCTCCTCACATTGCAATCAACATACTCGGTGATTTTTTTGCAGACCTTTATGTTTCTCCATTAGTTTATTCAACTGGAGTTCTAAAACTTTTTGATTTACTTCAATACAAAAGCGGATTCTTACTTCGTTTCCCAAGCTCTTCTGAACCAGACAAACTTGAAAATTTTGAAGATCAGCCAAAACTTTATGAAATATACGAAAAATATAAGGAATGGGGACGTCGTGTTGATGTTACTTCTGTTGCCTCTTTGAATAAACTAATTGCAAATAGAAAAATCAATGATTTTATCGACAT
>JALFAW010000309.1 GCA_022773305.1 Spirochaetia bacterium
GAAGCTAAAGAAAGTAATTCTTCATCAATTTGTGTTCCTGTTCCTCCAATCTGATTTTGATTTTGTGCATCTAAAAGAATTCTTGGTTCACCAAGTTTTGCAAGTTCATCAAGCTTTTTTAAGTCTTCTTTAGAATTGAGATTTACAGCACAATAATGTGGAATATTTGAAAGTTCTTTGTTAGTACAGAATTTTAATGCTGAATCAAAAGTATGAACTTGAATTGCGTCCAAAATACCACTTTCTACAAGTGAAATAGCATTTTTTGTTTCTAAACAGTTAATGTCAGTATCTACAATAACTCCAGCAAACAAAGGTATTTTTGAAATATTACCATTTTGTAACTGATTTTTAAGACTTTCTTTGATTTCGATAACTTTTTTTGCATCAATATTTCGCTTCGATTTATTCCAAAAAATAAATCCCAAAATGTCTGCACCATTTTGTGTGGCAATTAACGCATCTTTTTCATTTGTAATCCCGCATATTTTTAAAATCGGTTTTGTTTTTGAATCTTGAAGTGTAGTAATTTTTTGCCAGAATTGTTTACTTTTATTTTCCTGCGAATTTTCAAATGCTTTAATAAATTGTTCCGCTAGATTTGGTTCTTTTGTAGCAGCTTCGCCAAGTAAAATTGCATGAAACCCCAGATTACGGGCAAAACCAGCACTTTTTGCACTTAAAATTCCACTTTCAAAAGTTATTCTTGCATCTTCACTTAATGATTTAATTTTTGAATACATTTTCACAGGAATGAGCATATCTATGGAAAAATCTTTTAAATCACGACTGTTTACTCCGCAAAGAATGTTATTATGGTCAACATTTTGAAGGATAAGAGCAAGTTTTTCTAAATCTTCCTGGCAACGAACTTCAATAAGCATGCTTAAACCTAAAGCTTTAGCTTTTTGTGCCATTTCTAGCATTTGATTTGAAGAAAGAATTCTTGCTATCAACAAAACAGCATCTGCTCCAGCCCTATAAGATATTTCAATATCTTCAGTACAGGTCAAAAAATCTTTTCGCAGAACAGCTGGCGGATTTTTACCAGTTTCTTTTTCAAAATCATCTGCAGCACGACAGACATTCATCAAATCACCAAGATTTCCTTTGAAATAATTCATTTCTGTAAGACAGCTTATTGCTTTTGCACCAGCATTTGCATAAGTTTTTGCTGTCTTATATGAATCAAGATTGATAGCAATATCACCTTTGCTCGGAGATGCCCTTTTTACTTCCAAAATAACACCTTTTTCAAGCAAAAAAGGATGAATTCTTCTTGTTCTATTCTGTGGAATTTCAAAACCAAAATCAAATCCTTTTGATTTTATATCTAGGTTTCGCCTCTCAATTATTTCACTTAAAATATCGTCTGCCATAATTTATAACTCGCTTGAGATTTTTTGAATTTCTTTAAGTTTTTCAAGTGCTTTTCCACTTTCAATAGAAGAAATTGCCATTGCGTAACCATCTTTGAGAGTTCTTGTTTTTCCTGAAAGATACAAAACTGCGGCTGTGTTTAGTGCAACAGCTTGTTTTATAGTATTTTTTCCTTTACCTTCCAGAACATCCATAGCAAGACTGGCATTTTCTTTTCCGTTTCCACCAATAAGTTCATTTTCAAGACAACCACTTATTCCAAAATTTTCTGGTTTTATTACATATTGATTTTCGTTTCCTTTTTCATCTATCTGATAAACATTTGTAGGAACAATTGGACTTATTTCGTCATATCCGTCTTGTGAACATACAACCATAACTCTTTTTGCTCCTAAAGCTTTTGCAGTTCTTGCGTAATCTTTTAAAAGTTTTGGACTGTAAACTCCGAGCACTTCATATTCAGCTCCAGCTGGATTTAAAAGCGGTCCTAAAACATTCATAATTGTTTTTATTCCAAGAACTTTTCTTACTGGAGCTGCAAAACGCATTGCAGAATGGTAAACTGGTGCCATCAAAAAACCAAAGCCAGTTTTTTCTATTAATTTTGCAGTTTTTTCAGGTGATGCCATTATGTTTATTCCAAGATTTTCATAAAAATCAGCTGCTCCAGATTTTGATGAAACTGCTCTGTTTCCATGTTTTGCCATTTTCTGGCCACAACTTGCAGCAACGATTGCAGACATTGAAGAAATGTTAAAACTTCCTTTTCCATCTCCACCAGTACCCACAATTTCTGCAAGCCCGCGACTATCAACTGGAATATCTTTCTTCTTTTTAAGTAAAGTTTGCGCACATCCTGTCATTTCACTTACAGAAAATCCTTTTGCAGCCATTGCAACAAGAATTGCAGACATTGCCCTTTCGTCCATAGAACCGTCAGTTACATTATCCATAAAAAATGCTGCCTGTTCTTGTGTCAAATCTTTTTTATCTATAAGTTGTGTTAAATATGCTTTGACATCGATGTTTTCTCTTCTATAATTAATGAAATTTGATAAAAGCTGTTTTCCCGCTTCACAGGCAATGCTTTCTGGATGAAACTGAATTCCTTCAATCGGAAGTGTTTTATGTCTCACTCCCATAATATCCCCATCCAAAGCTCTTGCTGTAATTTCAAAATCATCACTTAATGTCTGTTCATCGGCAACAAGACTATGATATCTTGTAAACTTTGCTGAATTTCCTATTGTTCTAAAAAGACCTTTTCCATCAAGTTTTATTTCTTCAACAATTCCGTGTTTTATATATTTTGCCTGAACAATTCTTGCTCCAAACGCTTCGCAGATTGCCTGATGCCCAAGACAAATTCCCAGAATTGGAATTTTTCCTGCAAAATATTTGATGGCATCTTCGCAAATTCCAGCTTGATAAGGTGAACCAGGACCTGGCGAAACAATCAGATATTTGGGATTCATTTCTGCAAGCTGTTCCACTGAACATTCATCATTTCTGACAACTTTGATTTGTTTGTCTGTAACTGTTTGAAGTATTTGTATTACATTAAATGTAAAAGAATCATAATTATCTATAACTAAAATCATCTTATTTTCTCCAATTTTATAAAGATAAAAAGGCGCGAAATTTCAGTGTTTTTCTTACATTCCGTTTATTTTGTAAGTGTATCAACTAATGCACCTAGTTTTTCACAAGTTTCTGTAAATTCCCGTTCTGGATTTGAATCATATACAATACCTCCACCTGCCTGAAGGTTCCAGATGTTTCCTTTTTTTAAAGTACAGCGGATTGCAATACAAAAATCCAAATCCCCATTTGTCTGAATGTATCCAACTGCTCCTGCATAAAATCTGCGTTTTGTTTTTTCAAGTCCACTTAAAATCTGCATTGCACTAATCTTTGGAGCACCACTTACAGTTCCTGCAGGAAATGATGCTCTTAAAACTTGAATCGGTTTTACATCATCACGAACAAGACCTTCTGTACTACTTACAAGATGAATTACATGGCTGAAAAGTTCGCAATCCATATATTGAGGAACACTTACTGAACCACTTTTACAAACTCGTCCCAAATCATTTCTGGCAAGGTCTACAAGCATCAGATGTTCAGCCTGCTCTTTTGGATTTGATTTTAATTCTTTTTTAAGAATTTCATCTTCTTCATCATTTTTACCACGATGAATTGTACCAGCAATTGGATGAATAGTTGCTTTTCCACGACGAACACGAACAAGACTTTCTGGGGAAGCTCCTGTGAATTGAAAATCACCAAAGTTTATATAGAAAAGATAAGGGGAAGGATTTACTTTTCTAAGTTTTCCATAGACTGTAAGTGCATCTACATCACATTCAATTTGAATTCTTCTTGATGGAACTGCCTGAATAATATCACCAGCAACTATGTGTTTTTTTAATGCGTTGACTTTGTCGATATATTCTTTTTTTGACTGTTCCAAATCAGTAACCATTTTATAGTCAAATGTCTGATTTTCTTCTTCAACATAAGAAAAATCCATATCATTCATACGTTTTAGAAGTTTATCCATAGCTTTATTTAAGTCTATCTGATGTTCATTATAATTCAACCCAAAAATGTGAATTTCTTCTGTATAATGATCAAAAACAATGTAAATATGTCCTGCAATAAACTCACTTTCTGGAATTTCTAGTTCATCTTTCTGTTCAAAAAATTTAATATTATCACAGTGTTTTGCAAATTCATAACTTAAATATCCTAATCCAGAAGCTGGTAATGGAATTTCACTTAAATTTCCTTGTGGTGTTGGATTTTCAGAGGCCACATAAAGAAGAGCATCAAGAATATCACAGTTTTTTGTTCTGCCTAAAGCATCTTTACTTTCAATATTTTTTTTGTCAAAAGGGATTTTTTTTCCTTCAACTTCAAAATAAATTTGATCTTGATTTTGAATAGTTTTAAAAGCTATTTCAGTCATTAATATTGAATATCTTTCCCTGCCCTTTTGAAAACTTGCAGATTCAAGAATTCCAATTGCTCCTATTTTTTTTGCAAGTAAATAAGGTGTGTATCGTGAATTAGAAATACATTTATAGATTGAATCATTTCTTTTTTCCATTGATTTCCTCTTTGTTTTGTTTCTATATATAGTAATATAAATTATAATTTTGTATCTGTCAATAGAAACATTATAAATTTATAAATTTTTTAATTTATTTTGAAACTTTTTTGAACTTATTGTGTCTAATAATGTAAATAGGTTCAATTTCGAGTTTTTTAATTTTAAACAGTGGCAAGGATTGTAAGGGCTGGCGTAGCCAGTTCCGAAGCGTAGCGAAGGAATGAAGCGATAGCGAAACCCTGAAAAGCCTGATTTTTGCGAAGCAAAAAGCCACCCTAAAAATAAAAATTCAAAACTCGAAATTGAACCTATTAAATATAAATTTAATTTGCACGAAAAGTTTATAAAACGTGATTTGTTGTGGAAATTAAAAAACATGAATAATTATTAAAAAAGATAACTGGATATAAATTATAAAGGAATTACATTTTATTATATGTGAGGTAAAATAATGAATGAAAATATCAAAAGAGATAAAAACGAAATCACAAAAAAAGTAAAAATCATGTTCGGACAATGTGGTTACAATGGTAGAATACATCTTGAACAAGTAATGCAATATTGTGCAGATTTAGTTACGGATTTGTATACACAAAATGGTCAAAGCCGGGCTTTTTTGAATTCCCACGGTTATATTCAAATGGTTTCAAGAACAAGTATTCACATTAACAGACTTCCTTGTGAAAATGAAGAAATCATTATTACGGTTAGGGAAGAAAAACCTGAAGGGTTTCAAATGATGAGATATTATAACTTTTCAAATGTAAACAACGAAACTTTAATAGAAGGAAAAAGCCTTTGGGTAATTGTAAAACCAGTTTCTCGCGAAATAGTAAGTCCAGATAAATTTGAATTTTGTATAAAGTCAGATTATCAAACACCTTTTGAAAGAAAACCTGGAAAAATTCGTTTTTCATCCGATTTATTGCAATATCTTGGGGAACAAAAGATTTTACTTTCTCATTTGGATTCAAACGGTCATTTGACAAATTCAAGATACATTAATTTTGCTCTTGATTTTCTTCCTGAAAATTATCAAGAAAAAAACATCACTGATTTTAAATTAAATTTTTGCAAAGAGATAAAAAAAGGCGAAACAATGTATATTTATGCTATTTTTGATGATAATTCAAAAAAAATACTAGTTGCAGGAAAACATCAAAATGATGTAAAATCTGAAAGTTCATTTGAATGTGAATTAATATATAAATAAAATTTTGATTTAAAAAAAATAAAAAAAGAGTGTAAGATAAAACCGCTGAAATAGCGCGGCTTTATCTTGCCTAAAGTTTGCGTTGCAAACTTATTATTCAGGGGTTAATACACCCCCTGAAAACGAGCGAGTCAAGGCCTTGAGCGAAGCGTGCCTTGACCGGTTGTATTGAACTGCTGTTCCTCATTTCATTACGGAACAGCGTAAAAAGTCAATCGATTGTTGAAACAATCTTCCTGACTTTTCATAGGAGATTTAAAAATATGACACCAGTTTGTCCTGCTGCTCAGGTAATAGTAGCATTAATTCCTATTGTTGGAATCACTTTTGCAGCAATTGTGATTTTTTTTGGATTGTTATGGAAACATAGGGAAATAAAAATGAGAATTTCAAAAGACGAATATACTCCGCAAGTTTTTAATTGGAAAATATTTTCACTATTTGCAGGTTTATGTTTAGTTGGAGTTGGTTTTGCGATTACCATTCTGTTTTTTCTCATTTCAGGTTTTACTTATGGACTTTTAGGAGGTCTGATTCCTTTTATACTTGGCATCATGTTTTTGATTTTTTATAAGATAATCTCAAATGAAAAATAAAATCACAAAATCAATAGAAAAAATTGTTGATTTTTCTGTTGAGAAAATTATTGTCAAAGAAGCTATTGCTCAAAATTCCGTAGCTTTTTCACAATTGATTTTTTTGTACAAAAAAAGAATTGTTGCAGTAGGACGACGATTTTTTAAAAATCAAAATGACATTGATGATTTTTTACAGGAAGTTTTTATAAAAATATATGAAAATTTAAAAAGTTTTCAAGGAAACAGTAAGTTTTCAACATGGATAACAAGAATTGCATATAACACTGCAATTAATTTTAAGACAAGAACAAAAAAAAGTGAAAGTCTTTGTGAAGAAACGCAGGCAAATCTTGTATCAATTTATGAAACACCTGAAGAGACCCAACTAAAAAAAATAACAAAAGAAGCAATTAATAACGCTGTGAAACAGTTACCAGAATATTATGAAAAATGCATAGAATTGTATTTTTATAATAATATGAGTTATGAAGAGATTGCTAAAACTACAGACATTCCTTTAAATACTGTGAAGACATATATTTTTCGTGCAAAAAAGGAATTATATCAAATACTAAAGGAAATAATATGAAACTAAATTGCGAAGATTTTATGGAAAAATATCTTTCACTTGATAAAAATGAATTTCTGTCTTTTGATATGATTTTTCATTTATTATTTTGTGAAGAATGTAGAACAATTGTACGAAGTTTTTCCAAAGCAGAAAAAATTGTCTATCATACTGAAAAAAAGAACTGTTATCAAACCTGTAAAAGTTCAATTAATAATTTTGAAATCTTACAAAGCATATACAAAGATAAAATGAAAATTCATAAAATTCATATTTTTAATTGGATTTTTATAGGTGTTATTCTTTTAATTTGTATGATTTTTTGCTCGATTTTTATGAATAGATATATTCCGCAGATGCAAAATGTTTGGTTTGTTTTTGTTGCAGCAGTCATTTGTACTTATTGCGTAATTTTTGTTGGGATGAATATGGATTTTTTTATAAAATTAACTGACACACATAATATATCTATTCAATAGAATGAAAATAGTTTAAATTATTTTTAAAGATGTGAAAAAAAATTGACTAAAACAATTACAATTATTATTTTAAAAATGTAATTAAATTCAGAGGAGTGATTTATGAAAAAAAAGATTATAGTTTCACTTATTTTTAATTCACTTATTTTTGTATTGGTATTTTTTTGTTCTTTTTGTGCTTTATTTGATTACAAGTTTATTACAAATCCTTCAATCATCTCTTTTAAGCCATATTTTTCAATTTTTCAATATTTTACTACTGATTCAAACATTTTTTTGGGAATTGTCAGTGCAGTGATGATGGGATTTGAAATATCTTGTCTTGCAAAAAGAAAATATGAACTTCCAAAATCTATTCTTTTTTTTAAATTGATTGCAACAACAACTGTAACACTTACAATGCTCACTACAATTTTTTATTTAGCACCAAGAGATCCAGCTGGATATTTTAATAAGTTTCAAGATTCAAATCTTTTTTTCCACTTTATTGTTCCAGTTTTTGCTTTGATTTCTTTTCTCTGTTTTGAAAAAACAAATAAATTATCAAAAAAAACTCCGTTATTCGCAATTATTCCTGTGATTTTGTATGCAACTTATTATGCAATCAATGGCTTTTCCAATGTTCAAAATGGAATTGTTCCTCCGGCTTATGATTTCTATGGATTTTTTGATGCAGGATTCATTTTTGCAATCATTCTAATTCCATTAATGCTTTTTGTAACTTATCTTATTAGCGTAGTTTTATGGTTTGTTAATAAAAAAGAATTATAATTTTTCAAAATATTATTTTTTATTCTAATTGCGAAAGTTTTTCTCTGATAAATTCAGACTTTTCTTTCAAACCTATTTTTCCAAGTTTTATGAACAAGACATTAGGTAATTGTGGATTCAGTCTGATAGTTCCAGGATTTTCTTTTATCAATTTTAGTATTTTATCAATAGAAAGCTTTGAAACCTGACTGAATTCAACTCGTACTTCACCCTGTCGTTCTTTTATTGAAGAAATCGAAAGTTTTTTGCAGATAATCCTGATTTCAGCAAGTGCCAAAAGGCTGGAAACTTCATCTGGAATAGGTCCAAAACGGTCATCTAATTCACTCAGAACAGCGTCAAATTCTTTTTCATCAGTTATGGCTGCAATTTTTTTGTAGATTTCCATTTTAATCTGAGGATTTGTGATGTATGAATCAGGAATAAATCCTGTATATTCCAGCTCCATCAAAACTTCAGTCTGTTCTATATAATCTTTCTGTTTTGTCAGTTTATTTACTGCATCATTTAAAAGCCGAACATACATATCAAAACCGACAGAATAAACATCACCAGACTGATCTCGTCCTAAAAGATTTCCAGCACCACGAATTTCCATATCTTTCATTGCAATTTTAAAACCGCTTCCAAGTTCTGTAAAATCACTTATAACTTGAAGCCTTTTCATTGCCACTTCTGAAAGTGCCTTATTTTCAGGATATAAAAGATAAGCATAAGCCTTTCTGTCACTTCGACCTACTCTTCCTCTAAGCTGATACAACTGCGAAACACCATACATATCCGCTCTGTCAATGATGATAGTATTAACGTTTGGAATGTCAATTCCGTTTTCAATAATTGTAGTTGCAATTAACACATGAAAACCACCCATTTTAAAACGCTGGAATATGTCTTCAAGCTGAGAACTTGTCATCTGCCCGTGAGCTACATCAACAAGAACCTCAGGAACAATATTTTCTACTTTTCTTCGGATTTCCTGCAAAGATTCTACTCTGTTATGCAGGTAAAAAACTTGTCCACCACGTTCAATTTCTCGTCTTATTGCAGAAGCAACTCTATCATCAGTATATTCATCTACTACTGTTTCAACAGGCTGTCTGTTTTGTGGAGGAGTTGTAAGAAGACTCATATCTCTGATTTTTAAAAGACTCATGTGAAGTGTTCTAGGAATTGGAGTTGCAGACATTGTGAGACAATCAATATTGTTCTTCATTTCTTTTAGCTTTTCTTTGTCTTTTACACCAAAACGCTGCTCTTCATCAATAATCATAAGTCCAAGATTTTTAAATTTCACATCTTTTTGAATGATTCTATGCGTTCCAATTAAAATATCAACTTGTCCTTCACTCACCCTTTGCAAAATTTTTTTCTGTTCAGATGGAGTTACAAATCTTGAAAGTGCTGCAATTTTAACTGGAAAATTTTTGAATCGTTCTATACAAGTTTCGTAATGCTGTTGAGCCAAAATTGTTGTTGGTGCTAAAAATGCAACTTGTTTACCGCCCATTACAGATTTAAACGCAGCACGCATTGCAATCTCAGTTTTGCCATATCCTACATCACCACAGACCAGTCTATCCATTGGAACAGGTTTTTCCATATCTTTTTTGATTTCTTCAGTTACAGTTATCTGATCTGGAGTATCTTCGTATGGAAAAGCAGCTTCAAATGCTGTCTGCCATTCTGTTTCTTTTGGAAATGCAAAACCAACAGAAGCTTGACGTCGCGAATATAAAGCAATCAGTTTTTCAGCAAGATCTTCTACAGCTTTTTTTACTTTATTTTTTCGATTTTCCCAAGCTTTACTTCCAATTCTGTCAAGTTTTGGTTTTTCACCTTCATTTCCAATATATCTTTGAACAAGGTTAACTTGTTCAATAGGTACAAATGCAAACTCATTATCAGCATATTCAAGTTTAATATAATCGCGCTCATTCCCCATTGCTTTTACACGTTCAATACCGTGAAAAAGTCCAATTCCCCAGTTTACGTGAACTATGTAATCACCTGGATTTAATTCCACAAATGTATCAATTGCTTTGGATTTTGCTTTATTTACAGTTTTTGGAACATATTTACGTCGTCCAAAAATTTCATTTTCCTGGATTACAAGAATCTTTGCCTGTGGTAACACAAATCCAGCAGAAATGGGTTTTGGAATCAAACAAACTGGATATAAATCTTTTTTTGAATCATCAAGTTCGATAAAATCTTTAAAAATCTGATGAAGACGAAGCTGCTGATTTTCATTGTCAGTGTAAATAAAAACTCGCCATTTATCCTGCATTAATTTTGTAAGTTCATCTTTCATATAATTCAGATTTCCAAAAAAACTACGGGCAGGTTCGGCATCTATTTTTGTAACGCAAAGTTCTTTTTCATCTTCTTTTAATAAAGTTCTAAAATAAAGTCGATTTTTAATTTTGTCACAAATGTTTTTAAAACTAAAAAGCATCTGTTCTGGCGAAATTACAGGAAGAGATTCTTTTGAAGTTCTATATAATTTGTGATATTCACGAAGTAAGACAAGTTCTGCATTTTCAAGTTTGTCATAATTATAAAATAAAACAAAAGAATTCTGTGGAATATAATCCAAAACTGATTTTCTTTCATTCCACAAAAAAGGATATAAAAGTTCTTCGCCTTCAACTTCGCCATAAACTGAAAGTTGTTCAAGCATATTTTTAGCATTTTGTAATGCCATTTCTGTTAATGGAAGATGAATTTTTGAGAATTGATTTTTATGAGTATCATTAACACTAGATAAAGAATCATCATATTCTGTTATTGTTGATTTAATCTGTAAATCTAGCATTTCAAAATTATTTTCTATTATATTTTGATTTGTGTATTCACTTTCATTTGAAACTGCATTTTGCTGATACTTTTGGATGCTTTCATAGACAGTCTTTATTTGATTTTCATTCCATAAAACCTCTTTCATCGGATAGATGAGAACACTGTCTTTAGAACCAACAGTTACCTGATTATCAGTTTCAAATTCTTTGATTGATTCAATTTCATCAAAATCAAAAATTATTCGTGTTGCAAATTCATCACAAGGCAAAAATATATCAAGAACTTCACCACGTAAACTAAATTCACCTCGAACATTGACTTTTGGAACCCTTATGTAACCTAAATCCACAATTTTTTGCGCAATTTTAGTAGTATCAAAAGAATCACCTTTTTTTAAACTGAAAGTCAAAGATTTTATGTAATCAGGAGGTGGAAGTGGTTGCAAAAAAGTTTTTTGAGTAAAAATAAAAATTCTCGTATTATCGTTAAAAGTTATTTTATTTTCATTATCAAGAATTTTTGAAAGTACTCCTGCTCTTTTTCCAAAAGTAACTGAACCTTTTGCAACAGTCCTGTAAGGAACTGTTCCCCATGTTGGAAAAACATAAATTTGTGCATCGCTATAAACAGATTGAAAATCAGTAACTAAATCCTGTACATCACTTTCTTGTGGAACCACAATAAATAAATCTTGTGAAAAATTATTATATTGTGGAGTTTTTTTGCTTGAAAAACCGTATTGTGTAGCTTGAAGTGTTTGCAAATGATTTTGCCTGCAAATTTCACTTACAAAAAAACTGAATAGCGAACCTTGAGTTCCTTCAATATGTATTGGAAAATTTGAATTTAAATCAAAAATATTTGAAATGGAACTTTTTATTTCTTGCAAATTATGCAATAATTCGTTAATAGAAGTTAATGATTTCATTTTTTTATACCGATTATTAAAGAGTATTAAAAAAGACTATTAGGTTAATATTTTAAGTTTTTATTTTTGGGTGGCTTTTTGCTTCGCAAAAAACAGGCTTTTCAGGGTTGCGCTATCGCTTCATTCCTTCGCTACGCTTCGGAACTGGCTATGCCAGCCCTTACAATCCTTGCCACGGTTTAAAATCGAAAACTCGAAATTGAACCTATTAATTTACAGGAGAATACGTTGAAAACTCGTAAACTTTTTATTATTATATCATTTTTTTTTATTTTTGCACAGATATTGATAGCTCAGACTGAAGAATTTGATTATTCACAAGCAAATGTTTCAATAAAATACTATAATAAGTCAATTTATTATCCTGGAAATTCAGAAGACTTTAAAATTCTTGTTCACATCACAATTAAAAATAACAGCCCACAGACTTTAAGATTTAAACTTGCTGATGACAGAGCATTTAGTCTAGATTTTAATGCCTACACTGTAAAAAATAAACTTCTAGAACAAACTGGAAACCTTATTGAAAAACGTACTACAAATCAAACTGTTTACTTCCGAGAGATTGCGTTGGAACAAGGTGAAGAATATTCTTTTGTGGAGAATGTAAAAGATTATCTTCAGATTGACGAAAGTTCTGTTTATTACCTTGAACTTGTTTTTTATCCTGAATTATATAAATCAAAATATATTTCTCTAAAATCAAATAGACTTTCTTTGGAGATTATGCCTTCTCCTTCAGCAACAGCTTCAAACCCTCTTCCAGTTTCACAAGAATCAATTGAAATTCTACGTCCTATTGAATTATCACCAGATAAAGTAGTGGAACAAACAATTATTGCAAGACAAAAGTCCCTTTGGAATCAGTATTTTCTTTATATTGATGTTGAATCTATGCTTCAAAGAAATCCCTCACTTAGAAAAAAATATATTTCTCTTTCAGCAGATGAAAGAATACGTATGCTTGAATCTTTCAAAGCTGATTTAATGCAAGAAAAAATTGAAAATGATATTGTGGCTATTCCTCAAAGTTTTCAGATCGAAAAAACTTCTTATACTCCAACCGAAGGCTACGTGTCTGTCATAGAATGGTTTAAATATCCAAATTTCAGTGAAAAAAAGAGATACACTTATAAAGTGCGCCAACGTGAAGGTATCTGGAAGATTTATGATTATAATGTGGTAAATTTAGGAACAGAATAAAATGAAAGCGTTAATAATATCAGATAAACAAGAAATCATAGATTTTTCATCTAAATTTTTAAAAGATAATGGTTATGACATTATTGTATACAGATGGCTTTTAAAAGCGATTGATAATATAGAAGAAATTCAACCAGATTTGATTATTTTAAGTGTTGCTGAATATCCTCGTCATTGGAAAACACTTGCTTCTTTTGTAAAAAGTGGGATTGGTGGAAAAAATGTTCAGATTTATCTTTACGTTCCAGATTGCTTGAGTGATGATGAAAAAAGAAAAGCTGTTGAACTAGGCATAAAAGATTACTTAACATCATTAAATACAAAAACATTTGAAAAAATAATTCCTTCAATTAAAAATCAAAACAATAATCTTACTGAAATAACTAATAATCATCTTAGCGAAACAATTTCACAAAATAATAAAAATGAGAATATAGACAAAAAGATTGATAATAAAGAAATAGATAAATCTGCTAGAATTATCTCAAGATTTGATACACAAAAAGATTCCTGCAGATTAATTTTTACAAACCCTTTATCAAATAAATTTTTATTTGGCACAGCTTTTATTGAAAAACAGACAAAAAATTTTATATGTATTTTACAAGATTGTTCAGATTTACACCCTGAAATGATTATAAAATACGTTTCTATTTATGATCAAAATAATCAAATATCTGTTTTTTCAGCAAAAATATTAGAAATCAAAATAGATGATTTAGATGAGAGACAACAAAAGCTTATAAAAATCGAACCAATGGAATATTATGAAAAAAACTGATAAGGAAGCTAAATTTTTTTGTGAAAGTTGTGGATCTGAAGTTCCTCGAAAATCAAGATTTTGTCCTGTCTGCGGAAAATTTTTTGCATCAGTTCGCTGCCCAAAATGCGGTCACACAGGAGCATCAGAAGATTTTAAAAGCGGATGCCCGGAATGTGGCTATGCTGTAAACTCTAACGGTTCATTATCTCAAAATCAAAACTCCGATAATTCATCGCAAAACAATATTAAATATAAAAATAAAATTGCATCAAAAAAATTAAAAAAAAACAACAAATCTGGACAAGACGGTTCGTTACCTGTTTGGATTTACATCATTTCTGTTTTAGTTCTGATTATTCTGATTATTTGTCTTTACAGTTGTCTATAAACTCAATTATTTTAATTCGCTTTTTCTACAGTTAATATTCATTATAAGTCCTGTGCATGTCATAGCTGTAAGTAAGGAAGAACCACCATACGAAAGAAACAAAAGTGGAATTCCTGTAATCGGCATGATACCCATAACCATTCCTACATTTACGAAAAAATGAAATGAGAACATTCCAAAAATTCCTGCACAAATATAAGAACCATATCGATTAATACATTTTCGAATAATATACAAAATCTTAATCAAAATAACAAAATAAAGAGAAAATACAAAAATTCCGCCGATAAATCCTAATTCTTCAGAAAGAATACTGAAAATAAAGTCGGTACTCTGCTGTGGCAAAAAGCGGTAATGACTCTGAGTTCCCTGTAAATATCCCTGCCCTGTCATGCCACCTGCACCGATAGCTACTTTTGATTGAATAATATTCCAACCGGCACCAAGTCTGTCTTTATTTGGATTCATAAAGATAATAAGACGTTTTATCTGATAATCTTTCAAAAATTTTCCAAGTGCCAGAGAAAAAATAAGTGAAAGGCAGATTACAGAAAAAACAAGTGTAATCCAATAGATATATTTTGGACCGTGAAAATATCGTCTGACAACATAACCCAAAAGTGTAATTAATAATACCGATGAAATCAGCAAAGCTCTTAATTTTAAATTTGTTAAAACTGAAATAAATACAAATGGATTTTCAGCAATTTCCGCATTCCAGACAGGCAGTACTGTAAAAAAAACAGTCAATATTCCAAAAGAAAGAACATATAAAATATATTTAACAGGAATTCCAGCAATAAAACACATTGTCAGAAAAATTGGAATATAAACACTGGCAGTTCCTAAGTCAGGTTGAATTAAAATCAATCCCATTGGAAGCAGCAGTATTCCTATAGCATAAACGAATCTTTTAAATTGATTCAGATTTTTGCTTTCATCCAGAAATTTGGCCAGAAACAAGATAAAAAAGATTTTTCCAAATTCAGATGGCTGTACACCAAATTCACCAATTCCAATCCAGCTTTTTGCACCATTAACATATCGTCCGAAAATTCTTGTATATATTAAAAGTACAATCAAAAAAATATATAAATATTGCGTAAATGATTCGGTTTTTCGATAATCATAAAGAGTTACAAAAATCATTATAACAAAACCAATAGAAGCCCAAATTATTTGTTTGACATATTCATTAGTAACCGAAATACCTTCAGAATTTATACTAGATGAATAAATAAATAATACTCCAAGTGCAACAAGAATAAGCACGACAAGAATAAGAAGATAATCAAACATTGCTAAAAATTTATTCTTCATATTTACTCCTGACGTCCACGATTTTTAGAAAGATAAGTAAATCCAAGTTCCTTAATTGCTTCGTCATAAGTTTGATTTGCAAAAATTCCTTGAATAATAATATTTGTTGCGTAAGGTGCCCACCATTCCCATTTATTACAAGCTTCAACAATTGTTGCTACACAAATTCTGTCTTCAGGAGGGGCATCATAAGGTGCATAAGCAACAAGCCATGAATGCCAGCTATCCTTATAACCGTCAACTTCAGCAGTACCAGTTTTACAAGCGATTTGAACAAGTTTATTGTGCATAGGATATTGCGGTGTTCCATCAGTTACAGTATATCTTAATGCTTCTTGAACTTGTTTCCAAACTTCTTTATCAATTGTTGATTCTGTTAAAATAGTTGGTTTTATTTCTTCTATAATCTCATTTGTTACTGGATCGCGTACTTCTTTTAGAATATGTGGTTTGTAAATCACACCTTCATTTGATACCATAGCAATCATATTTGCAAGTTGTAACGGTGTAGCTTCCATATATCCTTGTCCAATTGAACATGACATTGTATCACCACCAACCCACTTTTCATGAAACTTTTTTTGTTTCCATTCTGCAGTTGGTACGAGACCTGAAACTTGACTAGGTAAATCAATTTGTGCACTTTTTCCAAGTCCAAATTCTCGTGAATAAGAAGCTATTTTTTCAATTCCAAGATAATCACGACCAATTGTCCAATAGTAAACATCGCAAGATTGAGCCATTGCATTTTTCATATCAAGCCAGCCATGTCCAGGTTCATGAATATGACAATGAAAAGTTCTTCCACCATAAAGCATTTTTCCTTTACATTCAATTGTTTTATTTGCTGGAAATGCATTTTCCTGAAGCATAGCCGCAGACATAATGATTTTGAAAGTAGAAGCTGGTGGATATGAAAGTTGAACAGCTCTGTTAATAAGTGGTTTTGTTTTGTCGTTTAAAAGTTTTGAATACTCAGTCGCAGAATCATCAGAACTAAAAATATTAGAATCATAAAATGGATAAGAAACCATTGCAAGAACTTCACCAGTTGCAGGTTTTAAAACTACAGAAGCTCCAACACGATTACCCAAAGTATCTTCTACAAGTTTTTGAATTGTGGAATCTATAGTTAATACAAGATTTTTTCCCATTTTTGGAGGTTCAACAACAGGAGTTTCAGAAATAATTCTTCCATGAACATCGACAGTCGACATTTCTCGACCAGGAGTTCCTTGTAAAAGAGAATCATATTGTTTTTCAATTCCAGTTTTTCCAACAATGCTGTTTTTTGTATAACCTTGATTGTATAGTGCTGTTATTTCATCTTGATTTATATCGCCAACATAACCAACTATATGACATAATGAGCCTGTATGTAAATAATTTCTAATAGGTTTTGAAACCCATGAAACTCCTGGTAAATCATTCAGATTTTCAGCTATATTTGAAATAACTGTAAACGGTACATTTGATTTAACTTGTACAGAAGAATATGAACGACGGATATTTTTGGGGATTTTTTTATCAATTTGACTTTTTGGAATTCCAAGATAATTTGCAAGTTTTTGAATAACAGTATCATATTTTTGAGGTGGAATTTCACCAGGAATAACCTCAACAGCAAATGAATCTGTGTTGATTACCATTGGTAAATCCGCATTTCTATCAAATATTTCACCTCTTTGAGCAGGAATGATAGTTACCTGACTAGAAATTCTTTGTGATTGTGATTTATAATGTTCTCCCTGTATAATCTGCATTGAAAAAAGTTTATATACATAAATTATAAATAAAATTATTAAAATCACGAGAAGAATAAGAACTTTTTCTGTTTTAGTTAATTTGTCTTCAGCAGATTTAAACATTACTTACTTTATCCTGTGTGGTTTTTATGGCAAGATATGATTTAAAAAATCCCAAAAATCTAAATAAAAATGGTGCTAAAATAATATTTTCTATAAATTCAAACAAAAATTGAGGAGATATAATTCCAAAAACAAATATCCCCGTATTTGGAAATAAAATAGAAACGAATTTTACTAGAAGTGTTTTTACTATTGTTGCAACTCCTACACTTATAATTGGAATAAATATTCCAGTAATGATTACTGTACTTGAAAAAATTCCAGTTATGTAACAAATTACAGTTCTGTATAGACAGTTGAATCCCAACGGCATTCCAGTTATAAAATCAAGAAAAAGTCCAGAAATGAATCCTGTGGTTTCTCCTATTGTTTTACCATTTAATAAAGAAAAGTAAATTGTACATATCAAAACCAAATCTGGAACAACAAGTAGAAAACTAATGTTAGATAAAATTGAAGCTTCGATAATTGTGGCACAAAACAGAATAAAAGTGCTAAACAAAATTGATTTTACCATTTACCTTCCTCTTTCAATTCACAATTTTTATTTTGTTATCAAAAAAAGTAGTGAACTGTATAATTACTCACTGTCAGATTTATTAGATGAAGTTTTTCTATCATTTAGTTCTTTTTGATTTACAACAATTACATTTTCAAGTCTTGCAAAATCTATAATTGGTGTTAATTCTATATTTAAAGATGAATTATAATCCAGGGCAGTGATTTTTGTAATAGTTCCCACTGGAATATCACGCATGTAATTGTCGTTTTCTCCGGATGTAACAACTATATCCCCATAACTTAATTCTTCCATAACACGTTTTCTGATGTGTTGTAAAAGAAGTGGCTGATTTTGAGTTCCCAGTCCACTGACAAGACCCAAATCACGTGTATTTTGAATTCGCACAGAAACAATATTTTTAACATTATAAATTGGCATGATTTGACTTGTGAAAGTTCCTACTTGAATTACTTTTCCCACCAATCCTTGATTTCCATTTTGAAAAGCCACCACTGGCATATTCTTTTTTATGCCATTAACACTACCTTTATCTATTGTAAGATAGGAATATGCATTATCAAGATTTCTAGAAATAATTTGTGCTGGAATATTTTTTTCATCCATAGAAATTGAAAAGCCAAGTTGTTCCTTTAACCGTTCATTTTCCTTTGTAATATCTGCATTTGTTCTTTGCATCTGTTCATAATTTTCAAGTTTTAAAACAAGTTCATTATATTCTTTTTTAAGTTTTTTTAATTCACCCACGGAATTCACTGTATTGACTACTCCATCAACAACAAAATGAACACCTTTTTCTACAGACGAGATAATAGAAAATCCAACCTTTTTTAGATTTATAACAAATCCACCAGAATTAAATGCCAACAATAATGATGATATAAAAATAAAAATTATCAGTAAAAACTCAGAAAATTTAAATCTAAAAGGAACTTTATTCTTTGATGCCATATTAATCAGAATTAGTTATTCAAACTATCATAAATTGAACGTTCAGAACTTAAATCTTTAAATAATCCAAAGGCTTTTCCTGCACCAATAGCAACACATTCCAAAGGTTTTTCAACAAGAATAACAGGAACTCCTGTTTCTTTAGAAATAAGTCTTGGCAATTCTCTGAGCATTGAACCACCACCAGTCATAACAATACCTCTTTCTATAATATCAGAAGCAAGTTCTGGAGGAGTTTCACTTAAAACAGATTTAATCTCTTCTACAATTTTAGTTACAGGTTCTTTTAATGCTTCTCGAACTTCAACAGAGTCAATTTCTAAACGACGAGGCAAGCCAGTAATAGCATCAGTACCTTTCAATTCCATTTTTTCAATAGTTTTTTCAGGAGCTGCATTACCAATTTGAATTTTTAATCTTTCAGCAGCAGGTTGACCAATAATAAGGTTATGAACACTTTTTACATGTTTTACAATTGCTTCATCAAACTTATCACCACCAATGCGGATAGAATGTGTAACAACCATATCACCAAGTGAAATTACAGAAATTTCAGCAGTTCCACCACCAATATCACAAATCATGTGACCTGCAGGTTCAAAAATTGGAATATCAGCACCAATAGCTGCTGCACGACTTTCTTCTATTACTTCAACTTCTTTTGCTCCAGCTTTTAGAGCCGCTTCAATTACAGCTCTTCGTTCAACATCAGTTACACAAGAAGGAATACCAATTTTCATTCTTACTGATTTAAAAAACTGATGTCGTGGAATGATTTTCGAAATGAAATACTTAATCATCTTTTCTGTACTGTCAATATCGGCAATTACACCATCTGCTAATGGTCTGATAGCCATAATGCTGCCTGGAGTTTTATCCAACATTCGTTTAGCATCAGCACCAACTGCTACTATTCTTTTAGTTCCTTTTTCAACTGCAATAACAGATGGTTCATCTATAACAATTCCTTTATCACGAACATAAATCAAAGTGTTACATGTTCCAAGGTCAATACCAATATCAGTTGTAAAATGATCAAAAAATCCCATTTATTTCCTCCCAAAACATCATATATATATAATTTAATAATTTGCTAATTTTTGTAAAGCTCCAGGATGATTAACTTGAATCTTTAAAGCTTTTCTCCATTGAGCTCTAGCTTTTACAATATTACCTTGTTTTTCATATATTACACCAATTCCGTAATTCGCGTCAGCAGAATTTCCGTTTTTTTTCAAAACATTTTCAAATTCTTTTAAAGCAAGGTCATATTCTTCTTTTTCGATATAAATATTTCCTAGTAATAATTCACTTTTAATAATAATCTCATCATTTTCGCTATTTTTTATAATTCTAAACAAATATTGTTCTGCAGCATTGTATTGTTTTGCATTTACATATTGTTCAGCAATGGCTAGAAGAAGAGAATCAGACTCTCGTACAAGAAGAGCTTCTGTAAATGCAGAAATACTTTCCATTGTCATACCAAGTGATGCAAAACTTAATCCTAAGTATTCAGCAATGTCATCCGCAACATAGCCATTTTCTTTTGCTGCCAATAGATATTTTACTGCTAAATCAGCATAATAATGTGTTGCAATCGTATCTTTGTAAAAATAAGCACGTCCAAGCATATATTGAAGTTGTGGAATAAGTTTTGGATTTGCATCATACAAAGCAATTCTCAACTTGATTATGCTTTCATCAAGATATGTTTGTGCCTGTAAAGTATCAGTTTGTTCTTGTGATAAATAAAAACATGAATAACTGTAATAAGTAAGAGCTGTATTATTAAAAGGTTTTTCCTGCAGATAATTTTTTGAAAGTTCGTATACAGCCTGATAATCATATTTTTTCCAGGCTTCTTGAATTGTTTTAATACTTACTTTACTTTTTTGAAATTTGACAAACGTAAGAATTCCTATCAAGATTGCCATTATGATAAAAATAATGATAGCGGTAAATGAAATTATTTTTAAGACTGCAAAATTTGTTTTTTTTGCAAAATTCTTATTTTCAATACTGTATTCTTTAGTATAATTTCTTTTACTTTCTTTTTTCATAATAAAAAAAACAGATGGGACAGTAAGCCGGGTTCTGTCTGTCATTAAGACAATAACCATCTATCCGCATCAAATGTTACCATTTGATTCTAGCGATTTACCCGCAGTATAGCTCGGAAAACTTAACTGCTGCTTAATCTTGCTCCAAATGAGGTTTACAAGCAATAACTGTTACCAGTTATTCGGTAGTCTCTTACACTACCTTTTCACCCTTGCCATTATTGGCGGTATATTTTCTGTTGCACTTTCTGTCAAACACTGGACTATGCAGAAACTGCAGTTACCATTGTTTGCCCGGTAATTACCCGGCATTTTTTCCGAAGGAGCCCGGACTTTATCTCATTTTGCACAATTATCATCAAAAGTGTAAAATGCGGTTATATCCCATCTGAATTATTGACATAATTATTACTTTAAAAAACTAATCTTCGTCAGAAGAATCATCAAGTTCGTCTTCACCTGAATCATCTAAATCTGCAGAATCCTCATCTTCGAAAGAATCATCCGATTCTTCATTTTCTTCGAATTCTTCTTTATCTTCAGATTCATCGTCAAAATCTTCGTCATCAAGTCCTGCAAGACTTCCAGCAAGCCCAATATTGAAGTAATCTTCTGATTGTTCTTCAGATACTTCTTCGTAGAACAAAATACGACTACAATATGGACAGAATTTTATATTTTCACCTTCTCGAACTTCATTTGAAAAATTCGCAGGAAGAATCATATGACATCCTGTACAAACTCCATTTCTTACAGCAACAATTCCTTCAGAATTTCTTTGAATAATTCTTTGAAATTTAAAAAGAATTTCCTGATCTAAATTTGGCACAATTCTATCTTCTTTTGCTTTAAGTTCTGAGAGTTCTGAATTGTATCCAGAAAGTTCACTGTTTAATGAATCCTTACTATTATTTAATTCAGATTCCTGGAAGTGAATTAACTCTTCGGTATTTTTCATTCTTTCATCAACATCAGAAAGTTTTTTATCTTCATGTTGAAGTTCATGACGAAGATTATCTTCTTTTAATTTTGCTTCTGAAATCTGTTTTTCAAGAGTTTCATATTCACGATGTGTTGTACTGTTTGCAACACCTTTTTCTCCTTCTTCACGTTCACTGATAGCATCATTTAAATCTGATTTGATTTTATTGATTTTTTCAGCAAGAACATCATACTGGGATTTTAATTCGATGAATTCTTTCTGAGTTTTTGCCAGTAATTCTTCCTGGTTATGCAGCTGTTTTGGAGCATCAGCTACCTTTTTTTCCAATTCGTATTTCTGTACAAGAATTGTTTGTAATTCTTTTAAGCTTTCAAAAATTTCTGTTGTTACCATACAAGGTCCTCATTTAAAATATTTTTAAATATACAATAAATATCAATTTTAGTCTATTAGGCTTTTAAAAACTGTCTAAAAAATTGTATCAGGTTTCAACATAATCCCTTAAACCGTTTGCACGACGAGGATGTCGAAGTCTGCGTAAAGCTTTTGCTTCAATCTGACGAATTCGTTCACGAGTTACGTCAAAATAAAGACCAACTTCTTCAAGTGTCAATGAATAGCCGTCATCAAGTCCAAATCTCATTTTCAATACTTCCTGTTCCCGAGATGGCAATGTATTTAACACAGAACGAAGCTGTTCCTGTAACAAAGTGTAAGCTGTCTGTGAAGCAGGATTTTCAACTTCTTTATCCTCAATAAAATCACCAAGAATAGAATCTTCTTCTTCTCCAATTGGAGTTTCCAAAGAAATAGGTTCTCTGGCAACATTTTTTACTTGTTTTACACGGCTCAAAGGCCATCCAAGCTGCTGTGCAATTTCATCATCAGTCGGTTCGCGACCAAGTTTCTGCATAAGCTGACGACTTTCACGCACAACTTTATTTATCTGTTCAATCATATGAACTGGAACTCGAATTGTTCTTGCCTGATCAGAAATAGAACGTGTAATTGCCTGACGAATCCACCATGTAGCATAAGTCGAGAATTTAAAACCTTTCCGGTATTCAAATTTTTCAACTGCTTTGATAAGACCAATATTTCCCTCTTGAACCAAGTCAAACATATGAAGACCACGATTCGTATACTTTTTAGCAATTGAAACAACAAGACGAAGGTTTGCATTAATCAAGCGGTTTTTCGCTTTTTCCATCATTTTTCGTCCAGATTCAATTTCTCTTGCCATGTTCTGAATATCATCAACATTATTTTCGAATTCATATTCAAGACGATGAAGTTTCCTGTCAATTTTCTGAATCTGTGTATAAATCTCACGGATTTCATCTGCCGTCATATTCAATTCTTTTTCAAGAAAAACTACCTGAGATTTAATAGAAATTTTTCTTCCCAAACTTCTCAACTCAGACGGAGAAGAAACGCGAAGTTCCTTCATCTTTTTTTCCTGCTTCTGATAATACTCTTCTATTTTAATCGTTGCTTCACGATATTTTTGAGTAAACTTATCAAGTTCTTCTGTCTGAATGTCAATTTTTTTTAATTCTGGGAGAATTTTGTCTCTCAATTCAATAAGCTGTTCATTCTCAAAAATAGAATTTGACTGATTTGTTTCAAAGAGCTGCCGTTTGAGCTGCATATATTGTTTCATTTCAGATAAAACTGGTTTGATATGTTCTCCATAAGCAGATTTTAAACGTCTTTTATCAGCCATTTCTTCATTGATTTCTTTTCTGGTTTTTCCAGGTTCATGAATATCTATTCTAGAAAAAGCTTTTTGTGCTACTGCATAAAACTCAGGAATCATTATACCGGAATTTATGATAACATTTTTAATAATATTATTTCCCTGTTCCATTGTTTTAGAAAGTTCTACTTCCTGTTCTGCAGTCAATAAATTTTCTTTTCCGATTTCACGAAGATAAAGACGAATAGGATCGTCAATGCTTGAATCTTTATCATTGTTAACAAGTTTGCTTCTAGATGCCTTTTCAGCTTTTTCAATTTCAGAAATTGTTTCATCATCATCAGTAACAAGATCATCATCTGTATCTAGAATCAAATCATCTTCCATGCCATCATCAACTTCCTGTTCAATGATGTCAGTTTCAATAGGCTCACGACCAATTTCCTTTAATAAATCCAATACAGGTTCCATTAAATCATCTGAATTAACGAATTCCTGTCCTAAATATGAAATAATGTCGTCCCATGTAATAGCCGATTTTGATTTTGCATATTCCAGTAATTTTTCAATGGCTGGATTTGACATTAATCCCTGTGCTGTTTTGTCATTTTCTGAAGTATTTGAATTAGTAACTTCCATTCTGTGTGTTCACCTATTTTTTTACTAATGCTTGAATCTTTTTATCGAGTTCAAGTTTTTCTTTTAGAAGATTATTAAACTGAATCTGATCATCTTCTGTTGCTATCGAATTGGAATATTCTTTGATTCTCTTTGATAACTTATTTCTTTGGTCTTCAAGTCTGTTTTTTAATATATAATCGATTGTGTCCTGAATGAAAACATCAATCTTTTCTCTTTGATAGACTCCCGAAGAAATTGATTCGGTTATAAGTTGAACCAGTTCTTTGTCATCTTCTTTTTGATTTAAACAATCCAGAATATCTTTAATAGTAAAAGAATTTTCTTTTTCAATATAACACTCTTCTAATGTTTTAAAAAGCCGACGTGCATAAATATTTTGTAAATCGTTTTCACAAAGCTTTGAACGTATGTTTTTGAACTGTCCCGGGTCAGCAGTAACAGCTATTAATCCCCTTAATTCAGCATCTAGCTTTATTGGAGTATTCTGTTCTATTTGATTTGTATTATTCCGGATGTTTGAACGCTCTTGGGCTCGATTACGATTTAAAAAATCCCTTTTTACAGCCTCCGGTTTTAGATTGAATGTCTGACACAATTGTTCTAGACAAGACTCTCTTTGTATATCAGACTTAAGTACATCAACATATTGGAAAAATTCCAACGCTGCCTTCGTTTTTCCCTCAGGTGTGTCCAAAGGGTATTTTTCACCTAGTCTAAGTAAAAGATAGTCGCAATCTAATATAGCATTGTTTACCTGCGAAGTCAAGTTATTTTTACCATATTTTAAAAGAATTTCTGAGGGATCTTTGCCCCCTTTTAATCTTATTATCCTGACAGTCAAATCATTTTCACGGCACAATTTAATTGCTTTCCAAGTTGCATTTTGTCCAGCTCCATCAGAATCAAAAGATAGAAAAACTGTGCCGTCAGCAACAAATCCTTGAATCATTTTTATATGTTCCACTGTCATTGCTGTTCCTAAAGTTGCAACTGCATAATCAAGTCCACACTGATGATAAGCAATTACATCCATATTTCCTTCGCAAAAAATGATTTTTTTATTCTGCCTTATTGAATTTTTTGCAAAATTAAACCCAAAAAGAGTTTCTCGTTTTTTAAACTGCGGTAAATCCGGCGAATTTAAATATTTTCTTTGAGATTCATCAGCTGGTGGAATTACACGCCCTCCGAATGCAACAACCTGTCCCCTTCTGTTAAAAATTGGAAACATCAACCTGCCCGAAAAAAAAGAATAATCAGGATATTTTTGACTGAATAATCCAGATTTGTTTAAAAAATCATCTGAAAAGTGTTTTTTTCGTAAAAAATCTTTGAGCCATTTTCTATCATCCGGAGAATAACCAATTTTAAACTTTTTTATAATATCGATTGAAAGTCCTCGTTTTAAAACATAATCAAGAGCTTTTTTCCCTTGTTGAGTTTCAAGAAGAAAATAATGAAACATAGAAGCTGTTCTTTCATACAAATCTATGTATTTTTCAGCTTCATCATTTGCTTTATGCAAATTGGAATCGTTTTTATCACCATTTTTGTATTTTATTGGAATACTCATTTTTTTTGCAATGGAAATGAGTGCTTCAGAATATGGAAGTTTTTCCATCTCCATAACAAAAGAAATAATATTTCCACCTTTATGACATCCAAAACAATAATAAAACTTTTGATTTACATCAACATGGAACGATGGAGTTTTTTCGCCGTGAAAAGGACAACATCCCCACCAGTCATTTGGAGAACGTTGTTCCAACCTAGTGTATTCTCCAATAATCGAAATGATATCAGGAGAATTGAGAATTGCATCAATTGTTTCGTTTGAAATAAAATTTGCCAATTACTTTGCTGCCTTTTTTGAAACAAGATTATGATTTTCAATGTGTTCTTCAAAACTTTTGGTGAATACATGACGTCCTGTTTGTGCATCTGCTATTTGAAAATAATAATAATTAGTTTTTGGGGTATTTGTAGCTGCATTTAAAGCAACAACTCCTGGATTTGATATGGCTCCAGGAGGTAAACCTGCATATTTATATGTATTGTAGGGACTATCAATCTTTGTATCTTCTATCAAAATTCTATCAGGATGAGGACGCCCTTGTAATTCTGTTAAAATGTATACAACAGTTGCACAAGAATAAAGTCCAATATTCCGGCGTAAACGATTTTGGAAAACACTTGCAATTAAAGGAGCTTCTTCTTCTAGTCTGTATTCACGTTCAACTATTGATGCCAGACGTACTGTATAAAATAAATCTTCTGGATTTTTTTCACTTAAATTCGGGATTGTATTAATCTTTTCAAAAAAATTGTCAAGCATGCTGCATATAACTGTTTCAGTTTTCATTCCAAGTGTAAAAAAATATGTATCAGGAAATAAATATCCTTCACAAGAATCTGCTGGAATCTGATATTTTGAAAGAAGATTTTTATCTTTAGAAATATTGATGAAATCATTTTTTGAGCAGACCCTGTTTTCTTCGAGAAGTTCTGCAATCTTTGATATTGTAAAACCTTCTGGAATGGAAATTTTTATATATTCCTGTTGACCTGATGATAAAAGTTCTAGAATTTCAGGAATCTTCATGTCATTTTTTACATAATAAACTCCGCTTTTAAGTGAAAAATCTAAATCGGAATTTTTTGGAAAAAGAAATTTTCGAATTTGAGGAAATCTTGCACAATAATAAAAAAGTTTTTCATTCTTAATAAGGTTATTTTCTTTTAGAACAGAAGAAATCTGATAAATCGACATGCCATAAGGAACTTCAATTCTTACTTGTAAAGTTTCATTTTTGGGATTATTTGAATCAACTGGTGGCCTTGAAACAGTATAAAGTAAAAAAAATCCTAATCCAAAAATCAAAAAAAGAATAAATAAAATTATAATAGAAATTTTTATTGATTTTTTCATGAATAAAAACGTTTAACCTCATCAAGTGAAAGTGTATTATAAATAGAATCCTCCAAAACATGATAAAATGATTCTAATCCATCTGGAAGCTTTTCTTCATTTTGACGTAAAAATTTTGCTAGTAGAAAAAGTTCCTTTTTTGAAAAATTATATTCTAAAACAGAAATATCTTCATTATTAATTTTCATAACCGCTCACGATTTATAAAACTACAATTCCACTTCCAAAGATTCTTTTGCAATCTCTATCTGAATGTCAGAATGCCCAATATATTGAGCATACCACCTTGCAGCTTGTAGAATTGAATCTAGTTTTCTATCATCATACGTTGGTTCATGATGAAATAAAAAAATCTTTTTAATATGCCAAAAAATAGCAAAATCTATAACATAACAAAATGCAGAATGTCCCCAATTTTCCTTTCTGTACACTTCTTCAACAGTATATTGTGAATCAATTACAATTACATCTGCATCTTTAAAAACTTCCTGTCCATCTGTTTTTGAAGAAAAATCTGTGGTTTTCAATTCAATATCAGTGGCATAGACAAATTTTTTTCCATTAACCTCAAAGGAAAAAGAATAAGAATCTCCTGGATGACGCATTTTGTGGGAATTTACTTTTATATCATCAATAAAAAATTCTTTATCTTCTTGTATATTATTAAAAACGATATTTTTTGTGATAGAGGGTGCAACTGAGGGCGGACTATAAGGTTCTCTTATCTGATTGTAAAAATATGTTTTTGCATCTTTGTAATGAGAATAAATTTGAATTTCTAAGTTTGGATTAAATGCGTGATCAAAAAAAGGAAAACCGTTTATATGGTCCCAATGAAAATGAGAAAGAAAAAGATGATATTTTTGAGGACACTTTTTAGATTTGCCTAAAACTCTTAAGCCCGTTCCAGCATCGAGTATTATATCAGTATTATTGTGAATAAGTTCAACACAAGCAGTATTTCCACCTGTTGTTCCAAAAATCCATGATGGCAACATTGAAACAAATTTGGCTCGTGTTTCTGAATTTTTCAAATCTTCGACTGTAATTCTTTGCACGGTAGCCAATATTTTTGATTGTATTTGTTGTGGTGTCAATGGAGTAGGAATTGAACCTCTTACTCCCCAAAAATGAATTTTCACAATAATCCTCTTTTTTGCATATTAAATTTAAACTATAGAATGAAAATTGTCTATAAAAAAATGAAAAAAAACTGAAAAATTGATTATGAAAATGAAAAGAATAAAAAAAAAGAGCTAGAAAACTAGCTCTGATTCTTGGGGAGTTGAGGATTCGAACCTCAGAAGCCGACGGCAACAGATTTACAGTCTGTCCTATTTGACCACTCTAGAAACTCCCCATTAAGCTGCTTGTAGGATTTGGACCCACGACCCCGAGATTACAAATCACGTGCTCTACCAGCTGAGCTAAAGCAGCATTTAGGTTGTTCGTTGTGAACGTTTATAATAATATACTCTTTGAAAAAAAAAGTCAATATGCAAAAACATTTTTTTTTAAAATTTTTTAATTTTTTCGAAAAATGGGACGTATTTTTTTTCTATTACATTTTTCCATAAATATTCTTTATAAATATAATCTGACGCTTTTTTAATCATTGAAATGATGCGTTCTGGTTTTAGTTTTTTTATCATTATTACTTCTGTGAGTTTTACTGTTAATGATTCTGGAGTGTTATCGTTATAGAGGAAACCTGTCTTATTATCAATAATTTTGTTCAGTCCGCCAGTTTTATGTGCAATCGGTAGAGTTCCATAAGACTGCGCAATAAAATCTTCAAGTCCGCATGGCTCAAAGAAACTTGGCAATACCATAAAATCGCAAGAAGCTGTAGCGAGTCTGACAACTTTTTGATTATAACCATTTATGAAAAAAACTCTTTGTGGATATTTTTTTGTTAATTCAATTATTTTATTTTCTAATTCTGATTCACCTTGTCCTGCTATAACAAAATTTACGTCATCAAAATTATTAATGATGTAAGGAATTGTATCTGTAAGGACAGAAATTCCTTTTTGTGTAGTTATTCTACCATGATAAGCGATAAATATTCCGTCTTTTTGTGATATTGAACCATATTTTTTTATTCCAGTTGTATCAAAATTGTCCGATTGCACAATATTTTGTAAAAAATAATCACGGCAAAGAAATTTTCCTTTTAAATTTTTGGAAGAAGGATCAAATTCGTAAGGAAGTTTTGAAAAGTTTTTATCTTTTGGATTATAGCGTTCGAAATCAAAACCATTTGTAATTCCAGTGATTTTTATTTTTTTTGATGCAAAAATAGTAGAAAGTCCGTCTGTTTGATTATAAAATGCAGGATTTACAAGTTCATTTGCATATTCTGGGGAAACAGTTGTGAGTTTTGCATTTGAATTTGCAGCAATCAAAAAAGGCTCAACTTTATTATTATTCATTGAATTTTTTAAAAGTTTGATTGGAAGAGAGGTAAAATATTCTGCCTGTTCCAGATTTTTAAATTCATGATGATAAAACGGTCCTGCATTATGAATTGTAACTACAAACCGTGGAAGTTGTAGTTTTGGAATGTTCAAAAAAAAGGCTGGTAAAATAGCTGTGGAAGCATCCTGGCAGTGGATAATTTGGGGTAGTTTTTCATCTTGATTATGAATAAAATATTCGAATACTGATTTTTGGAAAAGGACATCCATAAAATGAGAATCAAGATGTCCTTTTCCTTTTATAAAATCAGGATTATTCTTCTGTTCATTTTCTGTATATGTATAAACTGCTTCTTTTTCGGAAAAACATTTGTGATTTACAAGAATAACTTGAAAATTTCCTTCAGAAAAAACAGCTTTAGTGTATGATATACTTTCCTTTTTATCACAAAAATCTATTTGCAAAGAAAAGAAATCCTTTTTAATATCATGAAGTAAATCTAATTGAGTACATTTAAAAGCGGGAATAAATAGTGTTACATTGTGACCTAAAAGTGAAAACTCCTTGCACAAAGAATAAGTGACATTTTTTACTCCACCCGCTTCTGCAATTCCCGCACACTCCATGCTGACACACCAAAGATTCATTTTTCCTCCAAATAGGGTTATATTCACTCTTGTTCTTCTTCATTTTGTAAGTTTGAATTTATTTCAGTGTTTAATTCAATAGAATTTTCGAAAAAACGAAACTTTAGTTTATCGTAAAGTTCGAAATCCGGTACTTTTGAAGAAACCAAAGAAAAATTCATGAGTTCTATTAATGGACAGTCTTCATAAAACTTTATTTCACGAAGTAATTCATCTCGTTTTACAGATTCAAGGCGGAAATTAGGATTATCTTGAATCTTTTTAAGATAAAAACTTGCAGCTAATTGTGCAATCGTATCAGCACAATTAGAAATATATTGAGATAAATCATTTTGTGTTGTAATTTTATTTTCTTTTAAAAGGGTTATAACATTTTGTTCCGAAACTGTGAGTGACATAGAAAATTCAAAAGAATAATCAAACGTTTCTTTGTGATTAAATGAAGCATAAAATTCACCTGATGGTAAAGTTCCTTTGATTTGTTTTGTGACAAAAATTGGTTGAACTGAAAAAGTTTTGAGAATGGCATTTGTGGGTAACAAAAACTGCCAATACCATGAAAACTCACCATTTTGTATTGGAGTTTCATCTATCCCATTTGTTTTGGAAATAACGACACCGAATTCTCCAGGTTTTACCCGATATTGCGTCCAACCAAAAAAGAAAACAAAAGCAGAAAAAATGATTAATATAAAAAGCGAAATAAAAAAATTCTTCATGGACTTAAACCAATTTTTGCAATATATTATAACAAGCGGACTTCAAAAAATCAATTTCAAGTTTCAATAATTCAAATAAAAATGGATAAATACAGATTTAAATATTCAAAAAAAATAATCTCAAATTTAATTGTTTATAAAGTAAGTATGACAGTTGATTTTGTTTTTTTTCTTTTTGAGATAATTTTATTATTGCTATATTTTATTGGTAATTATCAAAACTTTCAGGATTCCAGTCAGCAGTTCATTTTAAAAATTCTATTTTTTTCATCCATCTTTACAAGTATTTTCTCCTTTTTACTTTTGATTGAAAGCATAATTAAAATTTTCAGTGAAAAACAGAAAGGAAAGAGCATTATTAATTCAATTTTTCTCATAATATCTATTATTTTTAGCATATTTAGTATGGAATTTTCAAATATTATAATGTATCTTTCTGAAGGATTGAATCTATGATTTTGAATTTACTGAGAAATATCTTTAAGAAAATCTCACTTCCTCAGATTTTAATTGATTTTTATAAAGTTTTTGAACAAAATGGATTTGAAGCATATCTTGTTGGCGGTGCAGTCCGTGATATTTGTTTAAATAAAAAGGCTTCTGATTGGGATGTGGCTACTAATGCAACTCCTCAGGATGTAATGAAGATGTTTAAGTTTGTTGTGCCAACAGGATTTGAACATGGTACTGTAACAGTGCATTTTCATAAAGTTGAAATTGAAGTGACAACTTTTAGAACTGAATCAGGATATTCAGATGCACGTCATCCTGATAGTATTAATTATGCAGCAACAATTGAAGAAGATTTAGCTCGGCGTGATTTTACAATGAATGCGATTGCAGTAAATCTGAAAAACGGCAGATTAACTGACCCATATCATGGGCAAAAAGATATAAAAAAGAAGCTGATTAGAACAGTTGGAAATCCATACGAAAGATTTATGGAAGATGGACTTCGTCCAATCAGAGCTTTACGTTTTGCTTCTAAACTAGATTTCAAGATAGAAGAAAACACTTATAATTCAATTTTTGACAAAAAAATACAAGAAAAAGTGTTATCTATTTCGATTGAACGTTTTCGAGATGAATTTGTAAAAATCCTTCAATCAAAAAAGCCGTCTGTTGGTTTAAAACTTATGGAAAAAACAGGAATTTTAACACTTTTTATTCCTGAACTTTCAAAATGTCGTGGTGTTATTCAAAGTGACTATAGAGGATTTCATAAATTTGATGTTTTAGATCATCTTTTTTATGCTTGTGATGGTGCTGTTCAAGAAAAATTAAATGTAAGGCTTGCTGCTTTATTTCATGATATTGGAAAACCAGAAGCAAAAAAAATTGTCACACAACAGGAGTTCAATGTTAAAACCGGCAAAAATGAGAATGTTGAAACTATCACTTTTTATAATCATGAAAAAATCAGCAGGGATATAACTGAAAAAGTTCTGACAAGACTAAAATTTTCTAACGATATGATAAAAAATGTGTGTCATCTTGTAAATGAACATATGTTTCATTATGAAAAAAACTGGACAAATGCAGCTGTCAGACGTTTTATTATCAGAGTAAAACCTGAAAATCTTGAAGATTTATTTGATTTGCGACTTTCAGATATGTATGGAATGTGGAATCAAAAAGTTGAAATCAAATATAGTGCCAGTATTGGTTTGCTTTTGGAACTTAAAGAACGAATCAAAAGCGAATTAGAAAAACAGAATGCACTTTCATTAAAAAGTTTAAAAGTAAACGGTAATGATTTGATTGAGCAGAATATCGCTTTTGGAAAAAAGATTGGGGAAGTTTTAAATCATCTTTTGGAATGCGTGATTGAAGATCCTGAACTAAATGATAAAGAAAAGCTTTTAAGAATTGCCAGGTCTTATGTGAATTAACGCACACGTTTGCACAGAACACTTTGACAAATACTCTGCAAAATGTTACAAATGGTTTGACAAATATAGTCATTTTTTATATAATTATTTAAATTGTTTTGCCCGGATGGCGGAATTGGTAGACGCGCTTGGTTCAGGTCCAAGTGAAAGCAATTTCATAGGAGTTCAAGTCTCCTTTCGGGTATTCAAATTCTATTTTTGTTGCAGTGAACGATAAATCATCTTCAATTTGAGGGTGATTTTTTTTTGTTACATCTTCCTTTTGTGAATTTTCGTACATTAATTTTGTTTTGTAGTTATAAAGTTTATCGTTTTGAATCGGAAGACCAATCCAACCAAGGTGACAACGCACTTGATGACGAAACCCTTGAGAAATCTTACATTCGACAAGACAGAAATCTTTATGTTTTTGTAAAATCGTAACATTTGTAGTGTAATTTTTTTTAGTACCCACTTTCTTTTGCACTGCCAGCGGAGATTTTGAAGTTACTGGGCGCACTTCTTTGTTTCCTTTTGAAAAACTTCTGAAAAAAGATTCTATCTTGTAAGTTCTATGGATATCAATATTTGAGGAAATCCTGTTTTCTGGAAAACCGCCCAACATTTTTGCATTTTCCATCAGAATATCGCATTTTGCAGAATAGTGTTTGACAATATTTCCAAGTTTTTGTTGTTCAAAAAGAAAATCATAACATTCTTGTGTCGTGCAGATAAGCAGAAGCCCGTCTGTTGCTGTGTCAAGACGATGTAAAAGACCGTATTCGATTTGTTTTTTCCCGATGACATTTTGAATTTCTGGAAACAATTGGATTGCCTGTGAAAGGGCGTTATTTTTATCATTTTCATTCAATGGTGCAGAAGGCAGATTTTTTGGTTTATAAATAACGAGAAATGGTTTATTTTTATCTGGTTCAAAAATGATTTTAATTTTATCCATATTTTAATCGATAACAATTTTTGGAAACATTTTTTTTAGTTTTTTTTCTATTTCGATAAACCTTTGTGGAGTTCTTGTTCTAAATATAGTAAAACCATCACCTTTAGAAGTTTCAGCACAGTGTGCAAAATCTGACTGATTGTTTGTTTCTGTATTCAGAAAGTTAGGTAATCTGATTTTTAACTGAACTGAATGAAGCATTAGCGTGGCGTTAGGAAAATTCTTGTCAGGTTTATTGTAAATGGAATCTCCAAGAATTGGACAGCCCAAATATTTCATGTGAACACGAATCTGATGCGTTCTTCCAGTTTTGATTCGAACTCTCATCAGCGAATAATTTCCATAACACGCAATACAATGATAGATTGTCCTGGCAAATTTTCCCTGTTGTGTATCATCAACTGCTTTAAAACGATGACGATTTTTTGGATCTCTGATGATTTGAGTGCGTATATCTCCCGTTCTTTTTGGAGGACGACCAGTGCAGATTAATATATATTCTTTTTGAAGTGATTTTTCTTTAAATTGTTTTTGTAAAAATTCTTCTGAATCACGATTTTTTGCTGTTATAATGATGCCGGAAGTTTCTTTGTCTAGTCTGTGTACTATTCCGGGGCGGCGTCTTTCAAGAATTTCAGAAGCACTTCCCTCTTTCAGTTGAGAAACAGCTTTCCTTCCCCAGTGATACAAAAGAGCATTTACGAGTGTACCGTTCCAGTTTCCACAGGCCGGATGAGTCACCATTCCCTGTTTTTTGTTCACAACTGTAACATTTTCATCTTCATAAATAATATCAAGCGGAAGGTTTTCAGGTTCAATATCATCTGGAATGTTATCTTCCCATTGAATGTCTATTTGGTCTGAAGCCTGGACTTTTGCAGAAAGTTTTACCTTTTTTCCATTGATTAGAATTTCTGTAACTCCGCTCTTTAGTTTTGATCTGTTCATTCCATTTGGAAGGGATGCAATGAATTTATCCAGACGGATTGAACCTTCAAAATCTGCAGGAACTTTTTCACTGAAAAAAGGCATTATTCTACAACCTCCCATACTTCATCTTCTGAAGAATTCAAAAATTCATCCTGAAACTGTTCATTTTCATCTTCTGATGACTGCTCAGGAAAATCTATATCATCATTTTTATCAATATTAATTTGAGTTGCCGTTTCATCTTGACCCAGCGGTGTAATGATAATGCTTTGATTCAAAAGCTTTTCCCTCTTTTTTTTGTTTGAACGTTTTACAAGATTGATAATATAATCTGTTAAACCAATACTTATAGAAATTCCAATTGAAGTAAGCAGAATTCCAACTTGTTCATCGGTGGAATATGTTGAAGTTGCAAAAGGATTTGGAGAATATGCAGAATCAAATCCGTTATTTGCCCATCTGATTCCAGAATATACAATTCCTGCATTAAGTGTCACAAAAGGAAGTGAACCCAAAGTGATGATTTCAAATCGTCGTAAATCTTTTAATCCTTGTGGCATAGACGAACTGTCATATTCAAGCGGTGTTGTGTTTTCTGAAAACACTGGAATTGTTGAATTCAAAATGAGAGAAAAAAGTAAGATTTTCAGAATTATCGATTTTCTTTTCATCTGGAATAATCCCTTTCTCCAAAAATTGAAGTACCAACACGAACAATTGTAGAACCTTCTTCAATCGCAATTTCAAAGTCATTTGACATTCCCATTGAAAGTTCAGAAAGGTCCAGATTTGGAAACTCATTTTTCATTTTTTCAGACAGAGTTCGCAGTGCTATAAAAGATTTTCTGATTAATCGCTCATCTTCTGTAAATGGAGCCATCGTCATAAATCCTTTTGCCGTGATGTGTGGAAAATCGTTCTGACTGCAAGCCTTCAGAGATTCAAAAAGTAGTTTTTCTGAATCATATCCAGATTTTGAATCTTCTGCCGTATGAATTTCAAATAAAATCTGAATCTTTTTTTCTATTTTTGCACACTGTTTTTCTATTTCCTGCAAAAGTTCAATTCTGTCAACTGATTCTATGCAGTCTGCGATTTTTACTATCTGTTTAACTTTGTTTGATTGTAGCTGTCCAATCTGATGAAGACTTATTTTATTTTTAAATCCTTCAAAACTTGGGTCGGTAAATTTTTGAACAGCTTCCTGGACTCTATTTTCGCCAAACAAAAACTGTCCTTGTTCAACAGCTTCGATAATCTGTGAAATTGGATGAAATTTACTAACCGCCATCAGTTTTACTGAATTTTCAGACCGTCCTGATTTTTTTTCGGCGATTTTTATCCTGTTTTTTATTTTTTCTAAGTTTTCTTTTATCATTTTTCACCTGTTTTCTGATTTATTATATCAGAAAGTTTTAATAACTGTTCAATTGTCAAAACTTCAGCTCTTTTCATTATATCAATATCTGCAAGATTTAAACATTCCACTGCAAGTTCATTATTTTTTAAAAACTGCGACAGGTTATTTCTGACAGTTTTTCTTCTTGAACTGAATAAAGCTCTTTGCATTTTTATAAAAAGCGAGGGATTTTCGCAGGATGGAAAATCTGTTTTTTTTGTGAATAAGACAGCTCTAGAATCAACATTTGGCTTAGGCCAGAAATTTCCGCCCGACAAGTCAATTACATTCTGTAAATCGTAAGCCCACTGGCACAAAACAGAAAAAGAAGAATAATCAGATTGACCAGGTTTTGCAGTCATTCTCTGGGCAACTTCTTTTTGTACAGTAAAAACACACCGTTCAAATCTGACATTATTTTCAATGGTATCAGCGATAATTGTTGCAGCAATGTTATAGGGAAGGTTTCCAAAAAATCTGTCTGGAATCTTTGTTTTTTCAAGATGATTTTTCCAGGTTTTTAACACATCTCCTTCCACAAGAAAAAACTTATCTTTTTTTGCAAAATCTTCAAAATAATTTGAAATCAATGATGCAAAGCCCTTGTCTATTTCAAAAACTGTTAATTCTGCATTTCGCTCAAGAATTTCAAATGTCATTGCTCCAAGACCAGGTCCAACTTCCCAAACGCTAGTGTTTTCATCCACCTGAAGAGTATCAATGAGTTTTTTTCGTGCTTCAGAATTAATCAAAAAATTTTGACCGAATTTTTTCTGCATTGAAAAACCGTTTATGTCAAGAACCTGCTTTAATTCTGCAGGTGAATTATAATCTGGATGTTTCATATCTTTCCTTTGGAAAAAAATTATTAACTGAAATTTTTTCGAGATAAAATTAATTAATTTTTATGTACGGAACTTTTGAAAAAAGCATAACAAAAAACTTAATTACAGTATACAAAAAATTCATAAAAAATCCACTGAATTTATAAAAGTTTGGAATAATTAAACTCAAAATAATCAAAATAAGTCCACTGTATATAAAAACTGTAATCATCGGAGAAATCACAGTTGTTGCAACTATTCCAATTGGACTGAATGTTCCAAAAATTTTTAACCCGATTGGAGCTGTGATTATTTGAGCTCCAGTGGATGAAGCAAAAGATGATGAAATGAATGAAGGAAATATTTTTGAATAAATTTTATGAAAAAGCTGATTTGTCAAAAGGATTCCAGCCAATGCGCCATAAGACAACATAAAGCCCACATTGTGAATATCATCAGGAGAAATAAAACTTTGTAAAAGAAAAGAAAAACATAGAATCATTATCATATCAGGTTTTTCAGTTCCGCAGATTGCTGCAAGTAAACTTAAAACAGTACAGATAAAAGCACGCATCAAAGATGGAGAAAAACCTGCAAACCAGACAAAAAGAATGAGAACGATGATTCTTATAAGATATGTAAGACGTTTTCTTCCGATTTTATCTCCACAAAAAATTGCTATTGAAGAAAACATAGAAAGATGCATTCCCGAAAGTGCCAGAATATGTGAAAGACCAGAAAGTCGAAAAGCCTTTGTTAATTCTGATTCTGTATATTCCCTTGCTCCACTAAGCAGAGCAAGCAGAAGACCTCCGGCATCTTTCCAGCAATACATCAATCTTTTAAACTGTAATCTACACAATGCTCTGAACTTGCAAACTCTTCCATTTTTGTTGTTTTCCCAAAATGCATCTATACATTTTTCTGCATAAAAACCTGATTTTGTATTTTTTCCAAATAATGAATAAATGCCCCCTGTTTCAAACAGAAATGCTCCTTTTTTTTCAGCAGCACTGTAAAGTTTTCCTGGAAAGTATGCTTCCACACTTTCGCTTGGAATGTACACTTTTATTTTTCCAGATGCAGAAGATTTCATACCAGTTTTATTAGCAGCTTTCAAAGCAAAACCAGTTGAACTGTAATATTTTCCGTTTTCGCATTTTGAAGGAGATGAAAGGAGTCTGATTTGAATCATACAAACATCATCTGATGGAATCAAAGAAACAAATTTGTTTTTTTCAGGAATATTAAATAGACCAGAATAAAAAACAAAAACCAAAATTAAAGAAGCGAGAAAAAAAGGTCTTTTTAAATAGATTTTCACCATCTAAGTCCAGATAATGCTTTTCTGGCGGCAGACAGTATTGACTCATCATAATCAAGGTAAGTTACAGCAAGAAGTGAATCAAAAGCTGACTTATCACCAATAGCACCCAAAATTTTAATCACAGACAATACAATTGCAGAAGAAACATCCGTTTCATTCTCTTTTTGTCTGTTGAGTTCTTCAAGATATGCTGTAAGAGGAATCACAGCATCAACTGGTGAAACATTGCTCAAACAATTGATAACACTTTCAAACTGAGTTTCAGTCATCAAATTCTGATTATAAATTTTCTTTGCAAATTGAAAATACGAAACAGCCACTAATGATGCACGAGTCCATTTATTATCAGATAAGTTGTTCAATGCTTCAAGTTGAACTAAAATATCCTCCTGCGAAACAAAAGAAGAACTACCTAATAATAATATAGACTTAGATATCACTTTTTCGGAAACATCACAGATATAATTTTTCGAAATTTTTGAATTTTTTTTAATTATTTTAAAAATTTGTGATAAATCTTTGACATCTGCTGTTTCCAAAAGTCCGATTATTTCATTTTGAGAAATGAATGCCAAAGAAACTAGAGTGTTTTCAATTTCATTTTTTATATTGGAATAATCCTTATCATTTAAAACACTATATAAAATCAAGAAAGTTTCACTATTTCCAATTAGTTGTAATGTATTCAAAACAGATTTTATTACACTTTCATCAGTCTTTTTTATTTCTTGTGATTTCAAAAAAAAGTTTAGCGTTTCAACAAATTGTCTGTCCTGCATATATTCATATAAACTGGAATATTTTGTCAAAGTAGCGATGGCAACGGTATTACTTTCAAAAAATTTGTTAAAAAGATTAATAAATTGAGAAACAATGATAGATTTTTGAGAATCATTTGCATTTTTTATGTAATCTGGAGAAATTGAAAGGATTGCCGCAACTGCAAGGCCTTCAAGTTCCCTGTCGTTTCCAAGCAGATCCTTATTTTCGAGTGAAAAATCAATAGCTTTGAGTGCCAGCAAAATTGATTCTGCTCCAGAAGCTTCCCGCACCGCTGAAGTTTTTTCAGAAATATTTCCTTTTATAAATTTTATCAACTTTTCATTATCAGGATTTTGAGCACACAAAAAAAGAATGTGAGAAAAAATAATTAACAAAAATGCAATTTTTTTCAAATTAATACCTCATTATAAAAAAAATAATCAATTATATTTGAATTCTACAGTTTCCCCATAATTCATATTTTGTTCATTATCATAAACATTTTCATTTTGTTTTTTTTCTATGTTGATGTCTTTTTCATTTTCAAAAGCCAATTGCTTTTCAGTAGTTGACTCATCATCAGCATTTATTTTTTGCTCATTAGTAGTTTCTTTTTTGTTTTGCTGACTACCAGTTTCCAAAATGTTCGATTCATTTCCTAACTCATTTTTGGAATCATCTTCCGTCTGTCTTATTGCTTCTAAAACTTCTTTTTCATTTTCTGGAAGCATATTGTATACAAAAGCAAGAACTTCGTTTTTCATGCTCTGTTCAATTTGTGTACATTCAAAATGAAGAAGTGATTGATTTTTTTCAATATTATATTCAACTTTTCTAACAATTCCATTCATAATAATCAATTTATTTTTGATAGAAAACTGAAGTTTGATTTTTATGTTTTCCCTTCCCTTTCCACCAATTTTGATTAAAGCTCCAGATTCGGATATATCTTGAAGAAGGCAACGAAAGCCATTTTTAGATTCAATTATCTGTTCATTATTATCTGATTTTTTTATAAAAAATAAATCAGCATAAATTTCGCATTTTGCACGCACAGAACGTCTTTTTTGAGTTCTTGTAAGATTATATGAATGTTTGACATAAAGCGTAGATTTTCCAAGATAAATTCCTGTCTGTTCGACAACTGTATCAAAAACGTATTGAGCATCTCCTTTACGCCAAAAATAAACATTTATTACTTTTCCGACCCAATCTTCTGCACTGATTGTTATCATGTCATTTTTTTTTGGAATTGAAATAATTAACAATTTTCCATTATTAATAACTTGAGATGCAAAAACACCTTTACCAGGAAGAATAATTCTAAGTCTTTGCCCGCTGTCCAATGTTTCTGTTGAAGTAAGACCTTTTTTATCATCAGATTCATTTTGAATTTTAGTTCGGTAATCAAATAGTTTTGAAAGAAGAGTTTGATATTTTGGTGAGTCAATCTGATTATCAGCTGATGCTTGATTTGTAATCTGACTCATACACTTTGTCAAAGCCGGCAATGAGAAAAAAAGAGTTGTAGGTTCATCTAATTCACAAATTTGTGACACATTCCATAAAAGATGCGTGTCGGATATAGAAAAACCTGCATCTATTCCAGTAATAAAAAATTTGATTTTTATTTTATAAATTGAATATACAAATGCAAAAAATAAGAGAACTAATGATATAATTATGATTGTAATTACAGTATACATATTTTCAAATTTGCATAAATATTATAACATATGTGTATGAAAAAAAATACTTCATTTTTGCCTGATTTATTTATTTTTTTAGTGATTTTATGTTTTTTTTTGATTCCACCTTTTTTTTCACCGCATATTTCTGGGAATAATTCACCATTTTTGCAATGGTCTTTTCCTTTTCAACAAATTATTTATGCCATTTTATCTTTTTTTCTGTATTTTATATACAAAAAAAGAATAACTAAAGAAAATGAAAACAAAATTAATAAAATTTTTAGATTTCCACTTATTTTTACTTTTTCAATTTTATTTTTTATCCAGTTGATTTTTAAATTTATCAGCATGTCAAAAACTGTATTCTCACAAAATCAAAATACAATAATTCCTCAGATTAATGTTCTGCTTCCAGATTCTTTTATCACATGGTTATTTTGTATTTTAAATTTCTTATTTTCTGCTTTTTTTGAGGAAGTTATTTACAGATTTTATCTTCCAATGAGTCTTCATTCTTTTTTCAGCCAAAAATCTCAAGAAAACAAAGCAGTTTTTATATTAATCGAAGTAATTTGTTCTTTATTTTTTGCTTTTTCGCATCTTTATCTAGGATTTCTTTCAGTTTTAAATGCTTTTTTTGCCCATTTAGTTTTGCGAACAAGTTTTTTAATCAGTAAGAACATTTATTGTAATACAGCAGCACATTTTCTTTATAACGTGATTTCTTTGATTTTATTGTAAGTCCATAAACTGATTTGTGAATTGTACACAAACTTTTCGCCAACTTCATTCTGATAAACAGATTCAACTTGAACAAAAGAATTATCTTTTATTTGAACTAAATTCAAATGAATCTGGTTTTTGTTTCCAAGTTCCAAGAAAATCTCCATTTTTGATTCAAACTTTTTTTCAGAATTTTCATTTTGAGTTTGAAAAGAGTTTTCATTTATTTGTTCATTTTGAAGATTTTTATAATCTGAAATAAATCCGCCGTGTCTCAAATCTAAAAGTTTCTGTAAGTCTGAAAAAATATACATTTTATCATCAAAAATGACATAGTTTTTTTGAATGTCAGAAACCTTAATTTTCCCAAAAACGTTTTGTGAAATCAATGAAGAATCACACCAAAATTGAACAGAAGTTGTCAAATATTTATCCATAAAGTTTGAAATTTCATAAATATCCGTTGATTTTCCAGACATTACAAATCTTGATGATAAAGAAAAATCTTGAGCTCCGAAGTAAATTTCATATATTTTGTCTTTGTATGTGTATTTAAACTGAATATATCCTGGTTTTAATATCATAAATGAATTATTTTCTGTGAAAGTGTCTGAAATTTTATACATATTAACAACTCCACTTGCAGTTTTAAAAAAATCTTTTATTATTGTTGATTCTGCTGGAAGCTTTTGAATATTATTTTCATAATTCTTGTGGATTTCCCAAACAGTTCCGTTTTTTTGAAAAATAAGTTTTTCTTTATCACCATCAAACAATTCAAAATATTCAATTTCATTTACATAAGAAGGATTTATTAATGTAGATTTTAACGATTTCCTCTTATCACTTCTTTGAAAAATAAAAGAAAAAACATAAAGAAATATCAAAATAACAATTATAATATATAAATATTTATTTTTTATTTTTAACATTCACAAAGACTCCAAAAAGCAAAATAATAGCTGGTATAACAGCAAAAAGAAAAATAAAAACAATATTTCGTTTTTTTAAAAAATCAAAATTATCAGCGACTTTATATAATGACGTATCTTTTGAAATTTTTCCTTGAATCTGAGCAAGTTGTTCTTCTCCATTTAATTTTAAAAGAGCATTTGTAATTACTTCATAATTCCTGTAATCACCAGTTTGACCACCAATATAACTTGTCATTAAAGAATTTACAAAATATTGATCAGAAATCACAATAATTTTTGCATCTTCTCTGGTAAGATTATTGTAAAGTCCTGAAATTTGACCTTCAATTAATGCGCCAAAAACATTTGTTTTTTTAGTCATTTCAGAAAGATTAATAGTTTCCAAAATGAAGGGATTTGTCTCAAAAAGATTGTCCTGGCTGGAATTATCAGCATTAAAATTAAAGGCAAGCGGACTTGAAAGCAGGTAAGACTTTGCATTGCCACTTATTTCAAGCGGTACCGGCCAGAAAACAGTTGCTCCCAAAGATGCATTTTCCTGACTCAAAAGATTTGGCCACAAATAATAATTGATATACCGGCTTTCAGTTTCATCATCACTTGTCATAGTAATTCTAGCACAACTAATATCACCTGAAATCTTATGAGGAAAAAGACAACCGAAGTGTTCAAGCATTTCGATAATATTTGTTTTGGAATTGTAAGTTACAGACCAGTCTTGTTCAATATTTACACTAAAAGGAGAAACTGTAAAAAGTGCATTTCCTTTTCCAGAAAGAATATAATCTTCGATAGCAATTGCATTTTCTACATTTATATTACTGTCACCAATCACAAAAAGAGGACCAGAACAATTATTTAAAATCGAAATAAATAAAGGATCTTCAACAAAAACAGGATTACAGTTAAATCCTTGCGAAGAAAGCCATGGAATTACATAATTGTAATCTTCAGAAAGCGTCATTCCATTTCCAATAATAATATTAACTGTTCTTTTATATCCTGACAGTAAAGATTTTATGCGGATATCTAAATCATACTCAAGAGAATTTGCTTCCATAGTAAACGGAATGATTTCCATATTTCCCTGATATTCCAAGACTATAGCAGAATAAACACTTATAAAATTAGTTGAAGTACTTGAAACAGTCCGCATCTGCTGAGATTTTATTCCATAATTTTGCAATAATTCCCTAGTTTGCTCATTTCTGTCAGGATCTTTGATAATCAGCCTGATTTTTTTACTTTCCTGAGCAAAATCTACAAGGTAATCTTTAACATCCCTAATCTGCGGATAAAGTTTTGAAAGATTTGAAGAACAGTAATATGTGATTGTTAAAGGCTCATTCACTTTTTTTATCAAAGCTTTTGAAAATTCTGATACAGAAAAAGTTTTATTTTTTGAAAAATCAATTCTTTTAAACCATCTGCTGCCATTCAAGACTACAAGTAAGCAAACTGCAACAATTGAGATAACTCTTTTTTTTTCAGAAACAGAAAAACATTTTCCTTTCTGTAAATTTTTTATAAAATCAGTTAAAAATAAGAATAAAAAGGAAACGCAGGTAAACCAGATAAAATCTCTTGTATCAAAAATTCCTTTTCCAGCCGCATCAAAATGCCATGCAAAACTTATGCTTTTGCAAAACGATTGGATAAAATCAGGCAACTGCACATAAATTGCAAAAAGATGTGAACAGTTAAATACAAAAAGAATCAAAACAGAAACTAAAAGAAATGGTATTTTTGAAGAAAAAAGAGATTCTACAAAAGAACAGATTGAAATAGTACATGCACCATAAAAAATCAGACAAAAAAAACAAGTCAAAAGCTGCCCATAATCAATAGAACCAAAAAGATTTAAAAGAAAAACTGCTGGCAGAATAAGAAATATCTGAATTACAAACAAGCATAACCGAGCAATAAAAATAATCAAAATCTTATCAAATGATTCAATTGGCACAAAATCATCATAAACACAAAAAGATTGCGGAAAACAAATAAGCGGAATCGCAAAAATGCAAAAATAAGGAGTGACGCTAAAAAAAAGAAGCAAATCTGTTGAACCACTTCCTGCAAAAAACTGACCTTTTATATAAAAATTCAGACTAAACAAAAGAGGTAAAATAATACTCAGAATAATATAAAAAACAGAACGCAAACTACAAAAAAAATAATTATTAAAGAATGCTTTTTTTATGTAAAAATCTTTCATACCAACCAAAATCATATATTTGTTTTTGAACTAAGTTTTAAAAATGCACTTTCAAGCGAATTACAGTTTTCCTTTTCCAAAATGTCACGTTCACTTCCAGAACCAACAATTTTTCCATCACTTAAAATGTAAAGATAAGAACACAATGAAGCAATTTCAGAAAGAATGTGCGTTGAAATCAAAACAGCTTTTTCAGCGGAAAGTTTTTTTATCAGTTCACGGATTTGAATTATCTGGGCAGGATCAAGTCCCGAAAAAGGTTCATCCAAAATCAAATTCTTAGGATTAAAAATCAAAGCCTGTGCAAAAGAAACCCGCTGTTTTTGCCCTTTTGAAAGATATTTTATTTTTTTATGAACAAGATTCTCCAGCGAACACTGCTTTATAACAGTTTGAAAGCAAACTTCCAGATCTTTTTCTAAAACGCCATGGGATTTTCCAGCAAAAAACAAAAAATCAGATACAGTCATATCAAAAGGGAGATACGGATTTTCGGGAACATAACCAATTTTTCCAATATTCAAGTCTTCCTGCATAGAAAAGTTTTCAACATCATTCAAAACTGGGAAATCTTTATCACTGTCACTAAAAACTTTAATGCTCCCTTTTGTTGCAAAATGAAACCCGCAGATTGCTTTAATCAAAGTGGTCTTTCCTGAGCCATTTGGACCAATCAAACCAGTAATAATTCCGTCTGCAATTTTCATATTAACATTTTCAACTGCAAAATCTTTCGCATGAGGATATTTTTTTGAAAAAGACACAACTTCAATCATAAAAAATTATAAAAAATTTAATCTTCGTAAGGAATATCAATCTGCATCCTGTCGTGCGATAGTTCTGCTTTCGGCCATACCGATTGAGCTTCTTCTAATAAAATATGAAGTTCTTTGTCTGTGTATCTTGGACTGTAATGAATCATACACATCCTTTTTACATCAGCTTCTTTTGCAATAGTTGCCGCCTGCATAGCTGTCATATGCTTTTTTTCCTTAGCCTGGTCAAGCAAAGCATTTTCGAACATTCCTTCGCAAATCAGCAAATCAGAACCACGAACTTCATCAATAATAGAACGTTTAAAAAGCGTATCGGTTACAAAAGAAAATTTTCTTCCTGAACGCTTTTCGCCAAGAACCTGTTCTGGTTTTACAATTGAACCATCAGTTGCAGTCACTTCAAAACCATTTTGAAGCTGAGACCACAATGGACCACAAGGAACATTAAGTTCACGCGCTTTCTGAGGATTAAACTCACCAGGTCTGTCCAATTCTTCAAGCGTATATCCAACACAAGTTTTAGTATGCTCAAGAGGAAATGCACGAATGTAAAAATCCTTCCCGGAATGAACAACGCAGGGTGCAGTAATTTCCTGAACAATAATCGGATAATTAATATACATATCCAAAACTTTTCTGCTTGATTCAATATATTCTTTGATTTTCGGAGGACCGTAAATATAAAGCGGTTCAGTGCGTTCAACTTGAGCAGAAAGCATCAGAATACCAGGCAAACCGGTAACATGATCTGCATGAGTATGAGATACAAAAATTGCATCAATCTTTTTCCATTTCAGATTGAGCCTTCGTAAACTAATCTGCGTTCCTTCTCCACCGTCAAATAAAAATAAATCGCCGTCCCGTCTGAGCAGAACCGAAGTCAAATGTCTGTAAGGTAAAGGCATCATTCCGCCACAACCAAGAATAAAAGCTTCCATATTCATAAAAATTATTTTATCAGAAAAATAAAAAAAAATGAACAGGATTTAAGTTTTAAAATTTCAGCTGAATTCAGTTTTCCAACTCACCTTTCACAGTTCGCTCACGCTCAGTCCTTCGGACTCGACTTCGTCGACTGTTCAAGCTGAGGAACGCTGTTATAATAAAACCCTGCAGAAAACTCAGTAGTCTGGCGAAATCACTTATTTGAGCACATCAGAAAGCCACTGCAATACATCTTTTTCAACAGTTTCTTTATCATCTTCATTGAAAATCTCGTGACGGTCATTTTCATAACCTTTTATCTGAAGATTTTTTACACCATTTTTCTGATATATATCATAAAGTTTTTCAATTGTTTTTCCGTATCCACCTACAGGATCTTCTTTTCCATAAATGAAAAAAACTGGAAGTTCTGCAGGAACTGCTTTCATGTTTTTCTTTTTGTGAATTGTACTCAAAGCTGTAGTAATATCAACAAAAAAGGAAACTGTCAGTGGGAAACCGCACCATTTATCCATTGCATAGATTTGACGGTTCAATTCATTTAAAGAAATCCAGTCATCAGCAGTTTGTGGATTTGGAATGTGTTTGTTATAAGAACCGAAAGTAAGTTTTGTAAGGAATTTTGAAGTAGCGTCAGGACCTTTAAATGCACGAACAATTTTTGCCACTATTTTTCCAACTGGTGCAAGAGGAATCTGAGGACCTGAAGTTCCGCACAAAATACATCCGTCTATTTTTGTTCCATATTTTTCAATATATCTTTGCGAAATGAACGAACCAAAAGAATGACCAAGCAGCACAATTTTTTTATCAGGAAAATCTTTTTTTAAAGATTCAATAATAAAAGCTAAATCTTCAACAGCAGTTTCAAAACCATTTTTTCTTGCTAACTGACCAAAACGACCTTCACCTTTTGCAATTGCAGTTTCAGCAGTTTTTCCGTGACCTCTCATATCATAAGCATTTAAAACATAGCCGTTTTCAGCAAGTACAGAACCCAGTCTGTCATAACGCATAGAATGTTCTGCAAGCCCATGATGCAGTTGAACAACACCTTTAATATCTTCCGGGGTATCAGGTTCCCATCTGTTCAAAAAAATCTCACATCCATCATTCATTTTTAGAGAAAAACTATTCACTTTCATAAGCTACCTCTGATTTATTTCTATTAAATATAACCTATTACAACTCAACTTTCCAGTATTTTCTTGAGCAATCTGTCATATTTTGTTAAACTTATTCTATGACAATTATAGCAGAAAAAATAGTTTTTGGTGGAAATTCTCTTGCAAAAATTGATGGAAAAAATGTTTTTGTGCCTTTTGCAATTCCAGGGGAAACTTTGGAAGTGCAGATTACAAAGAATTATAAAGATTACGATGTTGCAGAAATAACTTCAATCATCAATCCTTCAAAACACAGAGTTGAACCTCCCTGTAAATATTATAAAAAATGTGGAGGTTGCAATATGCTTCACATTGACTATGATTTTCAAAAAAAATTACGAACACAGATTTTGTCAGATTTATTTTTGCAGCAGGGAATTGACGTTCAAAATCAAATCGAAATTATTTCGGGGCAAAACTATAATTATCGCTGCCGTTTTCAATTAAATAATGGCGGACTTTCAGAACGTTCTTCAAATAATATTATTCCAATTGAACAATGTTATTGTGCAGAAAAAAAAATAAACGAATATTTGCAAAACACTCCTTTTGATAAAAGACCAAAAGGTAGAATTCCTTTGTTTGGCTCAGACTTCTCAGAAAATAATGTTATGATTTATCAGGAAAAACAAAGTTTTCAGGAAAAAAATACCAGTTATATCAAAAACGGCAGAAAACAGAAAATAAAGAAAAATGTTCACTTTGCAGGTACAGTTTATTCTCCCGAAAACTCGATTACAGTAATGCTTAACGGGAAAAACCTTTCTTTTGATGTTAGGGGATTTTTTCAGTCAAATCTTTTTGTTTTCGAAAAAGTTCTTAATCTCATAGTACAGAATCTTGAAGGTGGAGAAAATATTCTTGATATGTATGCTGGCTGCGGCTCAATCTCTGCATTTTTATCTGATTTATATGAAAATGTTGTTCTTGTAGAACACAATAGAGATGCATTAGTTTATGCAGAACAAAATCTTATTGGAAGAAAACACACAAGTTTTGGAATGAGCGGTGCCAGTTGGATTAAAAACTGCGCTTCAACCTGCCAGCCTTTTGACGCCTGCGTCATTGACCCTCCACGTTCTGGAATGGAAAAAGAAGTTTGCGATTATTTATGCAATTCAAATATCAAAAAGATTATTTCACTTTCTTGCGATCCTTCTACACACGCAAGAGACTGCAAAAAACTTATCCAAGCAGGATATAAAATAAAAAAAATCTATCTTCTAGATTTTTATCCGAACACAAGCCATATAGAAAGTATTGTTGTTTTTCAAAAGTAGTAATATGAATTTTTTTACAAAACCAAATTTTCATTACAGACACAAAAATCTCTTTGAGCCAAACATTTTTGTTTTACTGCTTATTTTGATTTTCATAAACCCGGCAAAACTTTTTTGTCAGACAGCTGAAAAACTTACAAATCTCAATACAAGCTGGACTACAGTTCTTACTGGCACACCTGTTTCAGCTCCAGTTTCTACAAGCTATGGATTTTGTGTTGTTACTGATGCTAAATCAGTTTCTGCTTTTTCTCAGGAAGGCACGTTGATTTGGGAAAAAACAATAAAAAAATCAAAAAACATTTCAATCACTTGCCTTTATGATGATTTTTTACTCATTTCAGACTTTCAAAATCAAACAATTACATTATTAAACCCCACAGGACTTCAGATTTGGTCATTATCAGTAGAGAATTCTTTCTGGCAAGTATTGTCTGGAAAAGATGGAAGATTTTTTATAATTCAGAAAGACAATATCAATTGTTACGGCATCAACGGAATTCAAAAATGGAATATAAAAACTGAACATTCTGTAAAACAAACTCTTTTGCCCAAAACTTTACCAGATGGTTCTTTTGTTGTTTTTTTGGAGGAAGTTGATGGTAAAACAAAAGGACTTCGTTTATCACCTTACGGAACAAAAATAGAAGAAATCACATTTGCCGGAAACATTTCAAAAGCTTTTTCAGGCGAATACGGTATTTTTCTGCTTTTTAACGATAACACTACTGGTTTATTTTCCCTTGAAAATGGTTTTGCTAAAAACAAATGGGCTGTCAAATCAGATTTGTCTATGCAGACATTTTATTTGGAAACAAATTTATCAGAACAAACTGATTTTCTAGTTCAGTTTCAGAAAAATCAGAACAAAACACTTGTCATAAATTTTCTTTCACAAATAAGTGGAAAAATCCAAAAAAAAATTGAAACAAAACTTATAAATCCAGACAAAACAGATTTGATAAAAATTCAAAATCAAAATATCCTTGTTTCAGACAATCTATCAACAATTGTTTTTTCATCGGAGGGAAAACTTATTTACAATGCGAAAAATCCGCAGAATAAAAAAATTTTGTATAAACTTTTTACAGATTCAAATTATCTAATATTTTTTTATGATGACTGGAGCATCGATTCATACCATATTTTTTCAAAACAAAATCTGACAAATCAAAGTTCAGTTTCATCAAAAAAACAGTTTTCAAGTAATTATAACATTGATTCAATTCCCTATGCTTCATTTCTTGACATAAATGACAATCAGTTTGATGTACAGTTTTCTCAAAAATTTTCTGATGAAATCACAAATCCCCAGCGAATTGAAAAATTGTTAACGGGAAATTATTCTGATTCCGAACAGCACTGGCTTTCTCAAATCATTTCCATTGTAAATCAATATAAAAAAGTACAAAAGCAATCAAATTTTGGAACAAGAACCGAACCTACAATTTTTCAAAATGATGCGAAAGGATTTGAATCCATTTTGACCCAACTACTTTTGTTTTCAAATAAGGAAACTCAAAATCTGGCAGCTGACATTTTGAATAGTGAAACAAATAAGTCATTCATTATGGCAATTCTATTTGGAATTTGTAAGAACGGTTATGACCCTGACCAGAAACTTTTACAAGCCTTAGAAAAACTTTCACAAAGAGTTACTTCCAAAGATACAACTATTATTAATCTCATCTGCGACAGTGTTTATTCTATTTGCGTTTTTCAAGGAAGACCAGCCTATAACTCCAAAGGCAAACAAATTCTCGCAAATTTTATGTATCCGCAATATTCTTCCACAAATCGTGATTACGCAAGAAATACACTAAAAAGGATTCTGGAACTTGGTTTATGATTTTCACTTTTTTTATGGAAAAAAAACATAAAGTATGTTAAAATTAATTTAAATGCTTTCAAAATCTGCATAACAAGAGGATTTTATGAAAAAGGTTTTATTTTTAATTACAGTTTTATTTTTTATTATTTTACAAGTTCATTCTCTTGAAGTTTCAAAAAGGGAACTTCAGAGCATTTCAAATAATTCAACAATCGAATTCATAAACTACACGGGTCCTCACAAAAAAATCGATTCTATTGAAGCAATCAAAGGAATAGGTTCAAATCTTGCTCAAAATATTCCCCAGAATTTAACTGAATTTCAAAAAAACGGAAATTTAAATCGTTATTCAATTATTCATGCTGTAGACTCTTCTCAAAAAGATAAAATTGATGCTGATATAATTCTTATTGGAAAAGATGCAACAGTAGATCACATAACTAATGTAAGACGAATAATTTCTGCATATTTATCTGCGGCTTATAATTATTCCCAGGAAGATGCAGATACACTTGCCGTTTTCATTACAGTTTACAATGCAGTGTATCGAAGTGATCTTGATTCATTTAAATCTAAATATAAAGATATAGTTATTCAAAATCTAACGCAAGAAAACTGCGGACTTTCAGTAAATTATAAAGACTGGCCTGGAAATTCTCAGATTGTCATTCCGCTTTTTGATGTGACTAGTTCAGATATTTCAACTGTAGATACCTCTGTTATAAGTGATACAAAAGTAGTAACTTCAATGAAAGAAGATGATGATAAAAATGTTGAAGCTCGAAAAAATATGGTCGATATAAAAGAAAGAGAAGCTGAGAATGCTCAGGATAAAGCTCAGAATGCTCAAAAAACAGCTGTAGAAGAACAAAAAAAGGTAAATGAAGAAAAAAATAAAACACAAGAAGTAAAAAAAGAAGCAGAACTGGCTCAAAAAGAAGCTGAAGACGCTCAAAAAGAAGCTGAAGAAAAACAGAAAATAGCGGAAGAGAATCCTGAAAATGAAAAGGCACAAGAAGAAGCCGAGGAAGCCCAAAAAAAAGCAGATGATGCTCAAAAAGAAGCTGAAGAAAAACAACAGGAACTAGAAAATCAGGAACAAAAGCAAGCTGAACAGGAAGAAAAAGCTCAAGCAGCAAAAGAAGAAGCAAAAAATCAGCAAGCTTTAGCAGATAAGAAACAAACAGAAGCTCAAAATGAAAGAAAAGACATTGCAAAAGACCAAAAAGAAATTGCTCAAAAACAAGCAGAACAAGCAAAAATGCCGGTTGATTATGCAATTGTAATTACTGATGAAAATCAATATCTTTCAAAACTCGTAAGATTCAATAAAGACACTGGAGAAATCATCAAAAGTTCGCCAGTGAATGTTATTCGAAACAGGACTTTTTTTGATTCAAATGAAAATTATATTGCAATTTGTGGTGAAGAAAATGCAAATGGGACTATTAAACTTGTTACAATAGACAAAGAGTCAATGGAAATCACAAAAGAATCTGATTATAAAATTGCAGCTGCTTCTGTTTTAGTTCAAGAAAATGATTCATATTATTGTATTACGGATGAAGATGGAAAATATTTTGTAGCGAAATTTGCAAATGATTTATCGCTTAAACAAAAATCTCAAATTCAAGTTTTAAGCTGCACACCAATCACAATTACACAAACTGCTTTAGTTGTAACAAATGAAAACGGTTCACTGTCAATTCTAGATAAAGAAACTTTACAAGAGATAACTGGAAAATAATAAATATATAATAAAAAGCGTTTTTATAAATTTCCTGGTTATTTAGTTTTTTTTTATAAAACGCTTTTTTTTTATTCTTCCACTTTTCCTTCAAACTTGCTGTATGTTGGCAAAAAGATAATTGGAATGTCACCTGTGGCACCGTTTCGTTGTTTTGCAAGAATAATTTCTGCATCTTGAGCTGCAACCTCTTCTTTTAAACGGTCTCTATGCAAAAACATTACAACATCAGCATCCTGTTCAATGGAACCAGAACCACGAAGCTGTGCAAGATTTGGTTTTTGACCTTCTGCATCTCTGGCAACCTGACAAAGTGCTACAATCGGAATTGCAAGTTCACGTGCCAAAGCTTTTAATGATTTAGATATTTCAGAAACTTGTTCAAAAACAGGAGCAGTTGGATCTTCTGTTGTAATCAAACCAATATAGTCAATAAAAATGATTTTCACACCTTGATTCATTACCATTCGTCGTGCCATAGCTTTTAAATCTAGAAGCCGCATATTAGGTGTATCAACTACATAAAGAGGTGCATGAAACCATCTACCAGCTGCATCCTGAACTTTTTTAATGTCTTCCATTCTAAGCATACCAGAACGAATTTTTTGCATTGAAACTCTTGCTTCTTGTGCTAAAAGACGCATGCCAATTGATTCATATGGCATTTCCAATGAAAAAAATCCACAAGCAATTTTCTTTTCACAGGCAATATGCTGAATCATTGATAGAGCCAAAGCAGTTTTACCGATTGAAGGTCTGGCTCCGATAATAATCAATTCTGAATTCTGAAATCCAGATGTATAAATATCAAGTTTTGGAAGTCCTGTTGGAATTCCAGTAAACTGATTTTTACTATCACATCTGGCTTGCACAAGTTCAATTTCTTTCATCATAATGACTTTTGCATCATAAATTTTCGAAGTTTCATTACGTTCAGCCAGTGAAAATATCTGCTGTTCTGCAAAATCTAAAAGTCTGTTGCTTTCTTTTTGTAAATCAAATGCTGAAGATTTAATTTCTGCTGATACTTTTATCAAATCTCGTCGGGCAGCCCTATCCATCACAATGTTTGCATAGTAATCGATATTTGCAGAAGAAGGAACTGTGTCTGTTAATGAGGCAATATAAGCAGCTCCCCCAGCCTTTTCAAGATTATTGTCAATTGTCAGTTGGTTTACAAGAGTAATTGAATCGCATGTTTTATTCAAATTGTAAAGTTTTAGCATTGCATCAAAAATAACTTGATTTTGAACTGAATAAAATCTATCAGGACGTAAATAAGATACAACATCAGCAATTGCTTCACTCCAATTCAAAAGTAAAGCCCCCAAAACAGCCTGTTCTGCTTCAATATTTTTTGGAGGAACTGTATCCTTTAAAATATTCTGATCCATAATACCCCTTTTATTCCTTTTAGAATAACAAATTAAATCAAAAACATCAATTTTGAAAATCGAAAAAAAAAGAGACGGTATGACTAATAACCGTCCCTTTTATAAAAAAAAACTATTGAAAACTATTCAGTTTTTTCTTCAACTTTTGCTTCCTCTTTAGTTTCTTTTTTTGCTTTTGCAGGTTCTGCTTTAGCTTCACCTTCAACTGTTTGAGCAACTACAGAAACGTTAAGTTCAGCAACCTGAGCTTCGTAAAGTTTTACAGTTGCTTTAAAGTTTCCAACATTTTTAATTGCTGAACCTGGTATTTCAATTTTTTTGCGTTCAATCTCAAAACCAAGTTTTGCAAGACCTTCAACAACCACATGTGAAGTAACAGCAGCATACAATTTTCCGTTAGCAGCAGCTGGCATAACCAATTCAAGTGTTGTTGATTCAAGTCTTTCTTTCAAACTTGCAGAATTCTTTCTCTTTAATTCTTTACGTGCTTCGATTTCTGCTTTTCTTTCTTCAAAAATTGCTACAGTTGCTTCATTGTAAGGAACAGCAAGATTTCTAGGCAAAAGGAAGTTGCGTGCATAACCATTTGCAACGTTTTTTACATCACCTTCTTCACCAAGTGATTTAACATCTACATTAAGAATAACTTTCATTTTCAAGCTCCTGAAATATTCATCTGTTTTCTCGGAGTATGAGAAAACTTATTGTAATAGCCGAAAATCGGCTTAAATTAGTCTGCAACGAATGGAAGCAGGCTGATTGTGCGTGCACGTTTAATTGCTTTTGCAACTTCACGCTGATGTTTTGCACAAGTACCAGTCATGCGACGTGGAAGAATTTTTCCACGTTCTGTCATGTAACGACGAAGATTGTCTGCATCTTTGTAATCGATTTTTGCTTTGTTAGCACAGAAACGACAAACCTTTTTGCGGAAATATGTTTTTCCTTTTGCACGTCCATCACGATCTTCTTCACGTCCTTCAGAAGCTGATGTATCAACAACTGCATCCTGAACTTGTTTTTCCATTTCTTTATTTTCTTCTGACATAGTTTATACCTCTTTTGTCTTAATTAGAATGGTATATCTTCCGGGAAATCATTTCCAGTGTCACCATAAGGTTCACTTTGATAATTTGAATATCCAGAATTCTGATTAGGATTATTAACTGGTTGAAATCTTGATGCACCCCCAGTCGATTGACTGTTTTCACTTCTTCCACCAAGTAATTGAACAGAATCTGCTACAATTGAAATTCTACTTTGTTTCTGTCCATCTTTTTCCCATCTATCCTGTTTTAAATGTCCTTCAACACAAATCTGTTTTCCCTTTGTAAGATATGGTTTTAGATTTTCAGCGGTTTTACCCCAAATTGTAACATTGAAATAATTAACCTCTTCAATCCACTGTTCACCGTTTTTTTTGTTTCTATTAACAGCAATACTCACATTTGCCCTAGCCTGGCCACCATTTGTATAACCAAAACTTCTTTCATCAGAGCCAAGATCTTGAGTAAGACGACCAATAAGAACAACATGATTTAAGTCTGTCATAAAAACTCCTTTAATTTAATCTTAAACTTAAGTGAAAAACAAACTATTCGTCGATTTTAACGAACTGAGTTTTCAAAAGATTCATATTAATTTTGAAAGTTTTTTCAATTTCTATAATTTTTGAAGGATTACATTTCAAAGTGTAAAGAACAAATCGTCCTTTTTTGTGTTTTTTGATTTCGTAAGTAAGATCACGATCACCGAATGGTTTTTCTTCTACAATTTCTGCACCGAAAGTAGAAAGTGCATTTTTCAAATCTTCTGCACCTTTTTTAGCTTTTTCATCCTCAAGCGGATAAATAGCCATAAGTTCATACTTTTTCATAAGTATCTCCTGAAAAGTAATTTTGTATAAACAAAATTTTTCCGGAGGAAAAACAATCTAGAAAATCAACGATTTTGACTGTACCTTGCAATTTTTGCAAGTCCTCCTTATGGGTAAAGAAAATCCTTTTACAGATTTCCAAGGGGTGTTCATTTAATATATAAAATTTCAAGTGCTTCGTCAATTCATACTTGTCAGTTTTTTTTTATTATATTATAATTTTATTATGTCATCTACTTTGAGAAGTAAAAAAATACTTATTTCTATATTTTTAGTTTTTTCTTCTTTTTTTATTATAAACGCAAAATCAAAAAAAGAAAAAACTGTTATTAAATATATTCATCCACGTATATATGAGTTTGACTTATGTGACACTGAGAATCAAGTCTTTTTATCTTATAATCCAAATATTAAGCTTTTTGATGTATACATAGATTTTTCAAAATATGTTCAACAGGATTTACCACAAGCAGGAGATAAAGTTATCTTCTATTATAAAGGATATTCTACAAAGGATGGTGGTTCTGTAAAAGCTACTGTTACTGGTGACAATAATCAAAGAATTACTGATGAAGAAAAATATTTTGCAAAAAATCTTCAAAAAAAAGTGCCTTTTGAAAGTAGTGTTTCGTTTATTTTAAATAAAGATGTAAAAAGTACAATTCAATTATATTTATGTAGCACAAAACAAAATAAGCCGGGGAAAGTAGATCAGTTCTTTTTGAATTTTAAAAGACTAAAAGAAACTACCGATACTTCAAAAGAATCTGCTAATCAGAAAGCAGCTGAAGAAAAAAATATTGAAATAATCGAAGTTACTACTGAAATCACTAAAGATGAAGATATAAATGCATTAATTGCTGATACTCCAAACATTTCAGATAAAGAAAACATTCTTATGCTGGAACAGGCAAAAAATCAGATTAATAAGGAAAATCAGCAAAAAATTGAACAGGAAAGACTTGAGAAAGAAAGACTTGCTCGAATTGAAGAAGAAAAGAAAAAAATAGAAGAACAGAAACGTCTTGAGCAGGAAAAAATAATTGCTCAAAAAGAGGAAGAAGATAGAAAAAAAGATCAAATGGATCTTGAAAAAGCACTTGAACTTGTAAAGAATAAAAAGTCTTCAGGATACCAAAAAGAATTTTTACATGATTATATGATTTTTGATGAACCTGAAGTTGAACAAACAAATAAAGATAAATCTATAATATTAGAAAATCCAGATGAAACTGATTCTTTTGGAAAAACTCTTTTAATGAAAGCTGCAAAAGCTGGTAATGATTGGCAAATTTCTGCTCTCCTTGCTTCAGGTGCTAACGTAAATCTTAAAGATAAAGACGGTTGGACGGCATTAATGTATGCTGTAAGATATCAGGAAAGTTTAAATTGTGTTGATTTATTATTACAAGCACAAGCAGATGTCAAAATCAAAAATAAGTATGGAAGTTCAGCTTTGATGATTGCTTCATGCTATAACAATAATCCTCAAATCATAAAAAAATTACTTTCATATTATCAAATGAATGATAAAGAAGTTTTAAAATCACTTGTGCTTTTATTATCAGAAAGTCAAACTTCAGAATACACGTCAATTGCAAAACTTAATGCTTTTCTTGATTATTCTGTTCCCTTAAACACTTTTTACGAAGGAAAAACTCCTTTGATGTATGCATGTGAATTTGGAAATTCTACTAAAATAATAAAAGTTTTGATTGATAATAATGCAATTACTTCTATTCGTTCAACTGAGGGAAAAACAGCATATGATTATGCCAGCGAAAACCAAAGTTTAGCTCATGATAGTAATTACTGGCTTTTAAACAAAAAATAATCAGGCAGGAATATGAGAATAACGGGTGGCAGCTTAAAAGGAAGAATAATAAAATGTCCGGATGGAATAATCAGACCGGCAATGGACAGAATGCGGGAATCTGTTTTTTCAATTTTAGGTGATTTGGACGGAAAATCATGGTTAGATTTATTTTCTGGTTCAGGAACAATAGCAATAGAAGCCGTTTCGCGTGGTTCAAAAGATGTTGAACTTTGTGAAAAAGATAAAAT
>JALFAW010000270.1 GCA_022773305.1 Spirochaetia bacterium
AAAAATGACAGTTTTGGACGAATATTGGCAGAATTTCTTAAAATCTACAGGTCGTGATACTGATGAAAAATGTTCAGGTGATCTTTTTTTTGAAGCAAAAGGATTTGTAAGCGACCAATTAACTGCACTTGTTTTGAGCGAAAAGAAAACAGCATTTTTCACAAGCTTTGCAACCTATACAATAGACCAGGAACCTCTGCCTGTCTGTGGTGAACTTTACATTGTTCTTGACAGAGCAAATAATCCTGTCTGTGTTATTGAAATAACTTCTGTTACTATTTTACCATTTAATGAAGTTACATGGGAAATGGCAAAACTTGAAGGCGAAGACGAAAATCTTGCTTCATGGAAAGAACGAAAAACTGAATACCTTCAAGATGAAGGTGATATTCTGGGGTTCGAATTTTCACCTGATTTGAAACTAGTATTCCAAACTTTTAAAGTCATTTACAGATGATTAATAGGACAAATGTCGAGTTTTAAATTTTTATTCTTTGGGTGGCTTTTTGCTTCGCAAAAAACAGGCTTTTCAGGGTTCCGCTACCGCTTCATTCCTTCGCTCCGCTTCGGAACTGGCTTCGCCAGCCCTTACAATCCTTGCCACGGTTTGTAAATCAAATACTTGAAATTGAACCAAATAATCTAATTTCATTTATTTTATGAAAATATTCAAAAAAAAATACAAATACGATGTATTCCTTATAGAAAATATTATTTTCGTAATATATAATTAAAATTGTGATTTTTCCATTCTATTCGTTAATAGATATAGTTTCCGCTCTGCTTTTTGCATTTTATTTTATAAATTCTCTAAAACTTACAACACAAAAACCTTCTTTGGATAAAATTCACAGATTTTTACTTTTACTTACAACACTTTTTTTCTGCATAGATGCAATCTGGGGATTTTATGACAGTGGAATTTTCACAAGCACAAGAGGCTTTTTTATTACAACAACTTTTCTCTTTATCATAATGAGTTTTATTACGTTTAGTTGGGTTTTATACGCAATTGTTTACCTTGAAAACGTTAAAAGAAAATTATTTTTTATAAATGTTGGATTTTTTATTCTTCTCATTCTTGTTTCATTCGTTGTTTCAAACCTTTTTTCAAAGAATATATTTTACATCACAAAAGATTGTTCTTACAGAACTGGAAAAATGCGTCCTGTTATGTATTTTTTTGAATACATTCCATTTTTATTGATTTTCTTTTTATGCCTTTATCATTCAATTAAAGAAATTCATCGTCATTTATGGAAATATATTGTTGCTTTATTTTTCATTTTGATGCCATTTTTTTGTGGTATTCTGCAGGAAGTCTTTCCAAGTGCTCCATTTTTATCAATTGGATATTTAACATCCATAAGCGTTATTCATATTTTTGTAATTGCACAAAAACATGATAAACTCATTCAAAATCAAAATGATGAATTGCAAAATGTCATGATTTCTATCACATCAACTTTTGAAATCATTGCTACATTAAATTTAGATACTGGTGAAGAAAAAGTAATTCGTTCATGCGGAATTATGAAACGAGGTTCTTTTTCAGATAGAAATTCCATTTCCTATGAAAATAGAGTTTTTGCCTTTTTACATGACATCGTATACAAAGAAGATAGAGAAAATGTATATAATGAATTAAAAACTGATGTCATTTGGGATAAAGTTAAATATGGAATCCCTCATCGTATTCATTTTAGAGTAAAAGAGAATAATAACCTTTATTGGTTTGAGATTAGAATTACATTGCTCATGACAAAAAAGAAATCACGAAGTGTTGCGTTTATTATCCGCGATATAACTTCAGATGTTGTCAAAGAAAAAGAATTTACAAACGAATTGATAGAAAGCAAAAAAAAGATGCAAGAACAGATAAATATTCTTACTTCTCTTGCTGGAATTTATATGACGATGCATTTAATTGATTTAAAAGATAATGAAATTCACAGTTATTCATCTCAACCCCACATCGATAAATTACTTAATGAAGTTTCTGGTGCTGATAAACAGATGCATCATGTTATGAAAAATGTTGTCACTAAAAAATCTTTAGATGAAATATTTGAATTCACTGATTTGCATACTCTTTCGTCAAGAATGAAAGAACAGAAAGTTATTTCAAAAGAATTCATTGGGAAAAATTTTGGCTGGTGCAAGGCTCAATTTATAGAGATTTCTTGTGACGGTGATGGAAATCTTACCCAAGTTATGTTTACTACTCAGATTATTGATAAAGAAAAACGCCGCGAACAAGATATGATTATGATGACCAAAACTGATGAACTTACAAAGATTTTGAATAGACGCTGTTATGATGAAGAGTTAAAAAAACTTGAATTTGAGATTCCTGAAAAACTCGTTGTCGTTTCTGCTGATGTGAACAATTTAAAACATGTAAATGACACAAAAGGTCATGCTGCAGGTGATGAATTGATTTGTGCTGCAGCAACAATTTTGACAGAAACTTTTAAAGAATATGGAAATGTCTTTAGAACTGGAGGAGATGAATTTGTTGCATTCATTCAAACAGACGATATACAATTACTTGAACAACAAGTTTCCGTGCGAATAAAAAAATGGAAAGGTGAAGCGATTGCTTCAATTCAGATTTCCATAGGTTATGCTTCAAAAAAAGAAAACCCTTCTATGAACATTCACCAATTATGCAAACTTGCTGACAGTCAAATGTATAAAGAAAAAGCCGAATTTTATAAAAATTCTGGTATTGAACGTCGTCGCCGTAACAATTCATAATAATGTACTGTTCCATTTAACAAATGACGATTTTGCAATTTTTAAAATTCAAAAAAAGTGATTAAAAAAAATGCTTGAAAAAAATCAAAATGAAAATCTTTGTAATGAAAATCTTTATATTGTAATGAATAAACCTGCAGGATATGTTTGTTCCGCAGTTTCCGATTCTCACAAAACAGTTTATGAACTTTTACCTCCTGAAATGAGAGAACTTGTAACAAAACCTAAAAGAGGTCACCGTTTACACACAATCGGACGGTTGGATTGCGAAACAAGCGGTCTTTTGTTTTTGACAACAGATGGTTATTTTTCGCACAAACTGACTGCACCAGAAAACAAAATTGAAAAAACTTACATCGCCAGACTGAAAACTCCTGGAAATCTTTCATATATCGAAAAAGCAGAAAAGGGACTGATTCTTCCTCCAGAAAAAAAAGCTCCCCAACAATTGTCGTTGCCTGCCTTTTTAAAACCTCTTGATTCACAGTTTTTATTATGGCAAGTGAAAATCACTGAAGGTAAATTTCATCAGGTACGCCGAATTTTTTTGTCGCTCCAAAATGAAGTTGAACATTTACAAAGGACAAAAATCGGACAGTTTGAACTACCCCCAATGCTCAAAGAAGGTGCTTTTTTAGAAATCAGACATCCAGATGAAATAAACATTTAATATTTTTATCAACAATGCATGAAAGTTCCCGCACCGAAATATTTTTTGCATTTGCAATAAACTCGTAAACGTAATTTATGTTTACAGGCGAATTTGGAGTTCCACGCAATGGAACTGGTGACAAATAAGGAGCATCTGTTTCACATAAAAATCTGTCTTCAGGAACAAAATTTAACAATTCTTTCATCTGCTCCATTTTTGCTTTTTTGGTATAAGTTGTGCCTCCGCCAAACGCAATATGCCAGCCTAAATCCAAGAAAGCACGAGCTTCGTCAATTCCGTAACTAAAACAATGCACAATTCCATTATGATAACCAACATTTTTTATGCATGATAAAGTATCTTCAAACGCATCTCTAGAATGGATTATAAAAGGCAGTCGAAGTTCTTTTGCAAGTTCAAGCTGCATTTCAAAGAGATTCCGTTCACAGTTATATGTTTTGGAATCAAAATCAATTTCACACCTGCCGTCTACACCGCCTGGATTCCAATGATGATCCAGTCCGCCTTCTCCAATAGCAATTACTTTTTTTTGACATTCTATGATACTTTGACGTAAAATCTTCATTTGGTTTTCAGCATCATGAATTGAATCGATATCTGGCCAAATTCCAGCAGAAAAATAAAGAAACGAACTTGCTTTTCGTGCAGTTTCCTCATCTTTCATCTGGTTTATAGTCTGTTCACAAAAACTGATTCGTTCCATCAAATCACACGCTTTTGTTCCAATGTCTAGCCCAAAATAACAGTTGTTTTTTGCCATTTTGGACAGGACTTCTACACCATCAACACCATATTCCTGCGCCATCAACTTAAAATGAAAATGAGTATCACTGAACATAAAAAATTAACTCTCGTAAATAGGTTCAAAATCTTCAGCAGTGTGACCACAAATTGGACATATAAAATCGGCAGGAAGAGTTTCGCCTTTGTATTCATAGCCACATATTTTACATCGCCAGCCAATAATTTTCTTTGAATTATTTACATTTGTTTTTGGTTTCAGGTCACTTTGATAATAAGCATAAGTCAAAGGTTCATTTTTGCTTAAAATCTGAGCATCCTGAATTTCAGCGATAAACAAAGTGTGTGTACCAAGATCCTGGGCAGAAATAACTTTGCAGTTTAAAACAGAACATGCCATTTTTTCTGTGTAAGGACAACCATTTTCGTCAGTTTTATAATCGATTGATTCAAATTTATCTACATTTTTGCCACTTTGGTAGCCAAAATTTTTTATAAAATCGAAACTGCAGGTTTTATCCAGAATAGAAAGACTGAAAAAGCCAGAATCTTTTATCATCTGACAAGTCAAGTTATTATTGATAACAGAAATTGCAACCCTAACAGGATCAGAAGCAACCTGCATACAGGTATTTGTGATACATGCATTTATTTTGCCGTTGCTTTTAGCTCCAAGTAAGAAAATTCCATAAGAAAGATTATAAAGTGCTTTAGAATCCATATTTACCTCCAAAATAATTTTATTTATAAATATAATTAACTAATTTTAAGAAAAAAATCAACAATGCCAAACAGTTTTTGCAAGTTTATTGCTAAATGGTTGATTTCGTTTAAAATCTGGAAGCCAGCTTGTATCATCACTTAATTCCTGATAAAAAAGATAATCAAAATCGTATGCTTCAATTAAATCCTGAATATCAGAATCTTCTGTACTATTTACAAGTCTGTCTTCAAATTCAACAATTTTGCCTTTTTTTGCTGGAATAGGAGTATATTGATTCATAAGCGAAATGCACGCTTTTCCATCCGCATTTTGTTTTAAAAAATCTAAAACATCGGCAGTTTCAGCAAACCTTCCTGGCAGATATAAATGGCGGATAATCACTCCAGAAATCATTTTTTCTTTTCCATTTGCCGAATCTATAATTTCCAAAGGATTGTTATCAATCATCCATTTAATTGCTTTTGTCGCTTTTTCAGGATAATCCTGTGCATCAAAAATTCCTGCTGAAAGCTCCGAAGACAATGTCTTTAAATCTGGAAGCCAGATTGTTACAAGTCCTTTCAAAAGTTCAAGAATTTCCACTGATTCATAAGCAGAAGAATTCCAGCAGAAAGGAACTGTCACACCTTCATTTTTTGCTGCGCTGATAAAGTCAGCAATCTTTGGAATGTGATGACTTGGAGTAACAAGATTTATATTTTCTGCTCCAGTATCCTGAAGTTTTCTGCAAATTTGCACAAAATCATCTTGTGAAATTGTTTTTCCAAATCCATCTTGAGAAATTTGATAATTCTGACAAAATTTACAACGCAGAGTACATCCTGTAAAAAAAATAGTACCACTTCCACCATTTACAGTAATTAAAGGTTCTTCTCCAAAATGAAGTCCTGCATATGCAATTCTCAAATCATCAGTTTCACGACAAAAACCGGTCTGTTTTTCAAGACGATTTACACCACACTTTCTAGGGCATTGTTCACAATGAACATAATAGTTATCAGTAAGCACCTTTTTCCACCAAAACACGCATCAAACTCTGTAAAATATCTACAGGTAAATCTTCTGCTTCATAATTAACTAAATCACCAAGTTCCTGCCAATCTTTTTGTGTCAAAACACTTTGAAATTCATCACTATCCTCTAAAAAAGCAAGCATTGCAGCTAGTTTTTGAGAATTCTCTTCGGAAGGTTCTTCTTTTTGATTTTGAGAATTAAAAATATATTCGTTTTCCCAATATTCAAAAACAGAACGTGCCAAATCGGCTGGACATGATGTTGAACGTAAAAACAGACTGTTCAATTCACGGAATATTCTATTGTAATCAGGATTTCCGCTATTATTCTGTCTGTCATGTTTTTTTATTCTTTGAATATTACTTAAAAACTTTCCAATGTCTGTCATAAAAATCCTTTTTTCAAATCTGCATGAGTAAAATCATTTATTTTTATTCCAAATTTTATTTTCTATTAAACAATATAGCAGCTATGCATCCTGGAATCCAACCTGCACAAGTTAAAATTAGAGTTAACAAAACAGCACCACATCCTTTGTCAAAAACTGCAAGTGGCGGAAAAATAATACATAAAATAGCTCTTCCAAAACCCATAATATTTCACCTTTCCCTTTCTTTTAAACAATTTTTATAATTTTTTTACAAATTGCTTCACACGCTTCAATATGCATTATCCAGTGTCTGCTAAATGGCATTTGAAGTAATTCTCTTATATTTTTTTTACACCAATAGTCTACCAGCCAGAATGCTTCTGGATTTGTACTTACTACATTCTGCATCAAAAGTTTTTGTTTCTGCTGTTCACTCACCTTTTCTTTTGCCTGTTTGAAAGTCAAACTGCTAAGAACCTTTTGAGAAACGTTTTTTACCTCTTTAGCATAAGAAAAAAGTTCATCAGGATTCAAATCCTTCGAAAACTCAATCATCTGTTCATCATTCATTTCATTTGCAGTTGTAATAACAGAACAATTCATCTTTTTCTGGTAATTCTGCGCAAAGAAAATCTGTTCGTCATTTGAAATGAAATTATGACAAATTATATCCTCAATTCTAAAAACATGATAGATTGACCATGAAATAGTAGCATCTTTATTTCCTGTTGAACCTGCAAACGGAATTTTACAAAAATCATCTTTTGAAAGACGTGAAAAATATTTTTCAACATGATTTAAAAATAAATCTTCCCTCAAATCAATGAGATTTTTTATTCCTTCTTCAAAAGAAATCTCTTTTTTCAACTGAGAAAGGATAACTTTGTGACGTTCAGAGTAGTTTTTATCCATAATTTTAGTATAGTATTAATAAATAATTTTGTCAAGTATTTTTACATTATTTTTTGTCTAGTTATACTATTATATTATATAGAGTAGGGCAAACGCATTATAAAATGTTTAGTTGTAATATCTGGCTCCCGGTCGTGATTCACAGGTCAAAAACGCGCAATAATGCGCTAGACGTTTTTTGGGGTATAGAAACTATTATAATGCCGCTCTCGCGGCAGCCCCAAAAAAAGTCTTTTTGCCCTGTGTCTCAC
>JALFAW010000065.1 GCA_022773305.1 Spirochaetia bacterium
TTTAGTTAGTCAGTCGCCTTTCACAGCTCGCTACCGCTCGGTCCTTCGGACTCGACTTCGTCGCCTGTTCAAGCCTCGGTGCGCTGTATAGTTTAAAACCCTGCAAATCAGACAGTCAACTGGCGAATTAATCTAAAATCACACAGTGAAAATAAAAGCATGGACAAATCTTGTTTTAAACAAAAATTTTATCGAGTTTTTTAGCGAAGCGTTAAGAAAAACTCACAGCACGTGCAAACAAAACTTGCAAGGGTGTCTGCTTTTTCAACACGAGCCAGGGACAGACCTAAGTTGTTTTCTTGGGGCGTTGCGGGGTATCCCCGCAGAGGGGGTAGCGGAAGACACAACAAAGCTCCACAAATGACTAAATCTTTTTGCTTGGATTTGCGTTTTGTGGAGCTTTGTTGCGGCTGAAGCGAGGGGGAGACTTCCCCCTCCTTTTTTTAAAATATAAAACTAAAAATTGATTCTTTTATTTTTTCCATATTAGTGGTATAATTTTAATATGTCACAAATAATTCCAGTAGCAAGTGGAAAGGGTGGTGTTGGAAAAAGCCTTCTTTCTGCAAACTTAGCAATCGCTTTGGGGCAACAGGGAAAAAAAGTTGTTCTTGTTGACCTTGATTTAGGTGCTTCAAATCTTCATCTTGTGATTGGGCAAAAACCTGGAGCCGCTAGTCTTGGTTCATGGTTTACTGAAAAAAGCGATTTCAAAGATATCATTCAACAAACTGACTATCAAAATGTAAGCTTTATCGCTGGTGATAGTCAAATTCCTGATTTAACTTCTCTCAAACACGTCCAGAAAGTTAGATTAATCAGAAATCTTAAAAACATTGATACAGATTACATTATTTTGGATTTGGGAGCTGGTACTCATCAATTTATTCTGGATATGTTTTTGCTTTCACCACAAGGAATTGTTGTTTCGGCTCCGGCTGTTACTGCAACTTTGAACGGTTATCTTTTTTTAAAAAATGCAACTTTCCGTCTTTTGTATACAACTTTTAAACGTGGCACACCAGGTCGTGCTTATCTTGATAATCTTAAAAAAGATTCTGCAACGATGCAAAAACTATACATTCCAAATCTTATTCAGTTTCTTGCCAATTGCGATCCGACAAATACTCAGATTTTCATAAGCAGAATGCAGCAGTTCCGTCCGCGTCTTGTAATGAACATGATTGAAGATCCAAAAGATGCAGATCGTGCCCAGCGCATAAAATCTTCCTGCAATCAATATCTTGGTCTTGAAATTGAATATCTTGGATTAATGTATCGCGATATGTTGCAGGATAAAGCTCTTGCTTCTCAATTGCCAGTTGTGGTTTACAAACCTCAGTCTGTTTTAGGGCAGGCAATCTATAGAATTGCAGACAAAATTATTTCGACAGTTCCTCACCAATTTGATGCCGAGTTTAATCCTGATAGTTTTTCAAATGATAATTTTCAACTTGCCGAAGAGGATGCAACTGAAGATTACAATTTGAAACTTTCAGGAATTGATGATCTTGTTTCCAGCGGTTCACTTTCAATAGGGGAACTTGCCGAAATGATTAAAACGCAACAGTATGAAATAAATCAACTTAGAAAAGAAAACAATCTGCTTAAATCAAAACTTGTAAAAGCAAGCGAACAGGGATTTAGGATTTAAGGATACAAGTTTCTGGAGGATTTAATAATGTTTTTATATTTGAATTATCCGTCTTGGATTCATCCCGAAATTTTTCCAGGTGTAAAATTTTTAGGTTTAATCCGCTGGTACGGACTTATGTATTGTTTTGCTTTTTTGACAGCATATTTTGTTTTAAAAAAAGTTGCAAAAGAAGGTATTCTTGATACAAAAAGCTATAAAATAAAAGAAGATGATTTATTCAGTTTTATTACAACAGGTATTGTCTGTTTGCTGATTGGTGCAAGAATTTTTTCTACTTTGATTTATGACACAAGTGGAGTTTACTGGAAAAAACCTTGGCTTATTTTTTGGCCTTTTGATTCACAGGGGCATTTTACAGGACTTGCTGGAATGTCTTATCACGGTGGGTTTGTTGGTGGACTTTTAGGAATGATTATCTGGTGCAAACGTCATAAACAGCCGATTGGAAAATGGATTGATGCAATGGTTTGTGCAATTCCACTAGGTTATACATTTGGACGTATTGGTAATTTCTTAAATGGTGAACTTTACGGAAGAATCACAACTATGCCTTGGGGAATTGTTTTTCCGCAAGCTGAAAAGTTTTCTGCAAATCTTTTGTGGGTTCAGGAATTTGCTGCTAAGATAGGTATGAATATTACTGCTGATAAGCTTGTTAATCTTCCTCGTCATCCAAGTCAGCTTTATGAAGCTTTTTTTGAAGGAATTGTTCTTTGGTTAATTATTTGGAATTGTCGTAAACATAAAAAATTCGATGGTATGCTTGCCTGCATTTACACTGCAGGTTACGGATTTTTCCGTTTCATAATAGAATATTTCCGCGAACCTGATGCTGATATTGGTTACAGAATTGCAAAAGATTCGTCTGCACCGATTTACACAAATACATCACTTTTTAACTTTTCAACAGGACAGATTTTATGCTTTATTATGATAGTTTGTTCGGTTGGAATCGGTTTATTTTTATTTATCAGAGAGAAAAAGAAAAATCATACTAAATAATATAATAACTTAGGAGTTTTATTTTTATGTCAGTTATTCAAGGAATTCTTTTGGGAATCTTGCAGGGAATTGCAGAGTTTTTGCCGATTTCTTCTTCTGGCCATCTTGCCGTTGCACAAAATCTTTTTGGGCTGGATGATATCCCTCTTTTATTTGATGTTTTTTTGCATTTGGCAACTTTAGCAGCTGTTTGCCTTTATTTTTGGCGAAAAATTTGGGAACTTTTGAAATGTTTGGGTAGATGGATTTCTAAAAGTCCAAAAGTAAAAGAAAATTCTAAGGATTATGACGTTGTTTTGGCACAAAAGGACTTGGCAAATAGAAAAATCATCATTGCCATCATCCTTTCAACTATTGTTACAGGTGTGATGGGAATTATTACAAGCAAACTGATTCCAAATCTTTCTATTAAAGTAACTTGCTGTGGATTTATTATTACTTCATTGTTTTTGATTTTATCATCTGTCATTGAAAAAAGAAGTTCAAAAATTTCACAAAATTCTGATGATAAAAAAAATCCTAGTGTTTCTAAAGTGCAAGCTTTGATTAT
>JALFAW010000211.1 GCA_022773305.1 Spirochaetia bacterium
GCTTTTTTTGCGAAGCAAAAAGCCACCCAAAGAATACGTCGAGTCAAGGCACGCTAACGCTTAAAGCCTTGACTTCGCCGTTTTGAGGGGGTTGTACTACCCCCTCAATAAAAATTTAAAACTCGACATTTGTCCTATTATTTTATTTGACAAAATTGACAAAAATGTCAAAATGTGATAAATATATATTGAACAGTTACCCTTGTGGAATTGATTCTTAAAAATTAAAAGCTCTTCTTTGAAAGACTTGATCCGGAGGACAGGTACTATGCATATAAAAAATAATTGAAATATTCTATTGTATTAAATCTTTATTTATTGTTAGTTGTTCGGAAAGTTTATTTTTGTTTGAATTTTTTTTCGGGCAGATTTTTTTGTGCAGACGGTATATTGTGCTGACTTTTTGTAGAAGCTATATTGTGTTGAATTTTTTTTATTTTTATGAGGCTATTTATGCTAATATCATGATTTTACACATCTAGCCAACTTTGAATAAAAAACCGTTTTGTATTATCACTATTGAATTAATTGGAAAATTATGATTTTAACTATTGATGTTGGAAATACTTCTACTACATGTGGTCTTTTTGAAGGTGAAAAATTGATTTTGCAGTTCAGAAAGGAAACTAACATTCATTCAAGTTCCGATGAAATTGGGATTTTCTTTAGAACAGTAATTACTGAAAATGGTATTGACTGGAAAAATATTTCGAGAGTGGGCATTTGCAGTGTTGTTCCTACGGTAAATTATTCGCTTGCGAGTGCGTGTTCAAAATATTTAAATTGTGAACCACTTTTTGTGCAAGCTGGAATAAAAACTGGACTAAAATTGAAATATCCTAATCCTAAGGAAATTGGTGCAGATTTGATTTCCGCTGCGATGGGTGGCGTAAGTTTGTATCCAAATACTGATATGGTGATTGTGGACTTGGGAACTGCAACTACTTTGGAGCTTGTTTCTAGTAATAATGAGTTTTTGGGTGGTTCTATTTTACCTGGTTTTAAAATTTCTGTAGATGCTCTTGCAACTGGCACTGCAAAATTGCCTGCCGTTGAAATTGCAAAACCTGAAAAAGTTTTGGGCTTGACTACAACTGAAGCAATTCAGGTTGGTCTTTTTTACGGTCACGCTGGTGCTATAAAAGAAATTTCTTACATCTATCAGAAAAAAGTTTTTGGCGGTAAAAAACCGTTTATTCTTGGAACTGGCGGATTTGCAAAAGTTTTCAGTGAATATGGTTTATTTGATCAGATTGTGCCAGAACTTGTTTTGCTTGGTGTTAAGCGAGCCATCGAGCTGAATTAAAAAAAATTGCTTGCAAAATCTTTAGGTTTCAATTTTGAGTTTTCATTTTTTTATTTTTTGGGTGGCTTTTTGCTACGCAAAAAACAGGCTTTTCAGGGTTACGCTATCGCTCCATTCCTTCGCTATGCTTCGGAACTGGCTACGCCAGCCCTTACAATCCTTGCCACGGTTTAAAATTGAAAAACCAAATGGTTGACCTAGTATTAATTGAGGTTATTTTATGAATTTATTAGAAAATCAGACAACTCTTGCTTTAAACAGAAATAAAAAAATTGCTTTGGTTGGTGCGTTCAGCGCTTTGATTATCGTTTTGACAGTTACAAGACTTGGTTTTATTGCTTTCAGTCCGACAATTTCTATCACAATTCTTCAGATTCCTGTAATTTTGTGTGCCATGATGACAGGTGTCTCAGGTGCAATTTTTTCTGGTTTTGTAATGGGTCTTATGTCTTTGATAATGGCATCAATGAGTCCTACAGGCATTTTGGATCCTCTTTTTGTTAATCCTTTATGTTCAGTGTTGCCAAGAATGCTTTTGGGCGTAGTTACCTGGATTTTGTGGACACTTTTGAATTTTATTCCAAAAATGCCAAAATCTGTTGCTGCAGGAATCAGTGGTTTTATTGCAACTTGTGCGCATACATTTATGGTTTACGGTTGTATTTTTATTTTTGATGGAACAGGAATTCGTGCTGCATTGGAAAAAATCGGGATGGCAGGAACAGGTTACATCGGTGTGATTCTCGTTGGACTTCCAAGTGAAATTTTGGAGGCTGTAGCTTCTCTTGTTGTGTGTGCCCTTGTATATGCTGCTTTATTCTTTGCAGGAAAAAAGAAATCTAAGTTGTCGCAACAGTAGTTTTTATAGTATAATGCTCCTATGAAGATTGTTATTGTAGGGGCAGGTTTTACAGGTGTGCAACTTGCCAAACTTTTGATTAATGAAAGAAATCAAGTTGCCATCATAGATAATAATGAAGATATTATTCGTCATGCTTCAAATCAGCTGGATTGTACAGTTATGTGTGCTGATGGAAATAATCTGGACACTCTGGAAGACGTTGGAATTGCAAAAGCAGATGCTTTAGTCTGTGTTACTTCTTCTGATGAAGTGAATATGATTACTTGTTCTCTAGTGGATGCAGTTTATCCTAATGTACTTAAGATTGCCCGAGTCAGAAATTATGCATATTATGTAAACACAACTTCTGCTCAAAAAAAACATTCTGCTGATAAAGTTGCAAATAAACGTCCTCTTTATGGCATTGATTATATGATTCACCCCGATGTTGAAGCAGCTGATGCGATTGTGCAGGCGGTAGAAAACGGTGCCATTGGAAATGTCCTTTCTTTTACAAATTCTGATTTGGTTATTACTCGTTTTACAATAGAAGAACGTTCTGCTTTTGATAAAATTTCAATAAAATCTTTACGCACAAAAACTGACGCAAACTTTTTGATTTCTTATGTTGAAAAAAACGGTATCACTTCTTTGCCTTCTGGTGAAACAGTTTTGGAAGCTGGTAATACAATCGGTGTTCTTTTGGATAAAAAAGATATTTCTAAACTTTCAAACCTTTGTGGTTCTAGAAAAAAAGAGATAAAAAAAATTGTTTTGATTGGTGCGGGGCGAATTGGCACAATCATTGCAGAAAAACTGATAAAACCTCAGAAATCAGCTTTCGGAAATCTTTTTAATTTTAAATTCACTTCAAAGATTTCAACTTTTTCATCTCGTCATTCTCAGGATTTTGTGATTATTGATACTGATGATGAACTGACAAAGGCTGCTTCTGAAAGATTTCCTGATGCACGTGTAATTCGCGCAGATGCTTCTGATGAATCTGTTTTGCGGGAAGAAGGCATTACTTCGTTTGATCTGGCAATCTGTGCAACTCATAATCACGAAATGAATATGGTTCTGGCTGCTTATCTTGAATCTTTGGGTGTGATGCAGTCAATCAGTCTTGTTTCTAGTGCTGCATTTGGTGAGATTGCAAAAAAACTTGGAATTGATGTACCAGTTCCTCTGAGAGATGCTGTTGTAGATTCTATCATGAGTCATTTACGTGGAAAATCTGTAAAAGAAATTCATACAGTTACGACTGGCGAACTTGAAGTTGTTGAATGCGAAATCAATCCTTCATCAAAAATTCTTGGAAAAACTCTCAAAGAAATTGCCGACCCTGGAAATTTCCTTGTTTTGATGAATAAAAATCGGAACACTGAAGTTTATTCAATCGCAAATGGAAATACACAGATTTCATCAGGCGACCACGTTGTTTTAATCACAAAATCAGAGAACAGTAAAAAAGTTTTAAATTATTTTTCAGGAAGTTTGGAATAATGTTTTTTATCACACTTTTGAAAATTACTTCCATTCTCGCGGCAATTGTCGGTGGTACTTTTGCAATTCCAGTTATTGTCGCCATTTATTGCGGAGAAACTGACTTTTTACCATCTTTTCTCATTCCCATGATAATCAGTTTTGTGCTGTTTGCGCTTATCAATATTCCTACTAGGAAAATCAAATATCAGATGAAACTGCGTCAGACCTTTTTGATTGTCGCACTTTCGTGGATTGTTGCTAGTTTGATGGCAGCAATTCCAATGTATTTTTCCGAATATTTCGGTTCTTTTGTAAATGCTTTTTTTGAAAGTGTCAGCGGTTTTACAACTACAGGAGCTACAATTCTTGGTGATATTGATTCTATTCCTCGCTGCATAAATATGCTGCGCTGTCTTACACATTGGCTTGGTGGAATGGGAATTGTAACTTTGACAGTTGCTCTTTTGCCCTTGCTTGGAGTTGGAGGTTTTCAGCTGATAAAAGCAGAAACAACTGGACCTGAAAAAGGAAAAGTAACTGCAAGAATCACTACAACTGCAAAAGTTTTGTGGCTTATTTATGCGGCATTCACTTTGATAGAAACAATCCTGCTGAAAATTGCCGGCATGGATTTTATAGATGCTCTTTCCCATTCATTTGCAACACTTGGAACAGGTGGATTTTCCACAAAAACCGCTTCTGTCGGAAATTATAATTCTGCAGCTATTGATATAATTATCACTGTGTTTATGTTTTTAGCTGGAATAAACTTCAGTTTGTATTATTATTTATTTCAGCGAAATTTTCGAGAAGTTCGTGATAATTCAGAACTCAAGGCGTATATCGGTATTGTTGTTTTTTTCATAGTGATGGTGACAATTTCACTTTTAAAAACTTATGGTACGATTGGAAAATCTTTGCGATTTGCATCATTTCAAGTAATATCGATTATGTCTACAACCGGATTTGCAACTGCAGATTTTATAACCTGGCCAACATCAGCACAATTCTGGCTTTTTCTGTTGTATTTTATCGGAGGTTGTTCTGGTTCCACTGCAGGAAGTATAAAAGTAATCCGCTGGGTCATTTTGACAAAACAAGTAAATAACGAAACAAAACGAATGCTTCATCCTCACGGGGTTTTTTCAATCAGGTTGAACAATAAAGTTGGAAGAAAAGACATAATTTTCAATGTAGCAGCTTTTATCACTTTGTATTTAGTTCTGGTAGGAATTACGACATTTGTTGGATGCCTTGGAAATCTTGATTTATTTTCATCATTTACTGGTGCATTATCAATGGTCGGAAATGTTGGTCCAGCTTTTGGAACTCTCGGACCATCTGCAAATTATGGTTTTTTACCATCATTTGTGAAGATTTGGTACAGTTTTGCAATGCTTGCTGGACGTTTAGAATTATATACAATGTTAATTTTTATGTTTCCAGCGTACTGGAGAAAATAAAAAAGTTTTGTAAGCTTGAGACAAAAAAAATAAAAAAAATAACAAAACTCTTTTACAAAACAACGAAAATATAGTAAAATGTAAAAGATGACAGATATGGAAGAACATTTAAAAATTGATAGAAAAAAAGTTTTAGATGCAATTAAACTCCGAATGCCCATAGAGGTTACATCATATACACTTTCACGCAATATGGAAATGTATTTCCGTAGTGTCGTTGAATTGTTTTTGGAAGCTTGTCATCAGGAGCATTTGCAAGAATATATTAATTATTGTTTAGGTGAACTTTTAGCAAACTCAAAAAAAGCGAATACAAAACGCGTATATTTTAAAGAAAAAAATCTAGATATTAACAATCCTGATGATTATGCAAAAGGAATGGAACACTTCAGGGAAGAAACTTGCGAAAAACTTGAGCATTATCTTGAACTTCAGAGAAAAGCCGGTTTATATGTAAAACTTTCTCTTCAACTTACAAATCATAATGTTGTAATTGAAATCAAGAATAATTCAGTTTTAACAGTTTTTGAAAAAGAACGCATTCAAAATAAACTGGATAGTGTTCAGCAATATAAAAATATGGATGATGTTGTTGCCAATGTTATTGACCAGTCAGAGGGAGCTGGACTTGGCATTATTATCATCAATCTTATGCTTCAGAAAATTGGGCTTAAACGTGATTGTTTTAAGATTTTTTCTACTGATGAAGAAACTATCACTCAGATTATTTTGCCTTGTGATGAAAAGATTTTCGCTGGCGTAGAAATTGTATCTTATGAATTTGTTACTATGCAATCAAAGATTCCTGTTTTTGAATCTAAATTTGATATTGCTAGTTCAATTGTGAATCAAAAAAATAATTCTTTTATTGATCGTCAAAAACTTTTAGATTTTATTCGTGATGATACAACACTTTCTCTTCTCACTTTGAAATATGCTTTGGAAAAAGATTCAAAATGTTTCAGCATTCCAAAAGCTCTGGAGCTTCTTTCTGATACTGAGCTGAAATTCATCTTTTCAGACAGTAATCCTTCTGTGAATAAAATTCAACCAACTGACAGACTTGTTCATTTACTTAAAGACGCAAAACGTACTGCAGTTTACGCATATAATCTTTATAAGAATTTTCCAAATGTTTCTAAAAACCATGATGAAGAATATTATTATACGTTGGGACTTTTAGATAAAATGGGACTTATCTTCCTGTTGACTGCATCGAATGAACAGAAACAGTATGTCAAAGATTTGTGCAGTCAGTACGAAAATATTGGTGATGAAATCATGGAGTTTTTTGAAATCGGAAATGCAGGAAATTTCATCTCGCTGGTATATGCAAAACATTTTAAATTTCCATCTAGTACCTATGATGTTTTTGCTAAATGGAATTTTTTGGAAGCTTATGTTGATAAATATGATAATCAAAATCGTTCTGATTATGAACTTCTTTATCTTGCAGAGATGCTTGGTTTCTATCAGGATGATGTGGCTGAATATTATCAGATAAATAAACAGGTTTTGAAGGATTTTAATATTTCGTCGGAAAGTCAATTGAAATATATCATTAAGCAGTTAAATGTTGCATAAAATAAACTGAGCATGGAAATAATCAATTCGAAATAATCAGTTTATTTTTGCAGAGATTCTACCCACTTTTGCATCAGAATCCCGAATGCAACACCTACATTGAGTGATGCTTTTAATCCTTTCATCGGGATTGTAACACGCCCATAATCAGCACATTTTAAAGCTTCTGGACTTACACCAAGCTCTTCAGATCCGATAATGCAGATTCCTTTTTTTGGAAAAACAAAGTCGTTTATGTCGGTTCCGCCAGTTTCTAAAGCAAAAACAGGTAAATCTTTTGGTAATTGTGATAAATCGCAGCGATTCCAACCCATTGTTTCGATGCAACCCATTGCTGAACGGATGGCACGTGGCTGTGTCGGTTCAATGCAGCGCGGTGAAATAAATACTTTATCAGCTCCCATGGCTTCTGCTGTCCTGAAAATTGAGCCAATGTTAAAGGGAGAACGAATGTCTTCGGCATATACGCATACGTCAGGAAAAAAATCACGTTTTCTTACAATTCCGTTTTCATCTATTGCAGGAGTGTGAGGTGCAATAACTAAATCCCATTCCGCAGGAAAAGTTCCGATTATCGCCAAAAGAGCATTTCTTGCAACATTACAGATTCTCAATTCATCAAGATTATCCTGAGCAATAAGTTTTTCAAGTTCTTTTCGAGTTGCATCATCAAGTTTTTCATCTTTTAACAGAACTTTTGTAATCTGCACGATGTATTGTGTTCTTGTCATGGAAGTAAACGAATACTCAGTTCCTTTTTCTGCAATTCCACGAATGTCACGTTCCAATGCACCAAAAGTCAAAGCAAGTTTTCTTCTTTTTTGTCCGCCTTCAAGTTGAAAAAGTTTTGCTGGTTCTATCATATTAATACGCCATTTTTACAAAATCAAATAAATCATCGGTAGACATGCTTCGTGGAAGATTGTTAATCAAGTTTGTTTGACCAACATCTTCTACCGCCAAAGAAAGTTGTTCAATCGTTAAACCTAAATCTTTTAAACGAGTAGGCAGATTTGCAATTGCAAGTTTTTCACGGATATAATCTATTAGAGAGGTTGCAGCTTCTGCGCCATTAGTTTCTTCAGGGCAGGTTCTGAGAATGTGTGCAAGTTTTTCAAGTTTTGCGACTTTAAATTTACAGGCATCTTCAAGTGCAAAAGGAAGAAGAATGGAAGATACCAAAGATTTGCTTTTATGATATCGAGAATAAATGCTCAATGAAAGAAGAGTATCCATACCTAATGCTGAAGCAGAAACTGCCATGGAAATTAGAATTCCCCCTTGAGCGAGTAGAACTTCTTCTGGTGTAGTAATTTCCAAAGATGGAGACCCATCCAGTGCATAGGAAATAAGAGCTAGTCCTTTTTCCACAAACATATCACTAAAAAAATTGGATTTTTGTGATATGTACGCTTCAATCGCCATTCCTATCACTTCGATAGAAAAAAGAGATTTTTGATTATCAGTAAGAGTCAGCATGAGATTTGGATCAATCAAAACAAGTTTGCACACAGCATTTTGAACTTGCATGAATTTGAGTTGATTACATCTAGCATCTGTAACAGGCACGTCTTGTTTAAAAGTTAACGGTGCTCTATACGTAGTAGGGATGCAAATTAAAGGTAATGGATTTGTTGACGGAACAGCTCCATCAACAAAAGTGTATAAATCGTGAACTTCATTGTAAAGGGCTGCAACAATTTTTCCAACGTGCAGGGCTTTTGCTCCACCAATTGCAATAATTCCGTGAACATGACCTTCCTTTGCCAGTGAAAGAGCTCTTGCAATAGTTTTAGTGGAAGTTCCTTCAGTCAATTCGGAAAAAATAATACATTCTATTTTTCGGTCGTTCAAAGTCTGAATAATTTTTTCGGAAACCTTTGCTTCATTCAAAAAAGGATCCACAATCACCATAAAACGCGAACCCCACTCACGAACCTGTTGACCAAGTCTGCTTACAGTATAAGGGCCAAGAATAATATTTGGATTAATTCTAAAAATAAAATCAGACATAAACTACTTAACTCCATAAATATAAAAAATGCAAAAAAAAAGGCTGTCCAAAATACTTGTTATAAAAAATCTGTCGAAATTAAAAATTCGGCAGATTTTATTATATAACAAAATTTTTCGACAGCCTTAAAAAATCGTCCAAAAATATCAAATTACTTTATTAAAGTCCTAAAGCAGACAAAAAATTGTCGGCAGCAGAGGTAAAAACTGCGTTATTCAAGTAGTTAGGGTCTTTTAGTTTTTCTTTGACTTCTGCAACTCGGTCAGCACGAATGTCAGGAGTTTCTTGTGCAACTTTGTCCATATAGTAAAGCTCTGCCATTTCTTTAGCTTCTGCAGAAACACTAATGGAATCAGTACTTGCAGATACTTTTGAAGTATTTTCTGTTTTGCGAAGATTCTGAACATTGTTTATCTGAGAAACGTTATTAATACTATTAATCATCATAACATCCTACCCCTCTATATATTAATTATCGGCAGATTCATCAAAATGTTTAACATTTTTTACACCAGAAATGAAAACTGCAAACTCACCTTTTATAGATTGTCTTGAACTATAATCCTCAAAAACCTGCAGAGCCGTTCCGCTTGAAATCTCTTCGTGCAGTTTAGTTAACTCACGTCCTACAACAACCCTTCTAGTACTTTCAATATCGGCAATGTCGGCCAAAAGTTTAACAATTCTAAAAGGACTTTCGTAAATTACAACAGCATTTCCAGTTTCCAAAAGTTCTTTTAGACGAGTGCGCCTTTTACCACTTTTTGGTGACAAAAAACCTTCAAAAATCAAAGTTTTTCCGCCAGTTCCAGCCACACTTACAAGAGTAGTAAATGCAGCAGGACCTGGAATAGGCACAACATTGAAACCTGCTTCTCTAACCAAATCAACAAGTACAGCACCTGGATCACTTATACCTGGAGTGCCAGCATCACTAGCGTATGCAACATTGTGACCTTGTTTTAACAACTCAATTATTTTTTCACCAGCAATTCTTTCATTTTGGGCACGACAGGAAATCAACGGCTTTTTGATTTCAAAATGGTTTAAAAGTTGCAAAGTATGACGAGTATCCTCAGCTGCAATGAAATCAACACTTTTCAAAGTTTCAACAGCCCTAAAAGTGATATCGCCTAAATTTCCAATCGGAGTTCCCACAACAAATAATTCAGCCACAATATTATTATAATTGGATTTTCCAGAATAAACAAGATAAAAACTAAAAAAGAACATAAAAAAGACAAGTTAAATTGATAGAATAAAATATTTATTTTGTAAAATAGAGGTCTGTCCCCTTTTTTTCCTTTTTTTAGCAAAATTTAGTTAGTCAGTCGCCTTTCACAGCTCGCTACCGCTCGGTCCTTCGGACTCGACTTCGTCGCCTGTTCAAGCCTCGGTGCGCTGTATAGTTTAAAACCCTGCAAATCAGATAGTCAACTGGCGAATTAATCTAAAATCACACAGTGAAAATAAAAGCAGGGACACACCTTGTTTTAAACAAAAGTTTTATCGAGTTTTTTAGCGGAGCGTTAAGAAAAACTCGCAGCACGTGCAAAAAAACGTACACTGGTGTATAAATAATCAAGCACGTGCAGGGATAAATCTTGATTTTAAACAAAACTTTTTTTTGAGTTTTGGCAGAAGCGGAGTTTTTAGTTCACACAAGGATTAAAAACTCGCCAAAACTCTAGGCACGCACAAACAAAAATGTTCACTGGTGTAAGAATTTTTAGTGCGTGCAGGGACAGAAGGTCGTGCCCCATTTTAAACGGAATTCAACAATCTTATAGATATGATTCTCATAAAAAAGGTGCATAGGAAAAATTCCCTAAAAAAAATTAAAAATTTCCAAAAAAAATTGTTTTTTTTGTTGACAAATAAAAATAAAGCATTATTATATTAATTACAACGTTGTAGTAAGAGTTTTCTTAATTAAACGTTGAGTTTAACCCTAAGGAATTTAGGAAATAGGAGAAAAACTAAATGACAAAGAGAATTGTTATTGGTGCATGTATGATGGCTTTGGCAGCTTCTTCAATGTTTGCTGCAAAGAACAAGGGAGGAAAAGTCCTCAATATTTATGTTTGGAACGATGAATTCCCAGCTCGTTTCAATGATTTTTATAAATCAAAGAATCCAAAAGCTCTTCAGGGTGTTACTGTAAACTTTATTCAGACACCAAATCAGAATAATGCTTATCAGGATAAACTTGATGAAGCTCTTTTGAATCAGGCAAATGCAAAAGCTGATGACAAAATCGACCTTTTCTGTATCGAAGCAGACTATGCTCTTAAATATGTAGATACAACTTATACTTTGGACGTAATGAAAGACATCGGTCTTAAAGCAAAAGATGTTGCTAACCAGTATCAGTATACAAAAGATATCGTAACTGACTCAAAAGGAAAACTTAAAGGTGTTTCTTGGCAGTCAACTCCAGGTGGATTTGTATATCGCCGTTCTTATGCAAAACAAGTTCTTGGAACAGATGATCCAGCAAAAGTACAGGCTATGATTTCTGACTGGGATAAATTCGATGCAGTTGCTGCAAAAATGAAAGAAGCAGGATATTTCATGCTTTCTGGTTATGATGATGCTTTCCGTGCTTTCCAGGATAACGTTAAATCTCCATGGGTAAAAGGAAACAAAATCACAATCGACCCACAGATTAACAGATGGATTGAACAGACTAAAACTTATTCAGACAAAGGATATAACAACAAAGCTTCTTTGTGGTCAGCTGAATCTACACAGGGAATGATGAAAGACGGTAAAGTATTTGGTTACTTCGCTGTAGGTTGGTTCTATGATTTCTGTATGCCACACGGAGAAGGTTCTGCTGAAGGTGACTGGGCATTCTGCGAAGGTCCACAGGGATTCTCTTGGGGTGGAACATGGATTTGTGGTGCTGCAGGTTCTGACAACGTAGACATCATCAAAGATATTATGTACACACTTACTTGTGATACAAACACACTTAAAGACATTTGTGTAAAAGCTGGTGATTGTATCAACAGTGCTGCTGCTATGGAATCTCTTTCAAAAGATGGATACAAAAATGCATTCTTGGGAAATCAGGATCCACTTCCTATCTACTTAAAGAATGGTGCTTCTATCTCAAAGAAAACAATGACAAAATATGATCAGGGATGTAACGAAAAGATTCAGGCTGCTATGAAAGACTACTTTGAAGGAAAAGTAGACCTTGATACAGCATGGGATAACTTCTATACATCTGTAATTGAACTTTATCCAAACTTGAAACGATAGTTTGAGTAAGTAAGAATCTAAAAGGGACTTGCTGAAAGGCAGTCCCTTTTTTGTTGAATCTTTTTTTATCGAGGTCATTATGGCAAATAATTCAGTTCCAGCAGTGAGTAAGACAAAGAAAAAACACTCTGTTCAATATGATAAATGGGGATATTTTTTCATTGCTCCGTTCTTTTTAATTTATATCATTTTTTCTTTAATTCCTTTATTAACAACATTTGGTTATAGTTTTTTGGAATATTATCGTGATGGCTTAGACATAATCGGACCAAATGCTTCAGTTGCCCGATATTTTACAGGTCAGGAAGAATATTATTCCTGGCAGATTGATGATGCAGAAGTTGCTCTTGATGAACTTGCTGCAAACTATGATTTATCAGATAAAACTACAAGTGATTTAGAAAATGAAATTTTAACTACTGTAACTACAGCTGCAGAGGATATTACAGTAAGTAAATATACAAAAAAAATAAAAAATCTTGTGAAAAAAGGAGTTCGTTCTGGAACACCTGCCACACAAGTTATTGAAGCAGCAAAAAAAGAATTGAGAGAACGACAGTCTTCAATTACAAGAAACTTCGAGATTGTTTTCAATTCTGGTGACAATATGGCTAAGTATTTTTGGAATACTTTGGTTATGTGGTTGATTGGTTTTATCCCACAAATCATAATTTCACTTATGCTTGCAGTTTGGTTTACAAATACAGAGCTTAGACTTAAAGGTCAACAGTTCTTTAAAACTGTCATTTATCTTCCTAACTTGATTATGGCTGCGGCTTTTGCAATGCTTTTCCTTGCGCTTCTTTCACCAAATGGACCAGTTAATAATATCTTGAAAGGAATTTATACTAATATGAATGAAGCTCAGATTGCTTCTGGCGAACTTCCAGCATACGAACCTATTCGATTTTTCACTAGTGCAGGATGGACTCGTTCAATTGTGGGATTGATGAACTTTTTAATGTGGTATGGAAACACTACAATTCTTCTGATGGCTGGTGTTATGGGAATTGATAATAGTTTGTTTGAAGCAGCTCGTATTGACGGTGCAAATGCCATGACAATCTTCTTTAAGATTACAATTCCTTTGTTATTACCAATCTTTGTATACGTTTTGATTACTTCTTTGATTGGTGGTATCCAAATGTTTGATGTTCCACAGATTTTGTCAAATGGTATGGGAACTCCAAACCGTTCAACAATGACTATCATTATGAAATTGAATAAACATTTAGCAAACAAGAACTTTGGACCTGCTGGTGTAACTTCGGTTATGATTTTTGCAATTACTGGTGTTTTGAGTGGTATTGTTTACAAAATGACAATGCAAAATTACCAGAACAAACGCTAATTCAAGGAGATTTACAATGGAAAAAATACAAAGTCAGAGTCGAACTTTAGGTGTAAAACGAGTTCTTTGTTATGTTGTATTAGTTTTACTAGCAATAATTTCACTTTTCCCTTTTTATATAATGATTATTAACTGTACTCGTTCGCATATGCAGATTCAGTTAGGATTTTCTGCACTTCCAGGAACTTCTTTAATCAGAAACTTTTTGAATCTTTCAATCAATAAAAAAACAGATTCAGAGTTTTGGCAAAATGTTCTTGTAAAATATGGTGTTCAATTATCTTCAACAACAGGTAACTACGCAGAAAACTATCCTATTTTGCGAGGTATGGTAAACAGTCTTTTCATTGCAATCATGACTGCTGCTTTTACAACATATTTTTCTGCAATGACATCTTATGGAATTTACATGTATAACTTTAAACTTAAGAAATTTTCTTTTAAGTTTATTATGGCTGTAATGATGGTTCCAACTCAGGTTTCAACTTTAGGTTTTATTAGATTGCTTACAAAGCTTCATTTGATGGATAGTTATGTTTCTTTGATTGTTCCTTCGATTGCGGCTCCTGTAGTCTTCTTCTATATGTATCAATCTATGGAAGCAACTTTACCTTATTCTATTGTTGAAGCTGCTCGTGTTGATGGATGTAACGAATTCAGAACATTTAATCAGATTGTTGTACCAATGATGAAACCTGCCTTTGCAGTTCAAGCAATTTTCTCTTTTGTATCATCTTGGAATAATTACTTCGTTCCACAACTTGTACTTACCAAAAAAACTTTATGGACTGTCCCTATTGTAATTGCAAATGCACGAAATGCCGACTACATGAATAATGACCAGGGAATTAACTATATGTTGATGACTTTAGCAATCATTCCTTTGATGATTATTTACTTCTGTCTTTCAAAATACATTATTGCAGGAGCTACTGCTGGTGGTGTAAAAGAGTAATCTTATACTGCTGATTTAATCAATAAGAAAGGCATTTCCATATTTTTGTGGAAATGCCTTTTTTTTATTCAGGGGTTAATACAACCCCTGAAAACGAGCGAGTCAAGGCCTTGAGCGAAGCGTGCCTTGACCGGTCGTATGGGCTCGTGAGCTTGTGAAAGTATGTAGCGAAGCGAAATATTTTCAGAAGTCGTAGGGGGAGGTCTGTCCCTGGCTCGTGCAAACTGAACGTTTATTGGTGTGTCAGTTTTTCGCACGAGCCAGACCTCAATTTGGTCTGTTCCTGGCTCGTGCTGAAAATTGTAATATCAATGAACGTTTAGTTTGTAAAAAAGGGACAGACCTCGGTTTTAAACAAAACGATAAACTGAGTTTTGGCAAGAAAGAAACTCCATTTAAAAGAATGTAATAAAACAGCCAAAACTCAAGACTCGTGCAAACTGAATGTTTATTGGTGTGCCAGTTTTTTGCACGAGCCAGACCTCAATTTGGTCTGTCCCTGTCTCGTGCTGAAAATTGTAATATCAATTAACGTTTAGTTTGTAAAAAAGGAACAGACCTCGATTTTAAACAAAACAATAAACTGAGTTTTGGCAAGAACGAAACTCCATTTAAAAAGAATGTAATAAAACAGCCAAAACTCAAGGCTCGTGCAAACTGAACATTTATTGATGTGCCAGTTTTTTGCACGAGCCATACCTCGATTTTTTCTTTTAAAAAATGTATATTTTACTTATGAAAAATACTCAGCGAAATGAACTTGCGGTTTGTGGTTTTGCCGCAGTAAAAAAACTTGAAAAGAATCATCCTGAAAAAATCAGGCGGTTGTATTTTACTTCAGACGTTGCACCGAAATTTGGCGGACTGTGTAAAAAGCTAGCAAAAAATCATGGCATATATAATCAAAAGCCAGCAAAAGATTTGGAAAAATTATGTGGTTCTGTTCATCATCAAGGAGTGGTGGCAATGATTGAAAGCCCTGCAATTGAGCCCTTAGATTTTGCAATGGCAGAAAAGTGGGCAAAAAATGGTGAAGATGCAGTTTTGCTTGATAGAATTGGAAATGCGAATAATTTTGGTGCAATTGTCCGTTCGGCTGCTTTTTTCGGGATAAAAAATATTGTAATTCCGCAAGATGAGTCCCAGTCTTCAATTACAACAAGCAGTTATCGTGTGGCAGAAGGTGGAATGGAATATGTGTCGATTTATTCTGTTTCATCGTGCAAAGAATTTTTGGAACAAATGAAAGGAAAAATGATTCGGCTCGGTACTGATTTATCTGCAAAAAAATCTGTTTGTGAGATAAAAAATATTAAAAATCAGAAAAAGAAGCCTGTTCTTGCTGTGCTTGGAAATGAAGAACATGGAATAAGTGATGATGTAAGACGAAATTGTGATGAGCTTGTTATTATTCCCTGGAAAGGAATGGACGTCGGTTTTGAATCGTCGAATGTAGAAAGTTTAAATGTTGCACAGGCAGCGAGCATTATTTTCTATGAGATGTGCAGATAATTTATTATATTTAATTACAGGAAATCGGATTATAAAAATCACGTGGTTATAAAACTGGTGATTTTTATAATTGTATTATTGCAGATTTGCAAGGAGGATTTTATGGAATTGAAGTTTTATTATTGTAAACATTGTGGAAAAGTGATTGTAATCCTAAAAAACACACCTGTTCCAACAATTTGCTGTGGGGAACCTATGGCTGAACTGGTTCCTGGAGTAACTGATGCTGCTACTGAAAAACATGTTCCTGTGATTTCTATTGAAAAAAATGTTGTTACAGTTTCTGTTGGCGAAGTTGCACATCCTATGCAGGAAGAACATTTAATCGAATGGATTTTGTTAAAAACAAACAAAGGTATTCAGCAAAAGTGGCTCAAACCTGGAGATGAACCTAAGGCAACTTTTGTTCTTGGTGAAGGTGAAAAAGTTGAGGCAGCCTATGAGTATTGTAATCTGCATAAACTTTGGAAAGCTTCTGTTTAATTGATTTTTTTATGTTGGAAAAAGACATGAAAAACAAATAACTAAACACAAAAAAAAGAGATGACTAAAAAAAAGAGGTCACTGAAAAAGTCTTTTAAAGACTGAATTTACAAACACCATTTGAATATAGTAAGATTTATTCAGGTGGTGTTTTTTTTATGCTCAAGTCACAGCAAGAATTAAATTTCAGTCAATACACAGATTTATATGACA
>JALFAW010000213.1 GCA_022773305.1 Spirochaetia bacterium
TCCATTCCTACATAAATTATAATTTCCATGTTGTGTCTCCTTTTTGCATTTTGGTAATGCTTTTGTTAGATTTGTCTTACCTAATTTTAAGCTAAATCCACGTTTTTGCAAAAAAATCAGGAGACACAACATATTGTCTAATACTTTTATCTTTTACTGCAACTATTATTCCAGCAATTGCAAAAGATATGGCTGCAACAATCATTAAAATTCCTGCTGCAACACCAATTTTGAATTTTACAGGATTATCTGAAATGCGAAGTCCGTGACAGGCAGTCCCTGCTATCAGACAACTTATAGCAACACAAAAAAATCCAATCGATTTTTTATTCATAATCCTTCCTCCACTGTCCAATCAGTAAATAAAAATTATAAAACGGAATTGCTTTCTCACAATTCTTTAACTGTTTGCAATTAAACACCAGATGCCAGCATCAGCTTTTAACAATGCAATTTCTGCAAAAATTATTGACTACTTATTCTGTATTTATCATTTTATTTACCTTTTATTATTCTACCCAAAAATCAATTTCCTTTTTTGTTGGAATTTCAAAAATCGATTTGAATTTTTCTGCAAGTCCTTCATCAACATAATACGCATCAGATTTTTTTTCCAGAACATCATTATTCCGCTTATCTAAACGTCGATACCATTCTTCATCACTTATGCTGATATAATGAAACTCGTATTCAATTCCCCGAGAGTTGTAAAATTCTTTTGCAAAATCCCGTTCAGCTTTAGTCCAAAATCCCCAGTCAAGAATAACATTTATTCCGGTTTCAATAATCTCTACAGATTTCTGAAAAAAGTACTGCTCCAGTTTTTCCACATAAACATCCAGAGTGTCTCCACCGTTCTGCCCCAAAAGGGTAAGAGTGATGTCATCAACTGAAAGAATAACCGCCTTCTGACTTTTACGAAGTTTTTGAGAATAAGTTGATTTTCCGCTGCAGATTTTTCCACATAATATGTAAACTTTTGCCATCTACAAATCCTTTATCTGATGATATTTATTGTTTCCATCAGAAATATTATCTAGTTTCCCAATAATTTCATATACATGTTTTTTGTATAATTCCGATATTTACCAGCACATTTTATCTTCATCTATTATAGCAGAATCGTAAAAAAAACTGCTACAGCGGGTTTTTCAGGTTCTACTTACAAAGAATGAGAATTTCTTTTGTTTTCTCTATCGTTCTTGTTTTTGCAGTTGCTTCCATTATCGAAAAAAATGGAAGAAATATTAAACTTCCTGCATTTCTGATTATACTTTCAATTATTGCAACTTTTCTGTGTAATCTGATTATTTCCATAAGTAAATATTAATTCCAGCAGAGAAGTTAAGAAAACCATCAGCCCCTTGATTTAATCTGCACCCTAAAAAGTAACACACTTAAAAATGACTGGTGTCAAAAATCCGCAGAAAACGGATTTACGCCTGAAGAATACAACCAAATGAAAAAAAACAAGAAAGAAGTTCCGGTAAACCTTCTGAAACACAATTTTTTCACCTTAGAAAGTAATAGGACAAATGTCGAGTTTTAAATTTTTATTGAGGGGGTAGTACAACCCCCTCAAAACGGCGAAGTCAAGGCTTTAAGCGTTAGCGTGCCTTGACTCGACGTATTCTTTGGGTGGCTTTTTGCTTCGCAAAAAAAGCGAAAAATGCATAGCATTTCTCGTCCCGAGTTTGCATCGCAAACTCGCGCTTTTTAGGGTTCCGTACGCACTTCGTGCTACCTTCATTCCTTCGCTACGCTTCGGAACTGGCTACGCCAGCCCTTACAATCCTTGCCACTGTTTAAAATTAAAAAACTCGAAATTGAACCTAATAAAAAGCATGTTTCAGACGTCACGTATCTTTACGGAAGAAATGCGTGAAGTATTTAAGCATGATAAAAGATTTATACAACTTGGAATGAAGCGGAGCTGTTCTGCAAGAGGCGTCTGTTGGGATATTGCATCAATGGAAAGTGCAAACGGAGTATTAAAAACAGAATGTTTTTATAATAAGTTTGTAAAATCAAAGTTTAAGAAAAGGCAAGGTCTGTCCCTGGCTCGTGCTGCTAAACTTGGCGCACAAATGAGCATTTGGTTTGCACGAGCCGAGAGTTTTGGCATTTTTTTACTTTCGTTTGCTGGAATTGTACTTTGCCAAAACTCAGGAAAACGTGCGGTTTGAAAACAAGGTCTGTCCCTGACTCGTGCTGCTAAACTTGGCGCACCAATGAACATTTAGTTAACACGAGCAAGTTCGCCAGCTTGAAATGTGGGGTGCAGATTGTAATTTCAGCAGCGCACCGAGCGTGGAGCCGCCGCCTTTGGCGGGTCTGAAAGACCGGAGCGATAGCGGAGTGGCGGAAGGCGACTGACTAACTGAATTTTGCTAAAAAGTTGAGGAAAAACCTATGTCGAATATAAACGGATTTTTATTTTTTTG